>SXPB01000259.1 GCA_005776475.1 Planctomycetia bacterium
CGTGGCCGAACAACTCGCTCTCGACCAGCTCGGCGGGAATCGACGCGCAGTTGATGGCGACGAACGGCGCGCTGTTGCGCCGGCTCTGCCCGTGCAGCTGGCGGGCGACCAGTTCCTTGCCGGTGCCATTCTCGCCGGTCACCAGTACCGCGACGTCGGTCGGCGCCACCTTGGCGATCGTCGCGCGCAACGCGACCAGCGGTGCGCTGTCGCCGAGCAGGTCGTGCTCATGCAGCATCGCCGCCCGCAGCGTCGAGTTGTCGCGCTGCAGCCGCGACGCCCGCAGCGCATTCTTGATCGACAGGAGCACGCGGTCGTTGTGGAACGGCTTCTGCAAGAAGTCGTAGGCACCGCGCCGGATCGCGACGACGGCGGTTTCCAGGTCGCCGTGGCCGCTGATCATCACCACGGGCAGGTCCGGCCGCGCTTCCTTGACCTTGCTCAAGACGTCGAGCCCGTCGAGCCCGGGCAGCTTCACGTCGAGCAAAACCAGATCGACCGCCGGATCGGCCGCCATCGTCACCGCGGTCGGTCCATCGCCGGCTTCGCGGGTCTGCAGCCCGTCGTAGCCGAGCGTGAAGGCGAGCTCCTCGCGGACGGCGCGGTGGTCGTCGACGATCAGGATCAGGTGGGGGGCGGCCGACATCCCGTTCCCATATATCTGCCGGCGGGAGCGCCACCAACGGCGGCGGACGTTCCCCATCCGGCGGTGGCGCCGCGGGGAGCCGCGAAATCAGGTGCCGCCTGCCGGCGATGCCATCGAGCCTGTGTCGTTTCGAGGCCGCGGGGCCCTCGGTAGGGCCGTCGCCGCGCCGGATCTCGGGTTATTCTTGCTCGACCAACCCGGTCAGCCGCTGCGTCCACTTGACGGTCGGGCGTCGGAACATAGCATTCGACAGCCCTTTCCAGCCTGCCCGGTTGGGAAGGGGTTCCGACACCTGACTCGTCCGAACGCCCGCGGTGTCGAACCACTTCGTGCTGCCCTCACACAGACCCCTACCGCATTCGATTCCCAAGGAGTCCCGTTTCATGGCTCGCTCGTTCTCCCAGTCTCTCCTCGCGGCAGCCGTCGCCGCTGTCGTTGGTGGCTCCGCCCTGGCTCAGACCTCGCTGCAGGATGCCGTCACGATGTTGCGTGTCGGCAAGAAGGACGAAGCCGTCGCCAAGTTGAGGGAGATCCTCGCTTCGGACCCGTCGAATTCGGACGCCTTGGGCCTCTATCGCTCGGTCTCGCAGGACGAATGGTACCTGCTGATGACCCACAAGAACGAAAGCGGCGAAGCCAGCGACATCCAGAAGATCGCGCAGACGATCCTGGAGCGCGCCAAGGTCGAGCAGAAGGTCCGCTCGCGTGACGAAGCCGCCATCGCGGCGTTGGTCGCCACGGCGACCGCGGCCGATTCGAACTACGGCGTGCGCCAGACGGCGATCAACAAGCTGATCGCGGAGCACGGTGAGTTCGCGGTGCCCGCGCTGGTCGAAAAGCTCGGCAACGTCAACGACGCCGAAGGCCAGATCCAGGCGATCTACACGCTGTCGCAGCTGCGTTCGGCCGCGGTGCTGCCGCTGATCGAAGTGCTGAAGTGCAGCAACGAGCAGGTCGTGCAGAACGCCGCCGCGGCGCTGCACCACATCGGTGACGACCGCGCGATCCCGGCGATGGCGCAGCTCGCCACCGACGACCGCGCCGGCATCCGCGCGATCGGCGCCAAGTTCATGGCCAAGAAGAACGCTTCCGGCAACGCCGTCGATCTGCTGATCGCGCAGGCCGGCGAATACCTGAAGGGCATCGTGCCCCCGGGTGGCTACAGCGAAGTCGTGTGGTCGCTCAAGGACGACAAGCTGCACGGCACCGACGTCGCGGCAGTGCTCTACCCGTCGGAGCTGGCCAAGTCGGTCGCCGCCGAAGCCGTCCGTCTGGCGCCGTCGAGCCTCCCGGCGCGCGGCATGCTGTCGCAGGCCTACCTCGGCCAGGCGCACATGATCGACACCGCGGTGGCGGCGGGCAATGAGGCCGTCAAGGCGGTCGCACCGGTCGCCGACGAGCTGCGCAACACGGCGCTGGCGATGGGCATGGACTCGGTCCGCTTCGCGCTCGAAGCCGGCGTCAAGGGTGGCAACCCGGCCGTCGCGGTCGAAGCGGTCCAGACGCTGTCGAAGGCGCAGGACACGATCGACCAGGGCTCGATGCTGATGGCGCTGCAGAGCAGCGACAAGAAGGTGCGCTACGCGGCGGCCAACGCGCTGGTTCGCGCCAGCGGTGGTGTTGCGGTGCCGCAGGCGGACACCGTCGTCAGCGTGCTCGCCGACGCCGTGACCGAAGAAGCCGTGCGCACGATCCAGGTGATCGCGCCGGCCATGGAGACGCGGGCAGCGGTCGAGGCCTCGAGCAAGACGCGCGGCATCGCGGTCGACGCCAGCGCCGACGCCGTCAGCGGCATGCGCAGCCTGCTGGTCAACCCGAACGTCGATGTCGTGGTGATCAACGAGAACCTGCCGGACGGCATGCCCGAAGTCGTGATCGGCAACATCAAGAAGAACGCGACGATGGCGAACGCCAAGATCGTCGTGATCGCCAAGGACGAAGAGGCGGCGAAGGCCCGCTTCGGCGATGGCGTCGCGATCGTGAAGGGCCCGCTGACCGGTGAGAACCTGGTCGCCGCGGTCAACACGGCGCTCGATGGCGTCACCACGCCGGCCAACGCTCGCGCCGAGGGCTACGCGGCCGAAGCCAGCATCGGTCTGCACGCGATCGCCTCGAACAAGGGCGCGATCGGCGGTGCCCTCGACAGCCTGTCGAAGCAGCTGAACCGTTCAGACGCGGTCGCGGTTCCGGCCGCGAAGGCGCTCGGGTTCGGCGGCGGCGCGGCCGAGTTGACGGCCCTGGTCGGCGCCCTCGGCGGCGGCGGCAGCCTCGATCTGAAGAAGGCGGCGGCCGACTCCTGCGGCAGCATCCTGGCCCGCCTCGGCACCTGCTCGGACGACGTTTGCGCGGCGCTGTTCGCGGCGCTCGATGGCGCGACGGACGCGGGCCTGCGCCTGTCGGTGTCGACCGCGCTGGCGAAGGCGACCCTGCCCGCCGAGAAGCGCGCCGAGTTGCTGAAGAAGCTCGGCCGCATCGCTGGCTGAGCCGACGCAACCGCCCCTGGGGCGCGACGACGGCCGTGATCCTGCGAGGGATCACGGCCGTCGTTGGTTTTGCCGCGACGGCTGGTTCCGTGGGCGCCGTCGCAACCGGGGACTGCCGCGAGGTTGCGCTGGACCTTGCCCCGATCGCTCGCTACTCTCTTCCGCCCGTTGTCCGCCGATGTAGCTCAGTTGGTAGAGCAATGCTTTCGTAAAGCATAGGTCGCGGGTTCGAGTCCCACCATCGGCTCCAATCGCCGCCCGCGGTGCCCCAAGGCACCGTGGGCGGTTTGCTTTCCAGGGCGCGTTGCGCCGACGAAGTGCGCGCATCGCCGCTGCCAGCACGACACAGTGGCATCGCAGGCATCGGCCCGCTACGTCATGGGGGCAGACTGTTCCGGCCAACGCCGCTCCGTATCGTGCGCGGCGTTCGTCGGGCGCCCTAGTCTGCGCAGGCGATGCGAAGTCGAAGACACATGGTTCACCATCTGGCAGGGTTTGGCGTTCTCCTCGTTCTGTTGACGGCGTGCAACACGCCGCCGCCGCGGCCGTGGCTGCGCTACGAGCCGGCGGGGCCGCATTCGTTCGCGAACGGCCCCAACGGCTGTTGGATCACGCGGCTGCACGGTGTCGATGTGTCGCTCGACTTGATGCAGGTCGAAACGCGGGCCCAGGTCACGGTGCACAACCGCACCGCGGCGCCGATCGAGATGCGCATGGGGCCGGAAGCCACGTCGTCGTACGCGGCGATCGGCACCGTGCTGCTGCGCCAGATCGAAGGCCCCGTCGGCGGCCCCGACACCGTGCCCTACAACAGCATGCAGGCGCAGGTCGTCGACGCCGGCTGGCGCGGCACCTTCCATCTCGACACGCCGCTCGGCCGCGAGCCCGGCGTCGGCCAGTACTTCGTGTTGACGATCGAAGGTCGCGATGCGAAGGGGCAGGTCGAACGCATCTCGATGCCGCTGTGTGCCACCAACGTGGGCACCATGCCGAACAAAGCGCGGTGATGCTCGCAACGCCTGCGTCCGAACTCGCCGGTTCGTGGCAGGCGTTCGCCCTCGCGTTCGCCCTGCTCGGCGAAGCGTTGGCCATCGTGTTCGTCTACCGCGCGCTCGTGCGCGGTGGTTCGCCGACCAGCACGGTGTTGTGGGTGCTGGTGATCCTGTTGGCGCCGTGGTTCGGGCTGTTGCTCTACTACCTGCTGCCGCGGCGGCTGCATTTGCGGCGCTTGAAGCGATTGCGCGTGCGGCAGGCGAAGTGGAGCGAAGTGCGCGGCGCGGAACGCCATGCCGCCAGCACCGCCGCGCGCCCGGGCGGCGTTGGCATTGCCGCGTTGCTGGAAGCCAACGGCCACGGCGGCTTCGTGCCCGGCAACCAGCTCACGTGGTTGCCGTCCGGCGCGGAGTTCGAACGCGCGGCGGCGGCGGCGATCGCCAGCGCGCGCACCCACGTGCACTGCGTCGTCTACATCCTGCGCGCCGATGCCGCCGGCCAGCGGTTCCTGGCGATGTTGACCGCGGCCGCAGCGCGCGGTGTGCAGGTGCGGCTGCTCTACGACTCGTTCGGCAGCTTCGGCCTCGCCGCGTCGCACCTGCAGCCGTTGCGCGCCGCCGGCGGCCAGGCGGTGCCGTTCCTGCCGCTCTTGTGGAAGCGCCGGCCGTTCACCGTGAACCTGCGCAACCACCGCAAGGTGCTGCTGTGCGATGACGAGGTCGGGTTCATCGGCGGCCGCAACGTCGGCGACGAGTACTTCACCGACCGCACCGGCAACCAGCGCCCGTGGCTCGACGCGATGCTGTCGGTGCGCGGCCCGGCGGTTGAAGGGCTGCAGGATGTGTTCGTGCAGGACTGGTACACCGCCACCGACGAAGTGCTCGCCGACTCGTTCCACCCGCCAGCGCCGTGTGGCACCTCGCAGGTCGGCATCGTGCACTCGGGGCCCGACCGCGCCCGGCCCGACCTGTGGTTCGCGCTGATCCAGGCGATCGGCGAGGCCGAACGCAGCATCGACATCAGCTCGCCCTACCTGGTGCCGCCACCGACGCTGCTGTTCGCACTGCAGCTGGCGGCGGCGCGCGGCGTCGCGGTGCGGATCTGGACCAACGGGCCCAAGGCCGAAGCGGCGATCCTGTACCACGCACAGCGCAGCTGGTACCGCGCGTTTCTGCGCGCCGACATCGCCATCCACGAGACGGTGCGCGCCTACGACCACGCCAAGTTCCTGCTCGTCGACGACCGCATCGTCTGCGTCGGCAGCGCCAACATGGACCTGCGCAGTGCGCACTGGAACTTCGAAATCGCAGCGGTGGTCGTCGGCGACCGCGAACTTGCCGCCGCGGTGCGGGCGACGATCGACGCGCGCGCGCCGGGGTTTCGCCGCATCGGCGCCGGCGATCTGCCGCGCCGGCCGTGGTCGCGCGCGCTCGACGCGATGTGCGGCCTGTTGTCGCCGGTGCTGTGAGCCGGCGGCGGCGTCAACTCAGCCGCGAACCAGTTCCCAGATCTCGGCGCCGAGGTAGTCCCACGGCAGGCGGCCTTCGTCGCATTCGTTCGGCGTGATCGAGAACTGCACGTCGACCATGTAGATGATGCGGCCGGTCTTCTGGCCGATGTTGCCGGCGCCGTGCGCGACGCCCGGCGGAATGCGCACCAGCCGGTCTTTGCCGTCGCCGAGCACGAACCGCATCGTCTTGCCTTCGGTCGGCGAACCGGCGCGGCAGTCGTGCAGCACGAGCAGCAGCTTGTCGCAGGGCGGCACGTACCAGACGTCGGTCTGGCGGTGGTGGAGGTGGAACGCCTTGATCGCGCCCGGCTCCATCTCCGAGTAGTTGACCTGCTTGCACTCGAAGCCGGCGAGTTGTCCGTGCATGCCGGCGGCGAAGCGGCCGAGCTCGGTGATCGCGCCACCGTCGTCGTTGAAGCGCTTCAGCTCGACGATCTGCACGCCGTCGATCGCTTGCTTCGACGTGTAGTCCTGGACGAAGTAGGCAGCCTGGGCCTTGTGGTTGATGCGGGCCTTCGGTTCGGGTTTCGGCGTTGCAGTCACGTGGGTTCCTGGCGACGGGGTGGGAGTTGCAGGAAAAGCTGTGTCCCGCGCCCGCCACTTCATTGCAAGCAGGCTCTCGCGATTCCCGATCGAGCCGATCCGCGCTGCCAACCCTTCGACCTCGACCCAAACCCACCTGACGCAGCTGCGCGCAGGCTAGCCCATCAGCCGCGGGCCGCTGCGGCCCGACGGCTGCATGGGCGCCACCATCATTTCGGCATGCGCCACGGCTTGTCGGCCGTCGGCATCGCGCGATCGAGCGTCACGTTGAGCTCGAAGCTGGCGACCTTCTTCGGGTTGTCCTTGCTGATCGGCATGCCGACCTGGAAGCGCGTGACGATCTTGCCGGCCTTGTCGGCTTCGAACGCCAGCGTCGGCGCGACCGGCGCGCCGGTCCCCGGCTTGCCCTTGGTCGGCAGCGTGGCCACCGGCCGGCCATCGGCGGCGACCAGGATCCACTGGTCGCCCTCGACCGGCACCTGCAGCTCGTCGATGCGCACGAACGGCAACTTGCCCTCGGCGAACGCCGCGTCTTCGAGGTCCTTCTCGGTGAGGCCGAACTGCGCGATCACTTCCTTCCAGGCCTTCTTCTTCTTGTCGTCGTCCTGCTTGTCGCCATCGCCCTTCTTGGCGGCGGCGGCGATGTCCTTCTGGCCCTGCTTGATCGCTTCGAACAGTTCCTTCGGCGCGCCTTCCATGCGATACAGCAGCGTGTAGATGCCGGGCACGAGGGCGGGCGAGTCGGCGACGGCGGTCGTCGTCATCAGCGTGCCGACCAGGAGCGGCGTCTGGTGGCTCTTGTCGAGCAGCTTGCCCAGGTCCTGGTTCTTCTCCTTCGTCAGCCAGTTCACCGGCGCGAACGACACCGTCTGGTAGTCGCTCGGGAAGCCGGTCGGCCCGAACTCGTAGCGTTCGGCGCCGACCTGGCCGGCCATGTCGATGTCCTGGTCGATGCCGAAGCGGGAACGGCTGAACGAGCCGCGCAGCGCCGAGAACACCGCGTCGTAGCCAGGCTTCAGGCTCTTCGCGAGGCGGAAGCCGACGCTCTCGAGCACGTCGATGGTCTGCACCGGCGCGCGGGTGTCGAGCATCAGCTGGATCGGGTCACTCCACGACAGCCACGAGCCGCCTTTGGTGATCGCCTTGTCATCCTTCCACGACGGCGGCGCCGTCAGCAGGGCGCCAACCTTGTTCTTCTGCAGCTTCGGCCATTCGGCAGCGAACACGTCGGGGCCGTGGATCGGGCCGTAGCCGAGATCCGACATGTACTGCCAGACCTGGCCGTACATGTCCTGGTGGCCGAACGGACCGACGGCGCCGGCCGTGGTGCCGGCTGGTTTGCTCACCTGGTCGCGCGAGTTGAAGATGCCGAGCTTCTTCACCAGATCTTCGGTGAAGCGGTCGCTGTCCGGGTTCTTCGGATCCGAGCCGGGCCACGTGTTGGTGCCGTCGCCGCGCGCCGCGCGCATCCACTCCGCCTCGGTCGGCAGCCGGAAGCCGTAGCGGCCGGCGAATTCGTTGGCCTCGCGCCAGCTGATGTAGGTGACCGGGTGGTCGGCAATCGACTTGCCCTTGTCGTCCTTGAGTTCGTACGGCAGATCGTGGCCGTTCTGTTCCCAGTAGAGCAGCGGACCTTCCTTCAACTTCGGGAACTGCTTGTTGATCTCCTCGAGGCGCTTCTCGAAGTCGTCCTTGCGGCCGTAGAACCACTGTCCGAACGGCGCGCGGATCTTGCCCTTGGCGGCCCGAATGGCGGCGACCAGCACGTCGTACTCCGAGCACTTCACGTTCCACTTGGCGAGAAAGAACGGCTCGACCTTGACGTCGCGGCGACCGAGCGTGGACGCCGACTTCTTCATCGCATCGACGACCTTGTTGGCGGCGATCGTCGCGGCCTTGTCCGGTTGCGCCTGGTTCACCACCTGGCACGCGGCTGCCACCAGGCGATCGGCTTCGAGGCCGACCTTGACGGTGCCGCCGGGGACCAGCAGCAGGAACGAAGGCAAGCCATCGAGGTTGCCATCGTCCTTCTGGACAGCGGCTGGCTCGGCTTTTCCGGCTGCCGGCGCGCCGTTGGTTGTCGGCTTCTGGGCGGCGGCATTCTGGCTCGCCAGCGCCAACAGGAGCGAAACGGAAACCGTGGCCAGGAATGGCTCACGCAGCGAGGAAATGGGCATCGTGCGTTCTGGGGCAGGGAGCGATTGGTTGGGCCCGGGGTGCGGTCCAACCGTGATTCCGGAGGGGTGCCGGATGCTAGCTAGCTCCCGAGGGGTTGTGCCACGATTGTTCGCGCTGGCAGGGGATCTGCCAAGCCCCTCGCGCGCATTGACCGCGGCGGCGCCAGGCGCCGATGCCGCCGTCAGAACAGGCTGTCTTGGTCCTTGGCGAAGAAGCGCTTGCCGCGCTCTTCCAGCCCATTGGCGACCAGGTGGGCGAGGTCGGGGTCGAACTGGCGGCCGGCCTGCTCGCGGAACAACTCGACGATCTTCGCGACCGGCCACGCCGGCTTGTAGCTGCGCTGTTCGGCCAACGCGTCGTAGACCTCGGCGAGCACCAGGATGCGCCCTGGCAACGCGACGTCTTCGCCCTTCAGGCGGTTGGGGTAACCCAGGCCGTCCCAGCGTTCGTGGTGCTGATAGACCCAGGTGCGGACGTTGGCGTGCTCGGTCAGCTCGGACAGAACCTCGTAGCCCATCGCCGGATGCCGCTTCACGACTTCCATTTCGTCACTGGTCAGCGGCCCGGGCTTGGTCAGGATCTGGTCGGGCACCCCGATCTTGCCGATGTCATGCAGCAGCGCTGCCAGTCGCAGCGACGAACGGTCCTCTTCGGACACCCCGCAGCGCTCTGCCAGCGTATCGGTGTAGCCGACCACCCGGCTGGCGTGGCCGCTGGTGGTGGGGTCCTTCATCTCGATGGTGCGCGGCAGCACCGAGGTGAGCACGCGGTTGGCCGATTCGAGCTCCGAATTGCGCCGTGCCAGGTCGGTCTCCTGGATCACCCGTCGGCAAGTCGCCAGCAGTTGCGACGCCTCCACCGGTTTCACGACGATGTCCGCAACGTGGTTGCGCAGCGCCTCCTGGGCGCCATTGAAGGTCGGCCGGCCGGTCAGCACGATCACCGGGGGCTGCGGCCGCTGTTCGCGAGCGAAGTCGGCGATGTGCACGCCGAGGTCGGTCTCGCCGAGGTAGAGGTCGGTCAGCACCAGCTGGAATGGTTCGCTGCGAATCGCTTCGACGGCGTGCCGCAACGAGTTGGCGCAACGCACCGAGTAGCCCGCGCCCTCGAGCACGTGGCAAAGGCCGCGCAGCACGTCGACTTCGTCATCGACGATCAGGACGCGATGCCGGCGGGGATCGAAACCAAAGCTGGAGTCTTCCATGGTTGGTAGGCCTGTGCCGTGGGGACCCGGGGGAGACGTGATCGTCGAGGAGCGGCGCCACGCACTGCGGTCGTCGGGGAGTCTCATGTCTCGTGCGTCAGTCTCACTTTCGGGAGTCTGGAAGTTCTGGAGGGCCGAATCTCGGGGGCGAAGTCTCCACAGATCTCAGCAAGACTCAACAATCGCACTGAGAAACTGTGGAGAGTTGTTCGCGCGGTCGCATCGCGCGTTCAGCATCAGCAATTCGCGTGCGCCGCCTTCGCCGAAGTGCGAGTCCGGCGAGAGAAGAGTTGCATGCGGGCGGCGCCGGTCGCAACGTGACGCGCGTTCGATGCCGACCATCCTGACCCGCTGCGTGGCTGCTGAAGACGCTGGAATGCGCCTCGACGTGTTCCTGGCTAGCTGGCCGGAAGTGGGCACGCGGGGGGTGGCGAAGCACCTTATCGAGGCGGGCTGCGTCCGGGTTGGCGGCCGCAGGGTGAAGCCGGGGGCGTCGCTCGATGCCGGCGAGGAAGTGGTGTGCGAACTCGTGGTGCTGGAACTGCGCGATCCGCTGGCGCCGGATTTGCCGCTGCCGGTAGTCCCGGTGCTCTACGACGACCCGTTCGTGTGCGTGATCGACAAGCCGGTCGGGCTGGCCGCGCATCCGCCCGAGGACAAGGCAATCGTCGCGCACACGGTGGCGAGCTGGGCGAAGGCCAGGTTCGGCGACCTGCCGACACCGCCCGACACCGACCGGCCGGGCATCGTGCACCGGCTCGACCGCGACACCAGCGGCGTGATGGTGATCGCCAAGACCGAGGTCACGATGGAAGCGCTGCGGGTGCAGTGGAAGGAGCGACTGGTCGAGAAGGAATACCGCTGCGTTGTGTGGGGCGAGCCGCGCTTCCAAAGCGAGTGGATCGACCGGGCGATTGCGACCGACCAGAAGCACAAGGACCGCATGACGGTGGTCGAAGAGGGTGGGCGCCAGGCCGAGACCTACTACGAAGTGCTCGAACGGCTGCACGGATTCGCGCACGTGCTGTGTCGGCCCAAGACCGGGCGCACGCACCAGATTCGCGTCCACATGACGTCGATCGGTCACTCGTTGGTCGGCGACCGCATCTACCGGTCGCGCGCGCGCCAACACGACACGTTGCCCCAGGGGGCGCCGCATCCGGGGCGGCAGTGTCTGCATGCACATCGGCTCAGTTTCGAGCATCCGGCGACGCAAGAACGCATGTGCCTCGAAGCGCCACTGCCGGCCGACATGCTCGCGTTGCTGCACTTCCTGCGCGTGCACGCGGCGAAAGCGCGCGGTTGAGCCGGCGGCGCCGGCCCAAGGCTGTGGCGGCTTGCCACGTAGCTTGTGTGAGTGCGGCGCTGCCGCGCTACGGTTTCCGGCGAGGTTCGCATGAAGAGTCGCTGGCAGGATTCCGAAGCTGATCAGTTCCGCAGCCGCTACGCCGCGTGCGGCGACGATGTCGCCCTGCGCGTCTACAGCTCGCGCCTGCTCGGTCGCGAGTCCGCCCTGGTGTTGCACGGCGGCGGCAACACCTCGGTGAAGACGACGGCGATGGATCTGCTCGAGCGCAGCATTGACGTCCTGTGCGTGAAGGGCAGCGGCAGCGACCTGTCGGTGGTGGAGCCGGCGGGGCTGCCGGCGGTGCGGCTGCAACCGCTGCGCGAACTGCGCGTGCTGGAGGCCTTGTCCGACCAGGCGATGGTCGATGCGGTGCGCGGCGCTCTGCTCGACAGCAAGGCGCCGAATCCGTCGGTGGAAACGCTGCTGCACGCGTTCCTGCCGCATCGCTTCGTCGACCACACGCACGCCGATGCGATCCTGGTGCTGACCGACCAGCCCGATCCCGCGGTGCACGTGCGCGCGGCGTTCGGCAACGACGTCGTGCTGCTGCCGTGGATCATGCCCGGCTTTCCGCTGGCGAAGGCGGTGGCGGCGGCGTTCGAGCAGAATCCCGGTTGCCGCGGCATCGTGCTCGCGAAGCACGGCCTGTTCACGTTCGGCGACAGTGCGCGCGCCAGCTACGAACGCACCATCGAACTGGTCGACCGCGCCGAACGCTACATCGCGCAGCAGATCGGCGGGTTGCCGGCGATGCTGCTCGACGAGCCTGCGCCGCTGCCGGCTGCCGAGCGGCGGACGGTGCTCGAACGCGCGTTGCCGGCCCTGCGCGGCGCCCTCGCGCTGCCGCTCGACACCGCGGTAGGTCCGCAGTGGCAGCGCGTCGTCGCCGAGGCGCGCATCGGCGATGCGGTCGCCGCGTTCAGCGCGCATGCTTCGGCCGGGCCGTTGTGCGCGACCAATCCGGTGACGCCCGACCACGTGCTGCGCACCAAGGGCCACTACCTGTTCCTGTCGCGCGACGATGCGGTCGACCCCGGCCAGTGCCGGCGCGCGGTCGCTGCGTTCGCCTCGGTCTACGGGCGCTACCACGCCGCGCATGGAACGCGGTGGTCGAGGGTGATGCTGCCGGGCACGCCGGTCGTGGCCGTGATCGCCGGCGTCGGGCTCGTGGCGTTGCAGGAATCGCGCAAGGCCGCGCGCATCGCCGCCGACATCGCCGAACACACACTCGCGGTGAAGGCCGCCGCGCACGCGCTCGGGCGCTACGTGCCGCTCACCGACGAGGAACTGGCGGCGATGGAATACTGGCCGCTGGAGCGAGCGAAGCTCGGCCCGCACAAGGCGCTGCCGCTCGCCGGCCAGGTGGCGCTGGTCACCGGTGCGGCGGGCGCCATCGGGGCTGGCATCGTCGAAGCACTGCTCGACAACGGCGCCTGCGTCTTCGCGACCGATGTCGATGCGGCGCGCTTGCAGGTCGTGGCGACGCGGTTCGCCGCGCACGCGGGCAACCTCGCCACCGGCACCGCCGACGTCACCGATCCGGCGTCCGTGGCGCGCTTGTTCGCTGCGGTCTGCAGCACCTTCGGCGGCGTCGACGTGGTCGTGCCCAACGCCGGCATCGCCCACGTCAGCCGGCTCGAGTCGATGGACCTGGCGACGTTCGCCAAGGTGATGGCGGTCAACACGACCGGCACGCTGCTGGTGCTGAAGGAAGCGGCGCGTGTGTTCCGGCAGCAGGGCACCGGCGGCAACGTCGTCGTGCAGGCGAGCAAGAACACCTTCGCGCCGGGGGCCGGCTTTGGCGCGTATTCGGCCAGCAAGGCCGCCGCCTTGCAGTTGTCGCGCATCGCGGCGCTCGAATTCGCCGAGTTGGGCGTGCGCGTCAACGCGATCAACGCCGATGCGGTGTTCGGCGACGACGAAGTGCCGAGCCAGCTGTGGCAGGAAGTGGGGCCCGGCCGCATGGCGGCGCGCGGGCTCGACGCGGCCGGCCTGCGGCAGTTCTACAAGGAACGTTCGCTGCTGAAGGCGACCGTGCTGCCGCGCCACGTCGGCGAAGCGGTGGTGTTCTTCGCCAGCGAGCGCACGCCGACGACGGGCGCCGTGTTGCCGGTCGACGGTGGGTTGCCCGAGGCGTTCCCTCGATGACGCTGCGCGCCGATGTGATTGACCCTGGCGCGGGCGATGGCGACGCCGCGATCGAATTGGTCGGTTTGCGCAAGGTCTACCGCAAGGGCAAGCAGACGACCGTTGCCGTCGATGGGCTCGATCTGCGCGTGGAGCGCGGCGAAGTGTTCGGGTTGCTCGGTCCCAATGGGGCCGGCAAGACCACGACCATCGAAATCTGCGAAGGCCTGACCGTGCCCGACAGCGGCCGTGTGCGCATTCTCGGCTCGCAATGGCGCACCGGCGTCGACGATGCGATCCGCGCCCGCATCGGCGTGTGCTTGCAGGAGACGAAGTTCCACGAGAAGGCGACGGTGCGCGAGACGCTGCAGTTGTTCCGTTCGTTCTTCGCCACCGGTCGCAGCCTGGACGAAGTGCTCGATCTGGTGTCGCTGCGCGAAAAGGCGGATGCGCGCCAATCGACGCTGTCGGGCGGCCAGCGGCAGCGGCTGGCGGTGGCCACGGCGCTGGTGGGCACGCCGGAACTGCTGTTCCTCGACGAGCCCACGACCGGCCTCGACCCGCAGTCGCGCCGGCAGTTGTGGGACGTGGTGCGCGCGTTCCAGGATCGCTCGGGCACGGTGGTGCTGACGACGCACTACATGGACGAGGCGCAGCAACTGTGCGATCGCGTCGGCATCGTCGACAAAGGCAAGGTCATCGCGCTCGGCACCCCGGACGAGTTGATCCGGTCGCTCGACGCCGAACACTTCGTCGAGGTGGACTTCGCCAAGGAGGCGAACGGCAGCCTCGACGCGGCTCCGTTCGCGGCGCTGCCCGATGTCGCGGCGGTCGCGCGCGAGGGATCCCACGTGGTGTTGACGGTGCGCTCGGTGCACACCGCGTTGCCGGCGATGCTGGCGATGGCGAGTGCGCAGAACCTGCCGATCGCCGGTTTGGCGACACGCCACGCCACGCTCGAAGACGTGTTCGTGCATCTCACCGGGCGCCATCTGCGCGACGAGGGCAAACCATGAGGGCGCGTGTGGTCCTGGAAGTGGCGCGGACGACCTTCCGCGAGTTCTGGCGCAGCCCCGAGGCGGTGTTCTGGACCTACGGATTCCCGGTGCTGATGGCGGTGGTGCTCGGCTTTGCCTTCCAGCCTGGCGCCTTGCCGCCGGTGCCGGTCGCCGTCGTCGCCGGTGAGGGCACCGGGCCGGTGGTCGCAAGCTTGCGGCAGGAGGCGCGGCTGCAGGTCGAAGCGATGTCGGCCGCCGAGGCCGACCATGCGCTGGCGCGCGGCCGCGTGGCCTTGCTGCTGCGCCTCGATGCGGGCGAGCCCGTGCTGCGCACCGACCCGACGCGGCAGGAAGCGGAACTGGCGCGGTTGCTGGTCGAGCGCACGCTGCGCGGTTCCAGCAGCGGCAGCGACGCCACGCTGCGCGCCGAAGTCGAAGACCGGCCCGGGGCGCGCTACATCGACTTCCTGATCCCGGGCCTGGTCGGCCTCAACCTGCTCGGCGCCGGCATGTGGGGCGTGGGCTTCAACCTGGTGCAGATGCGCACGCAGCATCTGCTGCGGCGGCTTGCCGTCACGCCGATGCGGCGCGCGGAGTTCCTGTTCGGCTACCTGCTCGGCCGCTTCGTGCTGGTGGTGCCGGAATCGGTCGCGATCGCTTCGTTCGGTGTGCTGGTGTGGGGCGTGCCGTGCCGCGGCAGCGTGCTCGCAGCGCTGCTGCTGGCGACCGTCGGCGGCTTCGCGTTCGCCGGCCTCGGTTGCCTGCTGGCCAGCCGCACGCGCACGATCGAGGGCATCGCCGGATTGATGAACCTGTTCCAGCTGCCGATGTGGCTGCTCGGCGGGTCCTTCTTCGACGTCGACCGGTTGACCGGCGTGATGCGGTGGGCGTCGGAAGCGATGCCGTTGACGCACGTGAATCGGGCGCTGCGCGACGTGATGCTCGAACCGGGCACGCTCGCCGACGTGGCCATGCCGCTCGGCATCCTGGCGGGGTTTGCCGCCGTGTGCTTCGCGTTGGCGATGCGCCTGTTCCGCTGGCAGTGAAACGCGCGGGCGACGTCAGTGGCCAGGCACTGGCGCTGGGGCGGCGGTGACGCCGCGCCCGGTCGATGCCACCGTCGCGCGCAGGGTGACCACGCCGTCGGTGCCGGCATCGACGTCGAGACGACCGTTGTCGCGGCAGGTGGTGTGGTCGAGGGCCAGCGTGCCGCCGGCGAACGGTGCCGCCGCGCCCTCGGCGAACGCGCCGACCATGTTGCCTTGCAGTTCGCACCGCTGCAGCGTCACGATCGCGGCGTCGCGCACCCACACGCCGTGGTCGCACCAGGCAAAGCGGGATCCGATCGCCTGGACCCTGGTGCCGGCGGCGGCCTGCAGGCCGTGGCCGCGGCACAGCGCGATGTCGAGCAGCTGCGCGTCGAGCGTGCCGCCATCGACTTCGAGGCCGTTGCCCACGGCGCCGCGCAGCGTCACGTGCCGCAGCTCCGCCGCGCTGCCGTGCAGCGCCAGCAGCGGCGTCGTTGGACCATGCAGGTGCACATGGAGGAAGCGCGCGGCACCACTGCAACGCAGCGGAGCCTCGCCGCCTTCGCCTTCGATCGCGATCGGTGCCGCCTCCGTGCCGATGGCGCGAAGCGGGCCGCGGCAGTGCCAGGTGGCGTTCCTGGCGAAGCGCAGGCGCGTGCCTGCTGCCACCACTACCGTGGTCGAGGCCGCGAAGTACGCCGACGCGTCGACGCGCACAAAGCCAGGCCCGAACGTGATCGTGGCCGGTGGTTCGGGCAGCGCCCACGGATGCACGCTGCCGGCGGCGGCGGCGGCGGCGGCGGCGGAGTCGGCCGGCAGGGTTGTCGTGCGGAGCGGCGCCTGCGTCAGCGCATGCGAAAACACGAAGTCGTCGGGTTTGCCGCGCAGCGCGTAGTGCAGTGGGGCCGGTCGCGCGTGCGGCGCTTGCACGCCCGTGCCGTCCTGGTCCTTGCGCTGTGCTTCGGCGAAGCGGGCCGCAGTGCGTCCCGGCAGCAGCAGCGACACCTCGTGGCCTTCGGCGGCCAGCACCGGGCTCTGGTCTGTGCGCGCGACGGTCACCGCCACGTTGCCGAACACCGAGACCCTGGTGCACGCGGGATCGGCCGGGTCGACCGCGGTGGCGACGCGCGCAGCAGAAAGCCAATCGCGCAAGAACGCGGCGCGCTGCTGCACGAATTGCGCAAACGCCGCCAGTTCGCCGTCCACTTCGCTGGCGTCCACGCGTTGCGTCTGGAACTCGCCGCGCCGCAGCACCAGCCGCGCGATCTCCGGATCGTGGTCCAGCACCGGCCGCAGCGTCGCCAGTTGCTGCGTCGCGAACGCGACGAGCCGTTCGGGGCTGCCGAAGCCGTGCAGCAGTTCCCACAACACGAGGTCGCGCTGGTGCAGGAACACGGGGTCGCACACCAACCGGTCGGCCAGCGGATGGCGCGTGAGATCGACCGGCAACGTCGGTTCGGCGTGCATGCCGAACGCGTTCGCGTCCCACAGCATCGGTTCGATCGCATCGCGCACCGGATCATCGAACCAGACGTGGTTGTGCGCGCGGTCGGCGTGGTTGCTGCCGACCAGCGTCGCCAACGCCATGGCGCGCGCCGTGGCCTTGGTGTCGAGCAGGAACCGGAGCCGCAGCGTGTTCGTCGGCGACGCCGGTTCGCGCAGCACGGCGAGCAACTGCTCGAGCCGGGCGCGGCTTCGCGCCGTCGTGCGGCCGCTGCTGCGCCAGGCGTCGGCGTTGGTCCACAGGTTCTCGTGGCGTCGTTCCCCGAGCGCGTCGCCCTTCCAGAAGGTGCCGCGGCCGCGGCCGCGGGCCGCCGCCAGGTCGTCGCCGGGACGCAACGAACGCAGGTAGACGCCGCGACTGCCGCCGGCGAGCCACAGTTCCACCGCTTCGGTGCCGGCGTGCAGCAGGCCCAGCCCGGCAGCGAGCCGGTCCGGCAGCAGGTTGGCGAGGCCCAGGGGATCCTCGGGCCGCGACAGTTCGATGTGGCGCGGGCGCTGCGGCTGCACCTGCGGCGGTTGTTCGACCCGCAGGGAGGGCTTCGCTGCGCCGTGATGCCACGGGCTGAAGCCGCGGCGGGCGAGTTTGGCGGCAGTGGTCGTGCCGAACTCGTCGGCGTAGTGGCCCTTCACCTCGACGTCGGCATGCCGGTTCGCGGCCAGCATCGCCGTGAGGCCTGGCGCGTCGACGTGCACCCGTGGCACGCCGGGGCTCGGCGCGCCCGGCCTGGCCGCGAACATGGCGATGCCGGCGGCGACGACGAGCGCCAGCGAAGCGGTGGCAGCGAGCAGCGACGGAACGCGCATCCCGCCATGGCATCGGCGCTCCCGCGGTCCTGGCTGAAGGCGCGACTCAGCGAACGGCGAGCCGCAGCACCGGGTAGTGGTCGCCGGTCGCGGCCTCGAAGAAGTTCCAGGTCGACAGCGAGTCTTCGCTCTCGGGTTCCAGCAGCGTCGCCGCCAACCGCGCCAGCGGCTGTTGTGCCGGGATCACGAGGGTGCCGAGCGGCAGTTCCATCGCCTTCATCTCGGTCCACGTGCCCTTCAACTCCAGTTCCTGGTGGCCCTGGTAGGGGCGCTTGGGCTTGCGCTTGCCGCTCACCGCGAAGCGCTGTGCCGGCACCGTGCGCACCGCGTCGATCGCGGTGAACTGCACGCCGTGCTGCTGCAGCTTCGCCACCACTTCCGGCGCCGGTGCGATGATCGCCCACGCGGCCGGCAATGCCCGTTGCGCGCGGGCGCGGAACGAGCGCACGACCGGCATCTCCTCCGCCTTCGCCACACCCTTGCGCACGTAGCGCATCGGCTTGTCGCCGGCGCCGTCGATCTTCTCGAGTTCGCCGACCAGCACCGGCAGTCGCTCGATACCGCCGAACGCGGTGTCGTAGCCAAACCACACCGGATCGGTGCCCTGCAGGGTGGCTTCGGCCGCCGCCATGGTGGCACGCACCGAGACTTCCTGCGCGACGAGACCACGCAGCAACGTCAGCACGAACGCGCGCGTCGAGGCGATGCGCGTCGCGAAGTCATCGTAGCTGTAGGCCTCGCTCAGCACGGCAATGCGGTTGCGCAGGCCGAAGTAGTTGACGCCGTAGCGAGGGCGATGGTCGTAGCTGTACCAGCCACGCACGCCATTCGGCGATTCGGGGGCGCCGCTGCCGTCCCAGTCCTTGGTCTCGAAGTTGCCGTAGTCGAAGGTCGCAAAGCCGTGCTCCTTCTGCATCGTCGTGGTCGCTGCATCGAGCAGGCTCCGCGTCAGCTGGGCGATGCCGCGGTCGACGTTGGGCGACAGGCTTGGCGCGTAGGTGAGCTGGTAGCCGTGCGCCGATCCGTTGGTCGTGTGCAGATCGACGAACAGGTGCGGGTCGATGCTGCGGAACAGTGCCAGCAGGTTGCGCGTCTCCGCCGCGTCGGCCTTCACGAAGTCGCGGTTGAGGTCGAGTCCCTGCGCGGTCGCGCGAACGCCGACGACGTCGGGGCCGTTCTGGCCTTCGCGGTTCTTCGGCCCGAGCTTCTCGTTGCCGTCGACGTTGTAGATCGGCACGAACCACACCTCGCACTTCGCCAGCAGTTCCTGGTGTTCGCCGAGGGCGACCTCGCGCGCCAGCATCTGCAGCGCTTCCTTGCCCTCGGTTTCGCCGGCGTGGATGTTGGCGATGACCAGCGCGCGCAGCGGCGGCGTGGTCTTTGGCTGCGGCAGCGCCAGCTTGACCAGCAGTTGGGCGCGGCCTTCGTGCGACTTGCCGGCGACCTGCACGGTCAGTCGGTCGCCGTGCGGCAGTTTGACGCAGGCGTTCAGGAACTGCTCCACCTGCGCGGCGGTCGACGTGGCCGAGTGCCCGGTCTGCTCAGGCACGGTCTTTGGCGCCTGGGCTGGTGCCGTCAGGGCGACGCAAGGCAGCAGGAAGGTGACGGCGAAGGCTCGCATGGTGAAGTACCTACGCGGCCACGGCATTGTCTGCCAGAGCGGGTTTGTCTGTTGTCGGCATGCTCGCACCGACGTTCTGCCGGTCATGACGAACTCGACTGCCAAGCCACGAGTGCCGCATGTGGTGATCCTCGGCGGATTGCCGGCCTCGCCGCCGCTCGCGCCCTGGGTCGTGCGAACTTGCGGGTGACGCGGCTGGGAGCCGAGTGGAACGGGCGAAGCGTCGCCGGGCGCGGGCAGCAAGCAGGGCCCGCGGCCGATGACGAAGAACTCAGCGTCAGCGCGCGCGCGGCAGCAGTTCGATCGTCGCCGCTTCGGCGCGGTCGGCATCGCCGAGTGTGCGCAGCCAATCAGCGAACGCCACCGCCGGCCGCGTCGCCGCGTGCATGCGCACCGTTCGTTGGATGCGCACTCGCCCATCCAGCAACGTGATGCGCTGGTCGAAGTGCAGCGGCTCGCATTCGCACACGATCGACGTCGGCGCCTTCGCCAGACGCAACTCGGTGCCCGGATCGAAGGTCACGTCCCAGTCAGAATCGAGGTCGACGGGCAAGCGCCACGGCATCGTGCGTTCGGCGCGATCGCCGTACGACGTCGCGAACTTGGTCGGCGGCAGCGGCAGCGGAACTACGAAGCGATCGCCGTTCTTCTGCACGCCTGTGCCCTTCAAGGTCGCTTCGACCGCCAGCGGCTTGCCCTTGTCGGTGCCGACGAAGCGCGCTGACTCGACGCGGAAGCCAGGGAAGATCTGTTGCGCGATCTGGCGTGCGGCCTGCTTCTGCACCGCTTCCTTCTGCTGGCGCAGCCGTTCGGCCAGTGTGTACCCGGGGATGTCACCGAGTTCGGCGGTGGCAGTGAGCACGAGGTCCTTGCCGCGCAGCGTCGCGTCGCCGCGCACCGTCATTCGCTGCGAACCGCCGGTGGCAGCGGGCAGCGTCGTCGGTTCGAAACGATCGTCGTGGATCAGGATCGCGCGCGTGCCACCGCGTTGCGCCGGCACCATGCCGAGCGGCCAGTGGCGCGGCGTGTCGACGAACATCGGCACGCGCGTGCCATCGGGCAGCAGCAGCATCGCTCCCGGCAGCTGCACCGGCTCGGTGTCGGTGAACAACGAAGCGGTGCCGTCGCCGAGTTCGGGGCGCATGCCGGTGCACGCCATCGGCACCACCTGCAGGCCCGCGGCGCGCATCATCGCGATCGCGAGCAGGAAGCGGCTGCCCTTCTTGCGCAGCAGGGTCTCGAGCGCGCCGTCGGCATTGCCGTCCTCGATGCGTTCCTGGCAGAAGGCCCAGATCGCGAACGCTTGCTCGCGCGGCGTCGTCGTGCCGGCGATCGCAACGGCTGCGGCGTCGAGCAGCGGCTGCACCGTGCGCGTGCGGCGGCCGAGCTGGGCGCGATGGTTGCGCAGCACCGGGAACGGCGTGCTGTCCTCGCCGATCTCGGCGCTCGGCAGCAGTTCGAGCATCGGCGGCAGGAACTGTTCCTTCGGCATCGCCGGCAGGTTGCTGCGGGTGAACGTCAGCGCGGTGCGGCCGTCGGCCAGCGGCGTGCGCGCGACCGGTTCGCCGAGGCCGCGCGTGCGCAGTTCGCCGCGGCCGCTCGGCGGCACCAGCACCAGTTCGGCGAGTACGCACGGCTCGTCTTCGGCGCCGAAGTGGAACGGGCTCTGCGCCAGTTCCCCGTCGCCCGGCGCGCCCTGGTGGTCGCGGTAGCGCCATTCGACGAAGGCGCCTGGCTGCAGCCGCGTCAGCGAGTAGTCGCCGTCGATGCGCGACGGGATCGACTCGTTGCCCTCGGCATCGAGCGTGCGCACCAGCAGCACTTCGCCGACACCGCCGAGGCCGAGCTTCTCGCCGAAGCGTTCGACGCCGGCCTGGTCGTTGATGCGGCGCAGGGAGTGCACTTCGGTGACCGAACTGCCATCGGGTTGCATCACCGCGATGCGCTGGTCGAGCAGCACCGTGGTGGAGGAACCTTGTTCGCGTTCGCCGGCCTGGAACGCCAGCGCCAGCATCCGGCCATCGCGCCGCAGCGAAGCCAGGGCATCGATGGTGGCTGCCGCGCCACCGCGGTCGAGGCGCCACGAGGCATCGCCGTGGCGGGCACCGCCGAGTTCGCGCGCGCGTTCGAGGCAGGCGGCGCTGGCCACGGCGTCGCCGTCCTGGTGGTAGGCGGCGGCGAGATCGTGCAGCACCTCGGCGTCGATCGCCGCGTGCTCGAACAACTGCTGCCGTACGGCCGACTTCGTCCTGGCATCGCCGCGCGCGTGCGCGAGATCGAGTTGCATGCGCAGGCGCGACACCGTGGGTGCGTCGCCAACCGTCGGGAAGGCAAGCTCGAGCAGCTTCGCGGCGTCGTCGAAGCGACCGAGCGCGATCGCATCGCGGCAGGCCGCCTGCGCGAGACCCGGCTGGTCCTTGCGCAGGGCCAGCGAACGTTGCCGCAGTTCCAACAGATGGGCCGTGGCACGGGTGCCGGCGCGGTCGGCGGCGAGTTGCCCCGGGGGTCGACAATCGCGTGGGCAGGCAGCGGCGAAGGCGTGCAGCGCGGCGTCGAGTTCACCGAAGAACTTCAGGTTCCGCAGCACATCGCAGCGTCGCGCATGCGTTTCAGGACCCGGGGCTGCGTGTTCGGCGAGGATCTGCAGCGCGTCTTCGCGACGATCCTGCTCTTCGGCCAACGCGGCGCGGGCGAGGCGAGCGGCGTGGTGCGTCGGCGGCAGCGTCGCGAACGCGGCCTCCTCGAGCTTGCGCGCTTCGGCCTTGCGCAGTTCGTCGGGCAGCGGCAACAACCGCAGCACGCGCGCGGTGGCGAGCGCCAGCGTGCCGTCGGTCGGCGGGGTCGCGCGCAGCGGCGCAGCGAGATCCAACGCGCGATCCTGGTTGCCCTCGCGCAGCGCCGCGAGCACCGCCGCGAGCCGCAGCGTCGCATCGGCGTCGGCCGCGCTGGCGAGGCGCGCCAGCATCGCTTCGCCGGTGACGAACGTGGCCTTGGTCGCGCTCGCCGCGGTCGCCGCTGGCGTGAAACCCTCGTCGGCAGCCGTTTGCACGCCTGCGAGAGCGTGGCCTTCGCCATCCACCACACGCAGGCAGACGAACGACCGCCCGTTGGTCGCCGTCTTCACGACGATCTCGTGGCCGCCGGCCGGCAGATGCAGGCCCTGGTGTTGCCGGAACGACGTCGTGCGGCGCCAGCGTTCGAGCCGGAGCACTTCCTTGCCGTCGACGAAGACCTGGAAGTCGCCGTCGTGTTCGATCTCGAGGAACCCTTCGGTGTCCGCGGCCACCTGGATGCGCCAGCGGCCGTACTGGCATCCCGCCAGCCAGCGTGGTGGCTGCGCGAGATCGACGCCACGTGAGTCACCGCGCCGCGACAGGACGACGCAGCGGGCCTCGCCGCCGCGGCCCTCGAACGTGGCCCCGGCGGCCGGGAACTCGAGCTCCGGCGCGAACGCCACGCCGACGTAGTGGTCACCCGGATCGCCGAACGGTCCGCACGCGAGCATCGACTCTGCGTGGCCGAACACCGGGAAGCGGCCGGCGTCGCGACCGAGCGCGCGCAGCAGCCGCCAGCGCAGGATCGCCGTCTCCTGCAGGCAGAGGCCGTGGCTCTTCGCTGAGGCAGCGCCGTCGAGTTGGGTGAGCAGGCGCTGCGGATCCTGGATGATGCCGACGTAGCGGCCGGCTTCGGCGACCAGGAACCCGGCGATCGGCGAACGCGCGTGCGCGAGTCCGGCGGCGACGAGGTCGGCGGCGACCTGGTCGGGATCGTCGGTGGCCGGCGCTTGCGCCGCCACGAAGGCGCGCGCCAGCGCGACGCTGTCGTCCTGCGCCGGCAACGACACCGCGGCGAACAGCGCGCCACCGAAGGCGACGCACGCACGGAGGATGGTGGGGAGGCTCATCGCGAGCCCTCCTTCTGCAGCAACACAAGTTGGCTGTCGGCTGCCTTGACCGCGCCGACGAAGTCGCGGAACGCCGCGTACTCCTGCGGCTCGATGCGCGCCCGCGTCATCTGCAGCTCGCGTTCGACGACGACCGCCGAGCCATCGCGGCGCCAACGCATCGTGAACGAGCCGAACGGCGCCTGCTGTTCGACTGCCGTCGGCAGTTCCCCGGGTCGGAACCCGGGCGGCAGCACGTAGCGCAGCGTGCTCGCTTCGCCGCGTGGCACGCCGAGCAGCAGCGGCGAGTGCCGTTCCGCTTCGGCCGTGAGTGCCAGCAGGCCGGTGTCGGCGAACACGCTGGGCAGCTGCCAGGTCGTGTCGGTGCGTTGGCCGAGTTCGGCGATGGTCGCCTGCGTGCCGAGTTCGACTGCGGCTTCGGGGCCGGCAGCCGGCGCGTTCAATTCGCCGAGCGTGGCGGTGCCGAACGTCTCCGCCAGCGTGCGTTCGACGACTTCGCGGCGCCGCGCGGGCTCGGTCGCCAGCATCGAACGCAATTCGACCGCGGCGTTGCCGAGCGGGCGTTGCGTGTGGCGCAACGACACCTTGCCATCGGCGCCGAGTTCGACCACGAAGTCGTCGTGCATGCGGTTGCTCTTCGGCGTCGCCCACGGCACGCCGCGCAGTTCGGCCTTGCCACCGTCGACCACCAGCACGGCGGCGCCCTGGTCCATGTCGGGCAGCGTGTCGGTCGGGTGCCACGTCGCGGTGCCGTCGAGGAAGCGGCCGGGTCGGCCTTCGTGCGGCGGCAGCCACGCGATGCAGTGGTTGAAGTGCTGCACCATCGGCAGTTCGAGGTCGTCCTTGCTGCGCAGCGGGTCGGCGAAGATGAGCACCGGCCGGCATGGCACGCCGATCTCGCCGAGCAGGGCGCACAGCAGCAGCGCCTTGTCCTTGCAGTCGCCGTGGCGCCGTTCGTGGATCACCGAAGTCGCGTACGGCTTGTAGCCGTGCACGCCGAACTCCCACGCTTCGTAGCGGACGTCGGTGGTGACGAAGTGGTAGATGGCGGCGATCTTGTCGTCCAGCGAGGCGAGGCCCGCCGTGCGTTCGCGCACCGTCTGCTGCATCGCCGGCGTCACTTCGAGCTGGTTCTTGATCAGGTTCCACCACCACGCCGCGAACTGGTCCCAGTCGCGGTAGGTGGTCATGCGCACCACGGGCTCGCGCTCGCGTTGCAGCGGGCGCTGCACTTCGGGTCGATCGCGGGCGATCTCCCGCAGCACGAAGCGGAACGTGCGCGTGCCGTCGGCGAGCGTGCCTTCTTCGGGGGCGGGCGCGCCCTGCGCGTTCTGCCAGCGGTAGTCGCGGCCGGGGGCGGCGAGCACCAGCAGGTCGTCGGTGCGCACCGGCGATCCGTCCGGCGAACGGAACACGTGCACGAGGCCGAAGTAGTCGCCGAAGAACGACGGCTGCAGGTCATCGACGCGACCTTCCACCGCAACCACGTCGCCAGGCCGCAGGTCGGGCAGGCGCACGCGCGCGCCCTGCAGCGCGGGTTTCTGCACCGACCCGTCGGCGCGGAACACCGTGCAGCCGAGCAGGCGCGCCCGTTGTTCGCCGCCGTAGTACGGCATCTGCCACTGCGAGAGTTGGCGGGCGCCGTCCGTGGTCAACACGCGCACGATGTCGTGGCGGTAGACGTTGGTGGTGCCGTTCTGGTTCGCGCGCACGATCTGCTGGCGCAGCAACCAGTGCAGCGGATCGCGCGCCGCGGCGGCGTCGGCGGGTGGCCCCGTGTCGGCGCGCACCAGTGCGGTCGCATCGACCTGCCAGGGAACGTGGAAGCCGCTCGCCTCCGTGCCTGCGCTGCCGGCCTGCTGGCGCTCCAGGTACTCGGCGCGGCGTTCGTCGTCGCGGCGATTGGGCGCCACCTGCAGCGCGCTGCGCAGCAGTTCGATCTCGCGCGTGACGCTGTTGGGATCGAGATGCCGCCCTTGTGCCAGGATGCGGGCCGCGAACGACATCGCGTCGGCGTCGTCGACGGCCAGTTGCAGCCAGCGGTCCATCGTCTGCCGGGCTCCGGAGTAGTCGTTCTCGACGAGAAGGAGTTCGGCGAGTTGGCGGTGAAAACGGCCGGAGCACGGATCCGCTGCCATCGCGGTGCGCAGCAGTTCCTTGGCGCCATCGGTCTGGCCGAGTCGCGCCAACTGGCTGGCGGCGTTGGCGAAGTCGAACTCGGCGCAGCTCAGTGTCAGCACCTGCTGGCGCAGGCGCAGCGCCACCGCCGGATCGCGGTCGGCGGCGGACGCGGCCAATCGCCACGCATCGGGATGGTCGCACTTTTCGGCGAGCAGGCGAAGTTCGGCGTCGGCGAACTCGGGCATGCCTTCGTCGCGCCACGTGGCAATGCGCAGCAGGGCGGCGGCGGGGTGGTTTGGCCGCTGGGCCAGCACCGAGTCGGCAAGAGCGCGGGCTTGCCGCCAAAGTCCGGACGAATCGCGCAGCAGGTTGCCGAGTTGCACGGCGGCATCGACGTGGCCAGGGCTCTTCTGCAGCGCGCGTTCGAGCGCGCGGCGGCGATCGTTCTCGTCGCGGTCGGCGGCCGAACGGCCGTGCCGCAGGTGCGTGGCGGCCAGTGCCAGCCAGGCATCGGCAACGTCGGGCAGTTCGGTCGTGGCGGCGACCGCAGCGGCGCGGTCACGGCGACCGTCGCGATCGCCATCGGCGTCGCGGGCGCGCCACAGCCAGGCCAGCCGCAACGCGTCGGCGCCCTTGCCCGAACCGATCGGCAACGTGGAACGGCCGCCGAGGGCCACGGCAGTCGCCTCGGCGGTCGGAGTTGCCGCCTTCGTCTGCGCCGCCGCTTCGACGTCGGCCCGCAGCGCCGAGAACCGCACGCCGGCCAGCGGCTGGCCCGAACGGGCGCGCAGTCGCAGCGCGGCGAGGAAGTCGGCGCCTTCCTGATGGCACGCCTTCAGCAACAGCAGGTTCGGGCCCGCGACGAGCGGCACCACGACGGTGTCCTGGTCGAAGGCGAACGGCCGCTCGATCTCGCGCGCCCCGACCTTGTTGCCGTTGCAGAACACGGCCCAGCTGCCGGTGCTGCCGAGTTCGAGCACCGCCTCGGTGTCGGCCTGCGCGAGCACTGCGGTGGCGAAGTAGACGAGCGACTGTTCGTGCGGGTGCACGATGCGTTGCACGGGCAACACGGGCGAACGGTCGCGATGGGGCACTTCGCGCCAACGCACCGGCCGCACCTTGCCGGGCAGTTCGGCCGTGAGGTCGAAGGCCGTCTCCGGTTCGAATGCTTTGGCAAAGCCGTTGCCGCGTTCGTTCGGCAGCGGGCCGAGCAGCCAACCGCCCGACACGAAGCCGAGCTTCTGCGCGCGTTCGGTGATGTTGCCCTTCGGCAACGATTCGGCCAGTTCGAGGGCGAGCAGGGCCAAGCGATCGGCGAGCAGGGGATCGGCCGCTACCGCGGGTGCGGTCGCCAGCGCGTCGAACGCAGCGATGACGCTGCCCGCCTGGGCCGGCCGGGTGAGCCGTGCCGCGATCGTGGCCCAGGCTTCGATGCGGGCGGCAGCGACGGCCCCATCGGCGCGCTGCGCCTGTTCGGTCAGCAACTGCAGGAACGTCGTGGTGGCCCCTGCGTGGTCGCCGGCGGCCCGGGCCGCCAGGGCTTCGCGTTCGCGCGGTAGCAGTTCCTGGCCCGAGGCGATCCGGGCGGGAGCCAGCAACAGGGTGGTGGCGAAGAGAACGACGGCGAACGCACGGTGCAGCACGCCTGCGTCTTAGCGCACCGGCAGCGGCCCCGGCAACTGGCTCGCCCGCGCGCACCGGTTTGTTTCGGGCCCGCTTGCCGACCTGGCGAACGCGGTCAGCTCGTGATTGGGCGGGTCGGCGACTGCCTGGGCAACTCGTCGAGTTGCAGGACGCCGTCCTTGTTGAGGTCGAGCCGACGTCGCAATTCCTCGGCGCTGCGTTCGAGCGTGGGGTCGAGCCGGCGCAGCAGGGCCTGCCATTCCTCGGCGTCGAGCGTGCCGTTGCGGTCGGCGTCGGCGGTGCTCCACGGGGTCGGCAGCGGGCTCGGTTTGCCGGCGGCTGGTTCGGGGCTGCGGCCGGGGAGTTGTTCGAACCAGGGCGCCAGTTCCGCTTCTTCGAGCCGCCCCGAGCGGTCGTGGTCGAGCGTGCGCAGCTGGCCGCCGAGGGCAGGGCTCAGTTCCGATTCGCGCAGAAACTTGTCGACCTCGGCCGGGTCGAGCCCGCCGTTGCCGTTGCTGTCGTGCAACTGCAGGAACTTCTGCAGCGGCGTCGCCGACCTGGCTTCGGGCGCGCTCGCCACCAGCCGGCGTTGCGTGCGCACCCGGAACGAGCCGCCGTTCTGCAGCGCCGTGCGCAGGCTGCGGTCGAACTCCTTCCAGCTGACGAAACCATCGCGGTCGGTGTCGAGTCGGGCGAAGGCGTCGCTGTCGCGCAGGTCCTTCATCGAGTCGAGCGCGTCGTGCGTCTCGAACACGTCGAGGCGGTCGTCGCCATCGGTGTCGGTGGCGGTGAACAGATCGCGGCTGGTCGCCTCGCTGCAGTTGCCGCGGAACACGCGTTCGACGCCCGGTCGCGGGGTCGGCTTTTCCGGCGCCGTCTTCTCGGTCTGCGCCCACAGCGGGTTCGCTGTGCAGAGACCGAGGCAGAGCATGGCGAGCCGGACGTGCATGGGGGGTTCTTCGAACGGGTTCCCGGCGCGACTATAGCTCGGTTCGGGGGCTGTGGCTTACGGCACGAACAGGCACTCGCGGCCGAGCAGTCGGACCTTCGGGTGGTTCTCGGGGTTGGTGAAACCGGCGACCTCGACGCGGTGGCCGGCGGCGTGCAGGGCGCGCGCCATCACCAGCATCGACTTCGAGGCCGGGGCCAGCACGACGACGTGGTCCTTGCCGGCGAGGCCGAACGCGGCGCCGGCGAGGCGCACACCGCCGGTGAAGTCCTGGCTGAGCAGCTCGAGTTCGAAGCCGGCGGGCGGGGCGCTGCGGGTGGCGGCGAAGGCGATGCCGCGCCCGAAGGTGCGGGTGCCAGCCAGTCCGGTGCGCAGTCGCGCCATCGCCAGTTCGCCTGCCTGGGCCTTCGCTTCGATCTGCAGCGCATCGAGATCGATCACCGCGTGCACGGTGGTTGCCTGGGCCGTCGGTGCCGCGGGTTTGGCGGGCAGCGTCGGCGTCGCCGCGGGCGCTGGGTCGCGGGGTTTCGGGGCGGCGGCCGCGGGCGCGGGCATCGGCGCCGGTGGTGTCGCCGAGGGCGAACGGAACTGCGTGTGTTGCCGTTGGGTCGGATCGGGGCGACGTGGGTCAGGCCCGCGCGACCGCTCCGGGTGGCGAGGGTGCTGGCCTCGGGTCTCGTCACGTCCTGGCGGCGCCGCGCGATCGGCCGGGCCGTGGCCGCGTTGATCAGGGGGCGCCGGGCGCCGCTCGTGCCTGGGCTTCGGCTCGCGCGGACGATCGCGCGGATCGGGCTCGGCGGGCAGGAACGGGTTCCGGAACTCGTCGGCCGGCGTTGCCGGCGTCGGCGTCTCCGGTTCGCGGCGCCGCGCCGGTGCCGAATCGAGGTCGTTGCCAGCCTCGGCTTCGCGGGCGAGGGTGGGTGCTGCCGCGAGGATGGGCAGCGGCGGCGCTGGCGGTGGGGGCGGAGTTGCGCCGACCACTTCCGGTTCCGGTGCGACCGCCGGCGGCGGTGCGACGGCAGGTGCGTCCACGACCTCGTCGATCGCCGGGCCCGCAGCCGCCGGCGGCGTCGCGTCGACCGCCGATCCCCTCGCTTTGCGGGTTCGCTTTGCGAGTGTGGAACGCGCCGGGGGCTTTTTCTCGCCGTCGTCGAAGATGTTCGCGCCGAAGTCCGTCATCGCGAGCCACGCTATCCGCAGGTCGCTGGCCTGGCTACGGCACCGGGTTTTTTGGTCCTCACCCTTGTTCCCGGCCGCTCTCGACGCTTGCATCACCGCCTCGGACAGCCCCTTTCGAATCCCCTGACTGCTCTCCCGGCATCGCGGCGCCAACGGCGCAACACGCAATGCCACCTGCAGTCGCGACCGAGGAACCCAGAGTGAACGCTCGCACGACTCTCCTTTCCGTCTCTGCTCTCCTGGCGACCACGTTGGCATCGTGCGGCACCCTGAACCGCGCTGGCAAGGACCTGGTCCTGGGCGTCGGAACGCCGGTGCTGATGATCTACGGTGGTGCCACCGATGGCGCGACTTCGGCCCAGAACGTGCGCGCTGGTCTCGACAGCGGCTCGGGCGTCGAAGTGCTCGCCTTCCCGTTCACCTTCGCCTACCACGCGTTGGAACACGGCATCTACGGCGTCGTGCACCTGATCGACCTGCCGCTGTGCCTGCTGTATGGCCCGGCCGAGCTGCACCCGTCGGGTCCGGACATCAAGCCGCTCGACATCTACCAGGGCACCTGGTTCGACAAGTGGGCCGCGAAGAAGTCGGGCACCGACGCCGAAAGCGGCGAGATGACGCCCGCCGGCAACTGAGCGCCGCGTAGCGGTAGCGGATCGCCGCGGAGCCGACCCACCGCCTGGCTGACCGGGCGGGGATTTGCACAACCTGCTCGCTGGCTTCGCAGCCTCCAGGCCCCGAGTTGACCGCGAACCTACTTGCGGTCGCCGGGCTTTGGCTCGTTCGCCTTCCCGTCGCCTGCATTCGGCTCGGTCGGTTTGGGTTCGGCCAACAGCCGTTCTGCGACCAGCGGCAGCCGCAGCAGGAGATCCAACGAAGCCGTCGGCTCCGACGCCATGCGTTCGAGCTGATCGCGCAGACCCTTCAGCAGGGTCTGTTGCTGCTCCACCATGGGGGTCTCCGCCAGCCAGGCGTCGAGGTTGGTTCGCGCGCGCTGCAGCAGCGCGGCAGGTTCTCCGACCAGCGCGGGCGCCTTCCAATCCTGGAAGTCGAACCAGCGGAGTTCGGCGGCGCGCGCCGGCTGTCCCTGCAGTTCGGCGCGCAGCACCGATGCGGCCATCGGCCACCGGTTGCGCAAGGTCTCCGGTTGGCCTTGCCGCGGCCGGTTGTTCAACGCCTGGAAGCGTTGCCGCTGCCGTTCGCTGGTCGACAGCCATTGGTGGTTGCGGAGCCAGCGCTGGGCGATTTCGGTGAGCGGGCGCAGGTTGAAGTTGTCGCCTGACGCCGCCATCTGCTGCAGCACGGTGGCGGGATCCTGCCGCACTTGCTGCAGCAGCGTGTCGGTCGGCAAGGGTTGCATCTCCGCTGCCGCGGTGCGGATCGGCTCGGGGGCTTCGGCGAGCGGGATCGGGCGCGTGCCGGTCACCCCGACCCGCTGCAGTTCGGTGAGGCGCGCCACCGCGATCCAGCGTTCGAGGTTGGCCGGGCGGGCGTCGTGCGCGATCGCTTCGTATTCGCTGACGGCGGCGCGCACATCGAGGTCGAGCACTTCGCGAATCCACGCCGCATGCAAGCGCGCCGATGCATCGGTGTTGGCCGTGGGCGCCTGCGCCACGAGCCCGCCGAGGCAGAGTGCGAATGCCGCCGCGCTCTTCACGATTCCTCCAGCAGCTTCGATTCGAAGCGATAGCCGAGGCCGTGCACGGTGACGACGTGGACCGGGTTCTCGACGTCGCGCTCCAGCTTCTTGCGCAGTCGCGCGATGTGGTTGTCGACGGTTCGCGTGGTCGGCAGGTGCACGTAGCCCCAGACCTTGCGCAGCAGATCCTGACGGCTGACGACCTCGCCGCGGTGTTCGATCAGCATGCGCAGGATCTCGGCTTCGTAGCGCGACAGCTGCGTCTCCTGGCCGTCGCGCGTGATGGTGAAGCGCTTCCAATCGACCGTCAGTTCCTGGAAGCGCATCAGGCCGCCGATCGGCGCGCGTTCGCCGACGCCGGCCTTGGCGCCGGAATGCGTGCGCCGCAGCACCGCGCGGATGCGCGCCAGCAGCTCGCGGCTGGAGTACGGCTTGGTGACGTAGTCGTCGGCGCCCAGCTCGAGCCCCACGACGATGTCGATCTCCGTGTCCTTCGCCGTCAGCATGATGATCGGCAC
>SXPB01000260.1 GCA_005776475.1 Planctomycetia bacterium
CGACGTGGTCGAACTCGGCGCCACCGGCGAACGCGGCGTGGCCCTCGCCCACATCACCCAGCCGACCGTGTCGCCGTTCGTGCTGACACTCCAGCCAGATCGCAAGGTCAGCGTGCGCATCGTCGATGCCGCCGGCAAACCGGCGAACCTGACAGCCACCGCCTGGCGCCTGCATCCGGGCGGGCAGGGCGCTTCCGGCGCCGTGGGCCTGCGCCCCGACGCCGCCGGCCTGGCGACGCTGCAACCGATGACGCTGTTCACGTCGAGCCACGAACTGCCGCTGTCGATGCGCTCCGGCCGCCTCGACCAGGGCGGCACCGTCGAGATCCGGCTCGATCTGGTCGCCCCGACCGTGCCCACGCACTTGCTCGAAGAACGCGGATTGCCGCCGTCGATCACGCTGGTTGCCCCGGCCATCGGCGAACTCGAAGTCACCGTGTTCGACGACGACGGCAAGCCGATGACGTCGGGACACGTGCATGCGCAGGCGCTCGGCAACGACCCGAGCAAGGGCCATGGCAAGTTCGTCGAGATCGTCGCCGGCAAGGCGCGCATCCCCGCAGTCGCGGTCGGCATCAAAGTGCGCCTCGCGGCAAACTGCTTCCTGCGCCACGGCCCGGTGCTCGAGGTCGACGGGCCGACGCGAGCGGGTGAAGTGGTCAGCGCCACGCTGCGCGGTCTGTTGCCGCGCGGCGACGGCCGCCCGGTGATGACGCTGCGCGGTCGTCTGCACGGCCCCGACGGCAAGGCCCTGGCAAAGTGCGCGCTGCGCATCGGCGTCCTGCGCGAAACGAGGTTGCTCGCGGAGTACGAGCCGTTCACGACGACCGACGGCGACGGCACCTTCCATTGCGAAATGCTGGGGCCGCTCAGCGCCGACGACGAACTCGTGCTGGCGGCCGCGATCGCACCCCATGCCGAGGTCGACCATGTCGCGCTGGTCGCCGCGAAGGCCGCGACCATGCTCGAACTAGGCGACGTGCGCGTGGCGAAGGCGCCGCTGTTGTGCGACGTGCGCACCGTCGACGAACGGGGCGCGACGACCAACCAATGGTTCAGCGTGACGGACCACAAGGGCAACCCGCCGATGACGCTGCCCGGCAGCACCGTGCATCCCGATCGCACCGGGCGCGTCCGGGTGTGGTCGCCGATCGATCGCAAGGAGACCCTGACCGCGGTCACGATCCAGGGACAGGATCAAACCCAAGTGCGCCACTTCGCCGCGGGCAGCACGGTGACACTCCCGATGCCCTCCCTGCAATGCGTGCCCGGCCGCGTGCTGCTCGCGAACGCACACGCCGCCGAACACCTGACCGTGCGGCTGACCCCGTCGAGCGAGTACGGCAAGATCGGCTGCGGACTCGGCTTCGCGCGGCCGTTCTCGATGCCGATCGCCGCCGATGGTTCGTTCGTCGCCGGCCCCGTGCAGGCCGGCAAATGGCATCTGCAGGTGCTGCTGGCCGACGCCTTCGAAGTGGCGCTGGTCGAGAACGTCGTCGTCACCGCCGACGGCCGCGTCGACGACCCGCGACTGCGCGAGCTCGACCTCAAGCAGGCCCTGCGCGAAATCACCGTGCACGTCGATCGTGGCAACCACGATCCGCACCTGGCCGGCGACATCAGCCTGTCGGTGGTCGGCACGCCCACGCACCCCAAGATCCTGCTGACCAACGCGCGCGCCGAGTTCCGGCAATTGCCCGTGCGCCTGTTCGTCCCGGCCCAGGGCGACTTCGAACTGCACGCGACACTCGCCGGCCGCGACAGTCCGAAGGTTGCCGCGCGCGACGCCGTGGTGCGGCTGCGGTTCGAGTGACCGCGCTCAGCGCTGCTTCGCGCGCGCCAACGGCAGCGACACCGTTTCCATGCACATCGCGCGCACCTTCGCCATCACCGGACCGCTGATACTGGTGTTGAACGCCGCCAGCACGCCGGTGCCCGACGCCGGGTGCACGTAGAAGAACGAAATGAACGACCGCTGGCCGCCGGTGTGCGTCGCGAAGCGGGTGCCGCCGCGCTCCTGCACGAAGAAGCCGAGCCCCATGTGCTCCTTGGCTGCAGGGCTGGTCGGCAAGATCGGCTGCCACATCGCTTCGAGCGACGCGCGCGCCAACACGCCGGCCGCGTCGCTGTCCGCCGGCAGGGCGCCGAGCAGGAACGACACGTACCGCGCCATGTCGTGCAGCGACGCGTTGAGACCACCGTTGCCAACGGTGATGCCGGTGTCGAAGTCGGGGCCGAGGTCCTTCGCGGCGTCGCCCTTGCCGTCGTAACTGTGCGAGCGGAAGCGCTGCAGATGCCACGGCGTCGTGTCGAAGTAGCTGCGGCTCATGCCGAGCGGACGCAGCACGTTCTTCTCCATGTAGACCTCGTACTCGTCGCCAGTGCGGCCTTCGATCGCGCGCGCGAGGAACACGATGCCCGGGTTGCTGTAGGCGAACTTCGAACCGGGCGCGAACTCGATCTCGGTGTACGGCAGCATCGCCACCAATTGGCTCCACTGCGTCGGCTCGTGTGGATGCCAGTCCTTGTCGCCGCCCCATGGCCACGTCGCCCCGCGGAAGCCCGCCGAATGGCTCAGCAGGTGCTGCACGGTGACGTCGGTGATCGGACCGAACGGATCGCGCACGGCGCGCAATTCGGGCACCAGCTCGACGATCGGCTGGTCGAGCCGCAGCAGGCCGCGGTCGCGCAATTGCACGACGGCGATCGCGGTCAGGGTCTTGGTGCAGCTCGCCCAGTGGAAGTTGGTGTCGAGGTCGACGGCGCGCTTGCCGGCGCGGTCGGCGTAGCCCTGGCCAGCGAACCCGTCGATGTTCTTGCCCTGCACCAGCACGAGCCCGGCACCGACGATGCCGGCCTCAATGCACTCGCGCCGGAACTGCGTCTCGACGTCGTTCCAAGCGGCGCGCAGGTCGAAACCCTGGGGATCCTGGGGAGCGAACAGGAACGCGGCTGTGGCGAATGATGTGAGTAGCATGCGGTGGCAGCGTATTGCGCGACCCGCGCAACGCGCAGGCCATCCTGTCGGGTGATTGACCGACCACTGTTGCCCGGCACACTCTCGCAATGACCTCGTCGGCACTGCCCCTCGCCGCCCCGCCGCGCGGGGTGTCCTGGGGAATCTTCGCGCTCTCGCTCGCGATCCTCGTCCTGCAGATCGCGCTGACGCGACTGCTGTCCGTGGTGTTGTGGTACCACTTCGCCTTCGTCGCCATCTCGTTGGCGATGCTCGGACTGGCGCTCGCCGGCATCGGCCTCTTCCTGTGGCCACGGCTGCTCGCGGCAACCCCGCGCTTGATGCCGTGGTACTGCCGGCTGGCCGGCCTCACGATGCTCGCGGCGCTGGCCTACGTGCTGTTCGCGGCGCCGACCACCAGCGGCGCCAGCATGCTCGCCGGCGACATCGTGGTGCTCTACCTGGTGCTGCTGGTGCCGTTGACGCTCGCCGGCTTCGCGGTGTCGGCGTTGCTGGCGTACCACGCGCGGCACATTGGCCCGCTGTATGCACGCGACCTCGTCGGCGCCGGACTCGGCTGCCTCGTCGTCGTGCCGATGCTCGACTTCGGCGGCGCCCCTGGCGCGATCCTCGGCGGCGTTGCCCTGTTGTTCGCGAGCGGCGCGCTGCTCGCATCCGGTCGCTCCCGCTGGTTCGACTTCGCGTTGCTGCTGGCAACCGTCGGATTGCTCGCCGCGAACGCCACCACGCGGCTGCTCGAGCCGAACGCGATGCACGGCATCCCCGACGGCGATCCGGCGAACGGCCGGCCGTGCGAGTTCGCCGGCTGGAACTCGCATTCGCGCATCGTCGTCACCAAGGACTCCGACTGGGGCAAGACCATCAACATCGACGGCCATGCCACGACCGGCATGTACCGCTTCGATCGCACGACCACGCAAGCAGCCGTGCGCGAGCAACTGCCGTGGATGGACCTGCGCGCCGGCTCGATGCCGTTCGTGGCACTCGGGGCGGACAGCAAACCGGAAGTGCTGTTGATCGGCCCGGGCGGCGGCCTCGACCTGCTCAACGCGATCTACTGGGGCGCCAACATCACCGGCGTCGAACTCAACGGCCTGATCCACGGCCTGATGACGACGAGCCCGTTCGCCGACTACTCGGGCCACGTCTATTCGGCCCCGGGCGTGCAGGTCGTGCACGACGAGGCCCGCAGCTGGGTGCGCCGCAGCGAGCGCCGCTTCGACCTGATCCAGGCGTCGATGATCGACACCTGGGCCGCGACCGCCGGCGGTGCCTTCGCGCTGGCGGAGAACGCGCTCTACACGGTGGAAGCGTTCCTCGACTACCGCGAGCACTTGAGCGACCGCGGCCTCGTGCACTTCATGCGTTGGAACGAGGACCCGCCGCGCCAATCGCTGCGCTTGCTGGCGCTGGTCGCCGAGGCGATGGACCGCGTCGGCGACGCCGATCCGGAACGGCACGTCGTGGTGCTCGAAGAACCGATGTTCCCGAATCCCGGGCCGCCGATGGCCTCGATGCTGTGGTCGAAGCAACCGTTCACGCCGGCAGCGCTCGCCCGGTTGCGCGCCACCGTCGACCAACGCAGCAAGATCGGCCCGGTGCGCATCCTGTGCTGGCCGGGCGAAAGCCACGACAACGACCTGTCGCGGTTCTTGCGCGCGAAGGACCGCGCCGCGTTCCTGGCGACGCACGAGTTCGAAGTCAGCGCCACCACCGACGACCGGCCGTTCTTCTTCCACACCGTTCGCTTCGGCGACCTGATCAAGCCAGGCCACGCCAACGCGCAGAACGAGGAAGCCGTGCAGGTGCTCGGCACGGTGCTGCTGACGGTGCTGGTCATCACGCTGCTCGCGTTCGTGCTGCCGATGCTGCTGACGCTGCGCGTCGCCAGCCTCGGCGGCGCCGGCAAGACCACGCTGCGGCTCGGCTACTTCTGCTGCCTCGGCGTCGGCTTCATGCTGGTCGAGATTCCGTTGCTGCAGCGCTTCGGCCTGTACATGGGCCATCCGACGTGGTCGCTGAGCACGGTGCTCGGCGCGCTGCTGGTCGGCGCCGGCGTCGGCGGCATGCGCACGGGACGAGTCGACGATGAAGCTCTACCGGCGGCGGCGACGCGGGCTCTGCTCGTGATCCTCGGCGGGTTGTTGCTCACCACGCTGGCGACGCCGTGGTTGCTGTCGGCGACGTTGTTGTGGCCGTTCGTCGCGCGCGCCGCGCTGACGGCCGCCGTGATGGCGCCGCTCGGGTACTGCCTCGGCCAGGCGCTGCCGCTCGGCATCCGGCTGCTGCATCGGCACGGCCGGGATCTGGTGCCGTGGGCCTGGGGCCTCAACGGCGCGGCGTCGGTGCTGGCCTCGATCCTGGCGGTCGCGATCGGCATGCAGGTGGGATTCACCGCGGCGTTGGTGGTCGGATTGGGCTGCTATGCGGTCGCGCTGCTCGTGGTTCGGCGCCTGGCGTAACGACCGGGCGCCGGATTTCCTGAACAGCGCGCACCTGCCGAACGTGAGCCCGATGTCGTGATCGGATCGACCTTCACCGCCTGGCGGCCACGCCTGCTGCGCTTCTGCGAGCAGCTGCTGCGCCATCGCCATGACGCGGAGGAAGTCGTGCAGGATGTGTTCGCGACGCTGGTGGCGCGCGCTGGCGACTACGACCTTGCCGCCGATCCCGGCGTCCTGCTGTTCCGCCTGGTGCGCAATCGCTGCATCGACGTCCGGCGCAAGAAGACCGCCACCGCGACCGCCGATCTCGATCCACCGGCGCGCGACGATCCCTCACGCTTCGAACTGCAGGAAGCGCTCGCGGCGTTGCCGTGGGCACAACGCGAAGTGCTGCTGCTCACCGCCGTCGACGGCCTCGGCTACCGCGAGGTCGCCGCGATCCTCGGCTGTTCGCTCGGCACCGTCGCCAGCGAACGTGCCGCCGCGATCCTGACCCTGCGCCGGAGGCTCGGCCCATGAAAACGAACGAAACGCCCATTCCCGTGCGCAGCGTGGTCTGCCTGCCGCGCTGGCTCATGTCAGCGTCGGTCACCTTGTGCCTCGTGCTGCTGCTCGGTTGCCTCGCCTTCGTCGTCTACGGCATCGGCTGGGTCGAAGAACCGGGCCGCCGTTGGGGCGCGATCGGTGGTGGTCTCGGCGGCGCGATCGGGTGCCTCGGCGGCCTCTACGGCACCTTGAACGACTGGTATCGACGGCTGCCGGCAACGGCGTTGTTGTGGCACGTGCAGAACGACGCGCCGCTGCCGTTCTACCGGCGCGTGTTCTGGCCGTCGCTCGCCGCGTTCGGCCTCGGCCTCATCCTGCTGTGCTTCTGCGAACGCGTGGTCTGGCAGCCGTTCCTGCACGTCGGCGGCATGCTGGCGTTCATGAGCGGCGGCATGGAGTTGATCCGCCGCCACACGACGAGGCAGGCGCGGGCGCTGTTCGCGGTCTACTCCGACCACACGCTCGAACCCGCCGATGCGGCGGCGATCGACGACGCGCGCCGGAAGGACGCGAAGTTCGACGCCGAGGTGCGCGCGTTCCAGGAACTCGGCGAACGGCTGCGCGGGCTCGCCAACGACATCGCGTGACGCCGCGCGCTATCCTGCGGCCATGTTCGGGAAGTTGCTCGCACAGGTGTCGGTGGCGCTGTTCTCGGCGGCAATGGGACTGGCGCAGATGCGCGCGTCGTGCACCGGCGTCGTGCGCGATGCCGAAGGTCGCCCACTCGCGAACGCGCAGGTCGTGTGCGAATGGCAACCCGACCAGGCCGTGTTCGGCACACCCGACCGCCGCGAGACGAAGACCGACGACGAGGGCCGCTTCGCGCTCGACCTGTGGATCGGCCACGCCTACTGCACGTGGGTGATCGGGCCGGCGGGCGCCGACAAGTCCCGCCTGGTGGTGCCACCGAACTGGCGAGCCGTGGGCGGCAGGGCGATCGAGCTGGTGGCGCGGGTGCGCACGATCCCGGTGCGGCTCGACGTGCGCGGCACGACGCCGTGGTTGGTCGACGGCCCGCTCGCGCTGCGTGTGTTCGTTGCGACCGGCGGAGCGCTGCCGGATCTGCCGTTGCCTGGCGATGGGATGGTCACGCTGCCGCCGTTGCCGACGACGCGTTTCACGGTGGCACTCGTGGACGGTCGCGGACAGGTGCTCGACCACGTCATCACCGATGCGGATGCGGTCGCCGCGTGCACGTTCTCGCCGGTGACCGAGGCTTCCTTCGCAGTCGTCGACGAGCTTGGCCAACCAGTCGCGGACGCCAGAATCCAGACAACATCCCATTGGATCTACCACTCCGCTCCGCCACCTCTCCAGTTCTGGCCCGGTTCACCCACCGCCCGCATCGTCGCCACCACCGATGCCGGTGGCCGAGCCACCGGACGCTTCGTCAGGCACGGCTCGGACTACGAATCGATGCTGTTCGTGGCATCCGGCCCCAAGGGGCAATCCGTGAGCAACCCTTCCGGGTGGTGGGGCCGACATCGCGTTCACGCCGGAAGGGGCGCGGTGGCGTCCGACGACGAACCGTTCATTCTGGCGGTGACCCCGACCACGTCGAAGTCCGTGCGGATGGACGCCCCGGATGCCGAGTTCGCGTGGCACGTCCGGTTCCCGACGCAGCTGACTTGGAGAACCCGGCAAGCCGCCGGGGCGTTCCAACTCGACGTTCCAGGTCTCCAACAGGAGCTTCGCACCTGGAGCAACCTGGTCCCTGCTTCGACAACAGTCGCGCAACTAGCTGGGATCGGCAATGGACCGCTGCCAAGCCGCGCTTTCGTCAACACCACACAGGACACGGTCGATCCATCGAAGTTGCGCGCGATCGCCGTGCGCGTCGTCGATGCCCACGGCCGAGCGGTGCCGTTCGCCCACTTCGGCCTGCAGCGCAACGTGAAGGAGCAACCGGGATGGCTGACGCACCTCGTCACCGACGCAGCGGGAGAAGCCAGGATCTGCATCGATGTCGGCGAGCCGGGCGCCAACGTGGATGCCTATGCGTCGACCGACGGAGCCCATGGCTGGGTCAGTCTCAAACCCGATGCCGACATCGCGCAGGTCGAAGTCGCGCCGTTCTCCTCGACGACGTTTCGCGTCGTCGATGAAGCGGATCGCCCCTTGGCGGGAGCATTCCTCGCAGCTTCGTCCACTAGCCCCGCTGCCGGGCTGCCGCTGGAAGCGATCGCCCAGTATCTGGTAGCGAACCCGGTCCACGGCGCGATCACCGGAGCCGACGGCACGGTGACGGTGAAAGTGCCGAAGGAACAACTCGGGGTCCACTCGGTGACCGCGCACTACCGCGGCCGAACCACGATCCCGCACTCGATTCGCAGTGACGCCGCCGGGCCGATCGTGCTGCGGATCAAGAAGTGAGCGCGCTCACTTCTGGCCAGAGCCATCGAGCACGAAATCACGCACCATCGACGAGGCGATGCCCGCGTCGCTGATCGTGACGCCTTGCGCGTAGATCATCAGGCCCGGCGGGAAGACGGCTTCGGGGAACACACTGGTGAACGTGCCCGCCGAACTGATGCCATAGTCGAGCACGAGGGACTGGTCGAGCAGCGGCGGCAGACCGACCAGGAAGTGCACGAGCTCGGGCTGCAACGACACCAGCACTACGCCGACGAACGGCTCGGCAGGCCCGAGCACGTCGAACTGCACGTAGCCCGGGTGGACGGTGAGGTCGAGGCCCGCGAGCGCGGGGGCCGCGGGCGTGGTGGCCTGGGCGACGACGGAAGAAACGACCGCGAAACCGAACGAGAGAACGGCGTGGGCAGGCTTCATGACTCCCTCCTTGGGGGGGCTTCTTCGGGGGTGCGAGGCGACTCGCACCAGGAGTTAGTTCGGCGACCAACTCAGGTATCCGAGCTGCCGAGGAAAATTCGTGACACACGGTGTGCACGACTTCGACGAAGACCCGAGGGGCAGCGGCGGCTGCAGCGCAGGCGAAATCGCCGACCGGTCAGGGCGCCAGGGTGAACTGCTCCAGCGGCGTCGTCTGCGGCTTGCTCGACAACCCGTAGAGCACGACCGGGCCGAGTTCACGTCGCGTCAGATGCAGCGCGCAATCCGCCGGCAGGCACGGCCGCGGGTCCTTGCCGCGCGGCACCACGAACACTCCCACCGGATCCTCGCCGTCGCGCGCGAGCACGGCGACCGCGCCACCGGTCGGCAGCCCGCAGTAGCACCCGTGCACCGTGCAGCCACCTTCGCCCGCGAAGCCGAGCCGCACCGAAAACCGCTGTTCGCACACGACGCCGAGTTCCTGTTCACCGTCGCAGCACGAACCGGCGTGGAAGCCGTTCTCGACCGCGTGCTCGAACGCAGCGACGAAGATCGCGCCGAGTTCGTGGCCATCGTGGCCTTCGGGTCCGCGCGGCGAACGTTGCCACACGAACGCCGACACCGCCGCGAGCAGCACTGCCGCCGCGGCCGCCAACCACCACGGCCACGCGGGCCGGCGTGCATCGATGCCGACCGCCCGCTGCGCCATCGCCGTCAAGGCAGCCGGCACCGGCGGCGTGAATGCGGCCCGCAGGCGCGCGTCGAGTTCGTCGTCGAGGGGATCGTTCATGGCGTCTCCGGCAACGGGGCCGCGGTCGGCTGCGACGACGGCGCCAACGCGGCGCGCAATTGCTGGCGCGCGCGACGGGCGTGGCTCGCGGCAGTGTTCTCGTTGAGTTCGAGCATGGTGGCGATCTCGGCGAAGGACATTCCGGCGACGACGTGCAACAGCAGGCAGGCGCGCGCGATCTCGGGCAGCGTGTCGAGGCCGCGCACCAGGGCGTCCGGCAATTCGTCGCGAACGGCGGCCAGCGTGAAGCCCATCGCCGGCCGATCGGGTGCCGACACCTCAGGCAACGTCGCCAGATCCGCCGGTTCCGGCAGACGGCGACGCCGCCAGTTGGCGCCGGTGTGACGCACGATCTGCGCCAACCAGGCCGCGAGATCGCTGCCCGGCTGGAACTGCGCGCGTCGCTGCCACGCGATCCGCGCCACTTCCTGCACCAGGTCATCGGCCTCGCTGCGGCCAACCCACGCGGCCGCGATCACCCACAACGCGCGCCCATGTCGGGCGAACGCCGCAGTGAACTCGTCGGCCGTTAGGGTCGCTGCTGGCATCCGCTGGGCAACGTACCGATCAGCCGCCGCAACCGGAACCGCAGGCGCTGACGCAGCAGCCGGACTTGGCTTCGGGCTTGGCGACCGGGGCCGCCGGGGCCTTGGCCGCGGTGCCGCAGCAGCCGGGCGGGCAGCAGTCGTCGCAGCAGGGCTCGGTGCAGCACTCCGGCGGGCACACGATGCAGCACGGGCAGCAGGGGTCTTGCGCCGCGGGGGCGCCGGCCGAACCGGCCAGTGACATCGACAGGAACCAGGGAAGGACGGATACGAAGAAAGTGTTCATGCACCCGACTGATGTCGGAACCCCGGCCCCGGCGTGCAGCATTCTCACGATTTCGGCGTGCCCGGTGGCCCGACGACTACGCCTTCCGGCGAAGGGACGCTCCCGGCACAGGGTTGTTCACGACAGGGGCGCCCGGCGAGGCCATGC
>SXPB01000261.1 GCA_005776475.1 Planctomycetia bacterium
CGAAGCGTTCGACGTTGGCGCCAGCGGGGGCCGGCGATGCGCTGACCGGCACGCTGAGGCCGTTCAGGTCGTAGCGCATCGACATGCATCCGGCGCCGAGCAACAACACGAACGGAACGGCGGCGCGCACGAGGGTGGGCATCGCGGCATGGTCGCGTTCGGTCCGGAAGTTCGCCAGAGGCCTGCGTCAGGCTGACAAGGAATGCGCGCGATCGGCGACGATGCGCGCATGGTGCGTTCGCCCGGTTTGCCCGTGCTCGCGGTCGTTCTGTTGGCCGCTGCGATCACTCTGTGGGTGACGCGCAACGCTGGCGAGGTGGTGTTGTCCGATCCGACGATGGCGACAGAACTGCGCGGCAACGCAACCGGCAACGGCGCCGTGGTGGCGATGCCAGAACTGAAGTTGGTGGCCGAGTCGCTTGCCACCGAGGCCACCGCGCGCGCCGAAGTCGGGCCGGCGCCGTTCGTCGCGACCCCCGAGGCCGAGGCTCTGCTGGTGCGCGCGGCAACCGACCGATCCCTCGCGTTGGTCACTGCCGAAGTGCTCGCCGTCGGGCGCGTCGAGACAGCATCGGTGGTCGATGGGCTGCAGTACCAGAGCCTCGATGTGCGCGTGCTGGCCACCGCAGCCAATGGCCCGCGGCTCTATGCGACCCTGCGCTGCCCTCTCTGCCCTTCCGTGAGCACCACGCAGTTCGGCACGAGTACTCCGTTCGGTGCGGTGCAGGTGGGTCAAGTGCGCATGTTCGTGCTCGGACGCGGCCGCCCCGATCTCGGCGCGTTCGGCGCGATTCTGGCGGATCGCGCCTACTGGATCGTACTCGCGGGGCCGATCGTCGACCGCCCCGACGATGCGTTGCTTGCCGACGTGCCGCCGGAGTTTCTGCCGCATCTGGGCCGACCGTTGGTGAACGTGTTCCGCGGGCGCGTGCGTGCACTGCAGCTGCGAGACGAGAACCTCGGCAAGGGTCGCCTGCGCGCGACCGACCGCATCGACGTCGATGTCGTCACCACGGCGCACCTCGGCGGCCGCCTGCCGCTCAGCAAAACGGTGCGCATCGCGCAGGCGCCGTTCGCGCCCGGACTCGATCTCACCTCGTTGCGAGTGGGCCAGGAGTTCTGGTTCGTCACCGACGAAGCCACGCTGTGGCAGGTGCTGCGGGCGTTCGCGCCAGTGCGCTGAACTGCGTCACTTCAGACGCACTTCGACCGACTTGCCGGGGGCGGGCATGTCGACGCTGATGGCCACGCCATGACCCGGCTTTGCGACCCACAGCAGCGGAACGTCACGCAACGTGCGGAGGATGAAGCGACCATCCTTGTCGGTGGTTGCGCCGGGCGAGGCGAGCCCGCTGGGCGGAACCCGGGCAATCGACGGATACACGTAGGCTCCCGCGACCACGCGGCCCTTGGCATCGAACACGCGCCCGGTCACCAGCACGAACGCGTGGTCGCGTTCGCGCAGGTCGACCTTGGCGGACGCCTGCCATGGGCCGGCGCGTCCCATCAGCGGCACGCCGTCCCAGGCTTCGATCTGGTCGATCGGGCGCCGGCTCCACAACGCGAACGACCCGTCGGCGGCGACGCGAGTCCAAGCCACGCGCTCTTCGTTGCCGCGCGCCTGCAGGCGCCAGTTCGCCGCGGGCCGGTCCTGGTCGTCGAAGGCATGGCCGCGCAGGCAGAAGTACTCGTTGGCGACGGGACGCAGATCGATCGCGAGCCCGCGGTCCTTCGTGAACGGGCCAGCTTCCACGTGCTGCCAGCCGCACGGGTCGACCAGCACGTCGTGCACGTCGACGTTGCTGCGCAGGAAGAATGCACCGCGTTCGTCGGTGGTCAGTCCGACGATCGACTTCGAGTGCTCGTCACGGAACAGCAGGTCGTAGCCGATCGCCGGGGCGCCGCCGGGATCGACGACGTGGCCGCGCACCGTGAAGAAGCGTTCGCGGGCGAAGCGGGCCTCGAGGCCGGTGGCGGAGCCCTTCGGCAGCGGCAGGTGCAACGACACGCCTTCGTTCTGCAGAACCAGGGCGCCGATCTCCACATCGAGATCGACTGCGAAGGCACCGTTCTCGTCGGTGAGGAACTCGGTGGCCATGCCCCCGGCCTTGTTGAGCACCTTGACGGTCACGCCGCGGCACGGCTTGTCGTCGAAGCCGTAGGCGAACCCGCTCGCGTGTTGGGCGACGGCGGCGCTGCCCAGCAACGCGGCGGCGAGAAGCGACGACAGCAAGCGTCGATGCGGCATCGTGGGCGACTGTAGCATGGGGGATGTCGCCCTAGTGCCCGTGGGCCAGGCCAGGTTCCCCCGGCCGGCCATTGTGTGGTGGCAGCCCTGGGCTGCCACCCGCGCATCACATGGCGCCGATCGTCGCCGTGAGTCCGTTGCTGCCCGACAGGCTGGTGATGTTGCCCAGCAGGTCGAAGCCCAGTTCGGCGGCCTGGAAGTAGAGCGGCAGACCACCCAGCGCGGGCGTGTTCGGCAGCGGGAACGTGATCTGCGCCGAGCCGGCGACCGGCAGCAGGGCGACCAGCAGGTCCGGGTTCGCCAGGGCGTCGCAGCCGAGCACGCCGACCGGGAGCACCGCGATCATCGGGATCGCGATCGGCGAAGCACCGATCACGCCGAGGCCGAGCGACAGCGGGCCGAAGCCCGTGCTGGTCGCGCTGAACGTACGGCCGGTCCAGGGCGCGTTGTCCGCGGTCAACACCATCGGGCCGCCGACGCCGGCGCAGCTGGTGCCGTACGACACGGTGTTGGCGACCGGATTGGCCTGGTACTGGTAGACGTTGTAGATCGGCTTGCTCGAGCTGCCCGCCGCGTTCTGGCCGCAGATCTTGTAGACCTTGCCGGTCGTCGCGACGAAGCCGCCGAAGTAGCGGCTGATGCGGCCGATCTGCGGGTCGCTGTTGGCGAACGGCGTGGTGCCGGTGCCGGTGCTGTAGAGCACCCACTGGTTGGTGAGGCAGTCGAACTCGCTGGTGTAGTTGCTCGGCGAGCCACCGTAGTTCGGGCCGTAGACGTAGAGCGTGTTCGCCACGACGGTGATGCCCTGGCCGCCCTGCATGACGACGCGCTGGCGCAGCGGGTCGTAGATCGCCTGGTTGGCGTTGACGTTGCCGGGCCACGTGGTGCCGGTGCCGGTCGGGTTGGTCAGCACGTCGCAGTTGCTGATCATGGTCCAGGTGGAGCCGTTCCAGGTCCACACGTCGAGGAAGCGGATCTGCTCGGGAGTCGCGATGCCGTTGTCGAGGCCGCCGCACAGCAGCACGTCACCGAAATCGGAACGCGTCACCAGGCTGTGCTGGCTGCGCGCGGCGGGCGAGGTTGCCGGCGCCAATGGGACCCACGTGCTGCCGAGCAGCAACCACGTTTCGTTGCTGTTGACGTTCGGCGTGGCATCGTTGGTCTGGCCGCCGAACAGCAGGATGCCGCCGAGGATCGGATCGAAGGTCATCGACGCGAACTGGCGCGGCGTCGGGTTCGTCGCCGAGATGAGGTTCGTCCAGGTCGAGGTCGACGGGTCGAACTCCCAGGTGTCGCCCAGCAACGTCGGCGTGGCGCCGCGCGTGTTGCCGCCGAACACGACCAGCTTGTTGGTGCTCGGGTTCCAGGCGGCCGAGTGGCGACCGCGCGCCGGCGGCGAGCCGACGGCGCCGTGCGCGACAATCTGCGTGAACGTGCCGGCGGCGGCGTCGAACGCCCACAGGTCGTTTGTCGTCGTGCTGGTGTTGTTGCCGAGGCTGCCACCGAAGACCCAGATCTTGTCGGCGCTGGCCGCACCGCACGAATCGGCGCGGAACGTCGTGTTGAAGTTCGGCACCGCAGGCGGGGTGCCCGCCGGGAGCGTGGTGCCGGCCGAAGTCACAGCGGTCCAGGTCGCGCGCGGGACGGCGCGGTTGGTCAGCGTGACGGTGGGCAGTTGCGCGAGAGCGGAAGCCGCGAACATCGGCAATAGAGCGAGGGTGCGAACAGGGATGTGCATGGCGCGACAGGCGATGGATAGGCGCGGTTGGCTGGTCGGATCGCGCGATTTTGAAAAAACCCGGATTGCCCTGGCCGCACGGGGCCAAGTGTCGCTTGGCGCTTGCGTCGCGGTCGGTTCCGCGGCTCGTCCAATCTCCCGATCCCGCTTCCCCATGCGCACCATTCCGGTTGCTGGCTTCCTCGCCAGCGTAGTTCTCACGAGCCTCGCCACTTCCCAGAGCTTGATGCTCACCCATGGCGAAGTCGTCCATGCCGTCGGCGACGCCGTCGCGGCCTTGCCAGGGGTCAGCGTGGGTGGCACCAGCCCGTTCAGCGTTCCGGTCATCGACCTCGGCGGCAACCTGCTGTGGCGCGCGCGTCTCACGGGGGCCGGAATCACGGCCGGCGTCAACGACTACGCGATGTTCTACGGGCGCACCGCAAACGACCTGACCATGTGGCTGCAACGCGGCGGCGCCGAGCCCAGCGGCACGATGCCGGGCGTGACGGTGAACTACCTCAGCACGCAGTGGGACAACCCGCGTTTGAGTGCCGAGAACAACCGCCTGCTGTTCGGCTCGACCCTGGCCGGCGTCGGCGTATCGACCGCGAACGACTACTGCATGTTCTATGGCCCGATCGGCAGCATGCAGGTGCTTGCACGCGAAGGTGACCCCGTCGCGACTCCCGTTGGCGCCATCATCGGTGCCAACATTCCGGCTGGCCAGGATGCGACGGCGCTCAATGCGGCGGGCACCGCGCTGATCAAGGTCAAGCTCACCGGCGGTGGCGTCACGGTTGGTCTCGACGACGACGGTTGGCTGATCGGCACGCCGGGATCGCTCACCTGGATGTGCCGTGAGAGCGACTTGCTGCCCGGCGGCGCGCTCGCGGTGCACTCGACCCTCGACGGCTTCCGTCCGTGCATGGACGCGGCGGGCCAGGTCATCTTCGCCCAGTCGTTGTCGTTGTCCCTTGGCTCGACGCCGGCGACGGCGGCGAACAATGACGCGATCCTGCTCTACCAGCCCGTGGGTGGCTTGTCGGTGCTGGTGCGCGAGGGCGATTTGGCCCCGGGCTCGGGCGCGTGCTCGTTCGGCACGATCAGCAGCGGATCTGGTTTTTGCTACAACGGCCTGTCGCGCGGCAACGGCTTCTACGTGTTCACCAACACGATGACGTTCGGCGACGTGACGGGCCCCACGAACGATCACGGCGTCTTCGCCGGCCAGATTGGTGGCTTGCTCCATCGCATTGCGCGCGAGAGCGAAGCGGCGCCGACGGGCGTGCCGGGTGAGATCTACCAGGCGCTGTTTCCGAACGGCACCGCGCAGATCAACGACCGCGGCACGGTCGTGTTCATCTCGCAACTCAATACGGGCCTGCCGTTCGCGAGTGACACGGCAGTGTTCATGGCGCGCCTGCCGTACGGCCCTGGCGATGTGCAGATGATTCTGCGCGAAGGCCAGTCGGTTGCCGGTTTGCCGGCCGGCTGGGTGATCGGCAATACCACGGGCGGCGGCATGAGCGCCACCGGCACGACGTGGATGTTGAACGACGACGATACGGTGCTGATCAACGTGGCAGGCGTCGGTGACCCGACCGCCGCGACGTTTGGTGTGCCGGCGCAGATCGCCTGGGACCCGCAGCACGGTGCACGGCTCTCGGCGATGCAGGGCGAGACCTACACGATCCAGGCCAGTGCGCAGGTCATGAGTGCGGCGGTGGGCACGGTGGCGCGCAGCGCGAGCGACGGCGGCAACCTGTCGTTCAATGCGCACGGCGACCAGGCGTCGCGCGTGTTCTTCACCGGGACCGTGCCGACGGCAATCATGCGCAACCACGTCGGTTCGTTCGTGGGCAAGCCGAGCTCGGTGCCCGCCGCGGGCGGTGTCGCGCACGCCTTCGACATCGATTGCGGAGTCGCCAACGCCGGCCAGTTCTACGTGGTGCTGGCTTCGAGTCTGGGCACGCGCCCCGGCTTCCCGTCGCCGCTCGGCCCGCAAACGGTGCCGCTCAACTTCGATGTCGCGTGGACGCAGTTGTCGTTGGATCTGATGAACACGCCGGTGTGGACCAACACGTTCTGGTTCACCGATGCGAACGGGCGCGCCACGGCCAGCTTCAACCTGCCGCCCGGCATTCCTGGCCTCGTGGGCACGCGCTTGCACCACGCCGTCGCGTTGTTCGACTTGTCGTTGAACTCGACCTACGTGAGCGAGCCGTCCGGCGTTCGCCTCTACTGAGTCTTCGCCCCATGCGTGCCCACTTCGCTCGTCTGCTTGGCACAGGGCTGCTGCTGGCACTGCCATTGGTCGCGCAGACGGTTCCCTACGGCCAGTCCGTGGTCAGTGTGTTCGGCAACGTGGCGCCGGGCGAAGGGCTGTGGTTCGTCGATCGCGTGTCCGGTGCGTCGCAGTCGATCACCGGGCTGCTCGCCGCGGGCAGTGTCGGCTCCGGCGTCAACGCCGTTGCGATCGATCCGATCGATGACCGCATCTGGCTCGGCGGCATGAACAGCAACGGCAACACCGCCAACCAGCTCAACTGGGTTCGGTTGACCGGTGGTGTCGTCAGCCAGTTCCAGCAGTTCGCGACGATTACTCCGGCGACGGCGCAGGCGATCCATGCGATCGTCTTCGACGACAACGCCAATCCCGTCTTCTGCGCGGGAACGGCCGCCGTGTTCGGCGGTGTGTTTCGCGCCGACCGCCGCACGGGCATCGTCACGTCGCTCGGGGCAGTGGCGAGCGGAACGCACACGGCTCTGGCCAAGGACTCGGCGGGCAACGTCTACGTCGGCATGTTCGGCAACGGCCAGGTACACGTTCTCGCGAAGGCCCTGGACGGGTCGTTGGCGCCACCGGTGCTGTTTGGCACGGTCTCCAACCCGAACATCGCCGGCCTGACGTTTGCGCCTTCGGATGGCATCCAACCGGACCAGTTGTTCGTCGTGTGTAGTGGGCCCGCAAGCCCGCTGGTGTCGGTGATCCCGATCCTTGGTGGTGGGGCTGGTTCGGCGGTCGCGACGACGCAGACGATGCTCAACTGGATCGACTACGACCGGCGCCACAACGACCTGCTGCTCGCGCAAACTTCGCCCGACCGCGTCGTGCGTCTCGCCCGAGGTGGTGGCGACACGGTGCTCGCCAGCATCGGCAACAGCAACATCGGCACGCCCTCGTGCCTCGACACCAACGACGGCGCCGATGGGGAAGTCGTCGCGGCGCCGATGATCCTGAACGGTGCGCTCGGTCCGTTCGACCTCGAGTTGTCGACGACCGCGCCGCCCGGATCGTTGGTGTTGCTCGGAACGGTGGCGCCGGCGGTGCAAGTGCTGACGATTGCCGTCGCTGGCCCGGATGGCCGCGTCTTCGTGAAGTTCCCGAACCTGACGGTCGGGGTTGCGTTGCCGCCGGGCGCGCTGCAGATGATGGCGGCGTGGTTCGACCCGTCGTTCAACCTGCAACTCGGCACGCCGGTTGCCTGGCCAGCTCTGTGATTTGCGGGCGTCGCTGCGATCGCTTGCTGGCGATTGCGCCTCGATCGTCACGGGGCGACCATCGCGGCATGACCGAGCGCCGCAAGGGCCATCGCTGGGAGCCGATCACGGACCTGTCGGCGGCGTAGCGCACGCTGCGGTTTCCGGAGCTGGATGCGTTGGTTGCTGTCTTCGACCGGCGACGCGGCGAGAGGGAAGGGGCGAGTGCTCTGCGCGAGTTCCAGGCGCGTATGGTGCGCAGTTGGCCGTTGGCGAATGCGCTGCTCGACTTCTGGCAGTGCGACGATGCCGGTGTCTACGACACGCGCGGCTTCAAACTGCGCGGCAACCAGTTCACCGACGCCGAAGGTCGCTATCGCCTCGACACGATCGTGCCCGGTCTCTATCCGGGCCGCACCCGCCACATCCACGTGAAGCTGCAGCCGACCGGTGCCGACACGCCGGCGAACCCCGGCAATGCTCAACCTCACGACGCAGGTCTACTTCCCCGGTGACGCGGGCAACACGAAGGACGAACTGTTCGACGCGGCGCTACTGCTCGCCATTGACAACGCAGGCGCCAGCAAGGTCGCCCGCTACGACTTCGTGCTCGACCTCGGCTGAACGGCGCTGCGCGCTACGGCAGGAACTTGTTCGCTTCCTTCAGTTTCGTCGGCAGGTACTCGTCGATGACGAAGTTGAGCCCGTGCTTCGCCAAGGCCTGCTGCTCAGCGCGCTGACCCGACTTCAGCATCATCTCGATCGCCTTCTGCCACTCCTTGTGCGCCTGGAAGAACGGATCGTTCTTCAGCATGTCCTGCGCGCGCTTGATGTCGACGTCCTTGAGGTCGTGCGTCGGCAGGTCGTAGTCGACGATGTCCTGTGGTGACACGCCGAGGAAGCGCGCCTGTGGCACACAGAAGAACTGGTTCAGGTGCACGGCGTTGCCCGAGCCGACCTTCAGCGTGCGGTAGATGTTGCTGAAGGCGTACGGATCGCAGTCGTTGAAGGCGAACACCGGCAGCTTGTGCGCGTCGGCGAGCTTGCGCACGAAGCGCCGCGTCGCGCGCGTCGGCACGCCGGCGGTGCCGATCAGGATGCAGTTCGCGGTCTTCCAGTAGCTGTGCTGGCTCAACCGCTCGAACATGCCGATGGTCTCGATCACCAGGATGAACTTCGCCTTGGTCTCGAAGCCGAGGTGTTCGACCGAGGTCGGGATCGAGTAGGCGCCCGAGCCGAAACCGGTGCAGTCGATGCGCAGCGGCCGTCCCGACTCGCGATCGCGGTCGAGCACGACCAGCTGGCCGGCGACCTTGCCGCCGTGCTCGTCGGCCTTGAAGCGCAGGTGTTCGCGCATGACGCCTTCGAGCGAGAACAGCGCTTCGATGTCGTCCATCGCCGCGTCGCTCTCCGGCTGCTCGTCGAACTTCGCCTCCTCCCAGTTCTTCGACACGTAGTACGCTTCTCGTTTGGTGGCGAAGTCGTCCTCGGTGACGAGCTGCTGCGACAGCGCCATCATCTTCAGCGTCTGCGCGAACGACTTGACGGTGTTGACCGACAGCGTGCGTTCGACGCGCGAACGGCCCATCACGAAGTAGCCGTCCTTCTTGTCGTAGCGGGCGTTCTTCAGCGAGCGGTCAGGGAACTTCAGCTCCGGCTTGCCCTGCTCCTGGATCGCCTTGTGCACGTGCACGGCGCAGTCCTTGATCTCGCGCAGGGTGACCTTGTCGAGGTCGCTGAACGGGCCGCGGTCCTTCTTCTTCGGCTGGGGCTTGGGCGTGAACTTCTTGGCTGCCATGGAACGTCTCGGTGTGCGGTTGTGGGTGGTTGGGTGGCGCCGGGGTTACAGCTTGCGCGACTTTTCGAGCACGACCGTCAGGTTGTCGCGTGCCTTGCTCGCATCCTTCTCGTCGAGCTTCAGGATGTCCTTCAAGGCGACGACCAGGTGCGGGATGTAGGTCTCGATGTAGTTGCGCTTCTTGAACTCGTTGGCGAGCTTCTTGCCCTTGCGCACGTGCGAGCCGAGCTTGCGGCCGGCGTCCATCAACGCGAGACGCAGTTCTTCGAGGATCTCGTCGTACGACGCGATCGCCTCCTTGGCTTCGCTGGTGAACGGCACCCAGACCGAGGCGAAGTGCACGAAGATCACCATCGGGCCGATCGGCAGCGCTCCGCGCGGCTGCAGCAGGCCGTAGTTCTTCCAGTTGGTGTCGATCACCGCCTTGCTGATCGCGCACGCGCTCTGCTGGAACACCAGCGGGACGCGGTTGGCGAAGCGGATCAGGCGCACCGGCTCGTCGGCCGCGCCCATCAGCACCTCGGCGTTGTCGGGCTTCTTCGTCGCGACTTCGACGATCTTGCCCGAGTCGGTCATCGTCAGCGTGTCGCCGGGTTTGCCGTAGGCGATGCCGACCTCGATCGCGAACGGGTGGCCGCGGTAGACGACCGGCTTGCGCGACGTCGCGATGTAGAAGTCGGCTTCGACCTCCTTCTTCAGGCCGGTGATGATCAGCGACTCGCCGATCGGGGCGATGCACGACAGCGGCGGCGCCATGATCTTGGTCGCGTCGATCGCCGCCTTGATCTTCGCCACGTGGCTGGTCTCGAGCCGGCGCGGGTTGCTGTCCGGCTTGATGCCGGCCTTCTCGCAGATCTCCTTCGCGACGGTCGGGCCGACGCGCGAGAAGTCGCCTTGCAGGAACGCGCTGACGGTGCGGTTCTCGCTTTCGTTGACCATCTTCAGCAGCACGCCGAGCTCGACGCCGTGCGGGTGCGGCTTGATCTCCTCGACTTCCTGCGGCAGTTCCTTCGTCGCCCGCTGGTACTCGGTGACGTTGCCGTCCGGGTCCGTGTAGTGCAGGTAGACGTGCGGGTTCGCCACCGCCATCAGCTTCAAGAACTCCTCGACGCTCTTCTGGCCGCGCCGGTACTCGCCTTCGAGGTCGATCGCGACTTCGGTGCCGTGTTCCTTGTCGCCCCACTCGTGCGGCTTCTGCACCACTTCGGGCCGGTTCTTCGCGGTGTCGATGGTGATCTCGAAGGCGGTCGACTGCGCGCGCTTGCCGGGCTTGCTCTTCACGCGAACCGGATTGCCGGTCGTCAGCAGGCCATACATGCCGGCGGCGCTGATGCCGATGCCCTGCTGGCCGCGGCTCTGGCGCAGGCGGTGGAACTTGCTGCCGTAGAGCAGGCGACCGAACACGTTGCCGACCTGCGTCGCGACGATGCCGGGGCCGTTGTCTTCGACCGACATCGTGAACTGCTTCTCGCTCGTGCCGATGCGCGCGATCTTGACCTTGATGTCCGGCAGGATGCGCGCCTCCTCACACGCGTCGAGGCTGTTGTCGACGGCTTCCTTGACCGCCGTCAGCAGCGCCTTGCGCGGACTGTCGAAGCCGAGCAGGTGCCGGTTCTTGGTGAAGAACTCGGAGACCGAGATCTCGCGTTGCCGCTTCGCCATCGATTCGGCGTTCTCGGCGCTCTTCGCCGGCTTCTCCTTCTCCTTCGCGGCCTTGGGTTCCTTGGCGTCGGCCATCTTTTGGGGTTCCGTTGCGAACAGTTCTTTTTGTCCCGGGGCAGTGCTCATCGCGGTGCAGGGATCGTAGGGGAGACGAAACGAGGATCGGGCGCAGTCGCGAGCTGCAGTGCCCGCGCCTCCGTCCAGAAGAGTTGCACGCCGCGCACGTCGTCGGCGTCGAGGTCGTAGTGGGCAGCGCCGTGCGTGCCATCGACCGGGCCGATGGCGCGGCCGCGGGCACGGGCCGCGTGCAGCGGCGGCAGCAAGCGCGCGGCGTCGGCGCCGGGGCGCAGCACCCACAGCGCGAACACGAACGGCAGCCCGGTCCAATCGGTCCACTGCCGGCCCATGTCCCACACCTCGCGCGGGCCGGGGCTGGCGGCGAGGCCGTGGTCGCCGATCAGCAGCACGAGATCGTGCGGCAGTGCATCCGGCGTGCGGGTCGGGGCGATCGCCGTGAACGTGACGTCGGCGGCGACCTCGCCGGCGAAGCGCTTCGCCAGCAGGATGCGCAGCAGCGCCACCGAAGTCGCCGAGCCCTGGTCGAGGCCGACCGAGCGGATCGGTGAGCCGCGGCGGCGGAACGCGCGCACCGAACGGATCTCCTGCTTGCAGGCGATGCCTAGACCGGCGGCGACGGTGTAGCCCGGCTGGCGCACGGCTTCGACCGACGAGACCAGCGCGGCGTCGAGTTCGCCGGCCCGCAGCCGTTCGATCAGGGTGGTCGGCGGCGCCTGCACCAGGGTCACGTTGGGGTCGGAATCCAGGCCCGCGAGAAGGGGCGCGCCGACGCCGTACGGAACTCCGCCGATGCGAATGGTCACGGTTGCATGGCTGGACCCTGACCGATCCGGCCGCGCCGGAAGATAGCGAGGGGGGCGGGGACTTGAAGGACTTTCCCGTCCCACCCCCGTCTGGACCGAGGGGCTACTCGATCGGCGCGAACAGCTGCGTCTTCCATTTGGTCGGGTCCGGCACCATCCCCGGGTCCGTCCAATACAGCTCCCACACGCCGCCGCGGGTCTTCAACTTCTTCTCGGCGAGATGCGCCTGCAGTCCGGCGTGCGCCGCACCGAGCTTGTCGTAGGGGCCGACGTGCCAGCAGGTGACCGTCCGTCCGGCCGGCAGTTCGCTGTTCTTGACCCGCCCCTTCTCCGTGATCGGCAGCTGCACCGGAATGCCCGCCTCGAGGTCGATCTCGTCGTCGGTGAACGTGTGGTAGCGCGAGAACGGCGCGCCGGCCATGCGCGCGCCCGTCGCGGTCAAGTGCGCCATCACTTCGGGCAGCAGGATGCCGAGCTGGTCGCCGATCGCGTTCGCCTTCACCTTGATGCGGATGCTAGCCACCGGCTGCGCCTGCCGTTCGATGACCTGGTAGATCGGCTTGCCGTCGGGCCCGAATGCCGGCTCCACCGGCGCCGTCGCCACCTTGGCAACCGCCGCCGGCGGTTCGAAATGCGCGGCCTCCAGTTCGATGCCGACCACCGCCTTGTCGATGGTCGTCGTCACCGTTGCCGGTCCCATGCGCAGCGTGCGCAGCATCGGGAAGCGTCCACCCGGCACCTTCTGCCAGTTCGCGAACGTCAGCGTCGTCGGCATCAGGTCGGCCAGACCGAACCCGGCGTCGGCGGACTCGGGCGCCGGCAGCGCGGTGTCGATGCGCGCGATCGTGCCGTCGGCGTCGACGAACCAGGTGTCGGGCTTGCCCTCGGTCGGGGCCATCTGCAGCACCGCGTGCTCGCGCCCGTCGATCTTCTCGCTGCCGGTCTTCTTGATTTCGCGGTAGAGGCTGCGCGGATCGTCACCCCGCAGCATGCCGAAGTAGCGCCGCATCGCCGCGGCATTCACGCCGGTGTGCACGCGGGCACCCATGTGCGGGTCGACTTCCCACGCCATGTCGCGGTGGACGCCCTTCTCCATCTTGCCGAACGCGCCCATCTCGGTGACGTGGCGGGCCAGGTCGGTGCCGGCGAACTTCTCGGTGGCCACCCCCTTGCCCACCGACTCCGACTTGCCTTCGGGCGATACGAACGACACCTCGTAGGTGCCGGTGAGAGCGAACGTGGTGGCCTTGTGGCCGGTCGCGATGCCGTATTCGGCGGCGACCTTGTCGAGCAGTGCGATGAGTGCGGGATCCATCGGCTGCGGTGCCGTCGTGGGCGTTTGCGCGTACAGGATGGAGGAGAACAGCACCAGCGTGCCGAGCAGCAGCGGCGCGGACAGGTCGGGGAGAAGAAGCATGGCAATGCGAGATCGGTTCATGAGCGGTTCAGGCGGCCACGGCGGCCGACGAGCATGCCCGCTCATCCCCCTGTATGCATTCGGGCCGGACCTTCATCCCTCACACTCGAAAATCCTGCGTATCATCGTCCGCTCACCCCGCCTCCCACGCCATGCGCTCGGACGACCGACGGCCCGCCTTTCCGTCCACCCGCTGGTCGCGCATCCTCGCGCCGACGGGGGAACGCGACCTCGACGCCCTGGCCCGCGCCTACTGGCGGCCGATGCGCGCCTACCTCGCGGCGTGCGTGCGCGGCGCGCCCGATGAAGCCGACGATCTGGCGCAGGAAGCGTTCGCGTGGATGCTGTCGTCGGGGCTGCTCGACAAGGCCGACCCGGCGCGTGGCCGCTTCCGTGGGTTCCTGAAGAAGGCGCTGGCCAACTTCGCCACCGAGCAGTGGCGCAAGAGCACCGCGCACAAGCGCGGTGGCGCGATCACCACGACGTCGCTCGACCACGCCCGCGAGCCCATCGACCTGGCTGGCCGCAAGCCTGACCAGGTGCTCGACGACGAATGGCGCCGGGCGCTGCTCGAGCGCGCGCGCGACGAGCTGCAGCGCGAACTCGAGAGCAACGGCCGCGCACTGCACTGGTTGGTGTTCCGCGACTGGTTCCTGACCGGCGGCGAGCAGCCCGACCAGGCCACCCTGGCGGCGCGGCACGGCATCTCGCGCACCGACGTGTCGAACTGGCTCGATCACGGCAAACGCCGCTATCGGGCGCTGCTGCGCGCGGCCGTCGCCGACACGGTCGCCAGCGAAGACGAATTGCAGCAGGAACTGCACTGGTTGTTCGGCGATGCCGGCGGCGGTGCGCCATGAGCTCCGGCACGCCGGACCACGACCGCGCGCTGCAGCGACTGTTGGCGATGGCGGCCGCGGCCGACGAGCCGGCCGAGCGACCGGAACTCGGCCCGCGCTACGAGATCGTGCGGGAACTGGGCCGCGGCGGCATGGGCGTCGTCTACGAAGTGGACGACCGCCAGCTGGGCCGCCGCTGTGCGCTGAAGACGCTGGGTGCTGGCGCCGATCCGGAACTGCGGCGTCGGCTCGCTCGCGAAGCGGCGGCGGCCGCACGCCTGCGCCATCCGCACATCGCCGCCGTCTTCGACGCGACACCCGACTTCATCACCATGCAGCTGGTCGCCGGTGGCCCGATCGGCAGCGCACCTTCGCTCGACCGGCGGCTCGCAGTCGAATTGGTGCGCGACGCGGCGCTGGCGCTGCAGCACGCGCATGACCAGGGCATCGTGCACCGCGACGTCAAACCGTCGAACCTGCTGGTCGAGGACCGGCACGTGTTCGTGGTCGACTTCGGGCTGGCCAAGAGCATCGATGCAGCCGGCGCGCACTCGTGGTCGGGCGTGGTCGCCGGCACGCCGTCGTTCATGGCGCCGGAGCAGGCGCTGGGGCAGACCGACCGCGTCGCCGCGCCCACCGACGTGTACGGTCTTGGCGCCACGTTGTGGTACTGCCTGCACGGCGCGCCGCCGTTCCAGGCCCCCGATCTGCCGTCGCTGCTGCGCGCGGTCGTCGACGACGACCCCAGGCCCGCCACCGGCGATCGCGACCTCGACCTCGTGCTCGGCAAGTGCCTGGCGAAGGCACCCGAACATCGCTATGCGACGGCGCGCGACTTCGCCGCCGACCTCGATCGTTGGTTGCGCGACGAACCGGTGCTGGCGCGGCGTCCCTCGCTGTGGTGGCGGTGGCAGAAGCGGCTGCGGCGGCAGCGCCTGCTGTGGCGCGCGGCGGCCCTCGCCGCCTTTGCCACGGCGCTCGTGTTGGTGCCGATCTGGCTGAACGAGAGCGCTTCGCGGCAATCCGCCAACGACGCGGTCGGAGTCGCCGACCACGCCGCGACCGTGCTGCAGGACGCGACGCTGTCGATGTCGCTGGGCGACGTCGGCGCCGCCCGTCAGCGTCTGTACGGCGGCATCGCCGAGGTGCGCGCGTTCCTCGATCGCCACGAAGTGCCGAGGGTGCGGTACCTGCTCGCCCGCCTGCTGCTGGCGGCCAGCAATCCCGACGCCGCACTGGTCGAACTCGACCACGCGCTGCGAGTCGACCCCGGCCTGGCCGATGCGCGCTTCGAGCGCGGTCTGCTGCTGGCCACGCGGCGGGAACAGACGCCCGAGGAACGTGCCCGCGCCATCGCTGACCTGTCGGTCGACCTGCGCGCCGGTTCGGTGTTGCGCGATGTCGACCGGCTGTTCGGCCGCGCCGAGTTGGCCCGCCTGCGGGGCGAGCACGCCCGCGCCATGGAACTGCTGGAGGAAGTGCTCGAGTACGACGGCATGCACGTGCGGGCCCGGATGTCGCTCGCGGCCGTTGCCCGGGCGCTCGGCAACAACAACTTGTCGACCTACTACTCGGCCAGCGCCATCGACCTGCAGCAGGGGCATGCGCCTTTCTACCTGGCGCAGGGACGCCGCTCGCTGCCGACGTCGATCCTCGGCCTGCACGGTGTGCTCGTCGACTACGGCGAAGCGTTGCGCGACCGCGGCGACAGCGCAGGATCCCTGGCCCATCGTGGGCTCGTGCAGCTGCGGCGAGCGGTGCGACTCGACTCCGAAGGCGACTCGCGCGCGGCGATCGAAGCGGTCGAGGCGGCGATCGCCGACCACGACAACGTGCTGCTGATGCACCAGGTTGCCGGCGCGTTCGTGAACCGCGCGGTGTGCCGGTTCGTGCTCGACGGCCTGCTGCTGCGCACCGGCGATTCCGCGCGAGCCGCCGTGGTTCGCAAGGACGCCGAGGCCGACCTGGCCATGGCGATCGCCCACGCTCCGAACCTGCCGGAGGCGCACGCCAATCGCGGGCTCATGGCGCTTCGCTCGGCGGATGTGCTGCGGGCGCTCGGCCGGTCCGACGCTGCCGCGCGCGTTCGCGGCGACGCCGAAAGCGCGTTCCGTCTGGCGCTCGAGCACGCGCCTCCCGGGTGGCGGCACGCCGCGATGTGCCGCGAACGGCAGGCGGCGGCGCGCTGAGAGCACGGCGCATCCGGCCGTTTTGCGGGCCGGTGGATGCAGGGCCGCAGCCAGGCAATGGAGCGTTCGCCGGTTTCCGCTATCGTGGGTGAGCTCGCCAGTCCCCGAGTCCATGTCCGTTACCCTCGCCCCAACCCGCTCGCCCCGGTTGGCGTTCCTGTTGCTGGCCCTGTCGCTCCTCACCGCGTGCGGTGGGGGAGGCGGCGGTGCCACGCCTGCGCCCCCGCCAGTCACGCCGCGTGATTGGGGGCCGATCCCGACCGAACTGCGACAACCCGGCGATCTCGCGCCCGCCAGCTACGTCGCCCGCATCGAAGTGCAGAATCGCGGTGGTGCGCGCACCGAGACGGTGTGTGCGTCAGTGCCGTTCCCGTGGGGACGCGTCACCGACCTCGCCAACCTGGCAATGGCCGGTCGTTCGACGGCCTGGCGCGTGCTGCAGCGTTGGCCGGATCGCTCGGTGCGCGTCGCGCAGGCGCAGTGGGTCGAGACACTCGCGGCGAACGCGACGATCGAACTCGACGTCGTGCCGGGTGCGGCGCTGGTGGGAGCGTTCACTCCGCACCCGATGTTCGCCGGCGGCTTGCCGTGGTTTGGCAGTGAAGTCGAGGACACCTTCGGCGTCCTGCATCGGGCAGGCTGGGCGGAAGCCGCCGAAGTGCTGCACGAGACTCCGCTGGTGCGCGTGCGCCGGTTGCGTACCTACCACTGGTCGTCGTCCGGCGGCCTCGGCCGCAACTACCTCACTGCGACGTACTACGTCACCGAGTTCAGCCAGCAGCCGCTGGTGTTGGTCGATTGCGTGCTCGGCAATGACTACCTCGGCGCCGACAACCCCAACGGATCGAGCGACCCCAACCTGTATCCGCTGGGCGACGTGGACGTGAAGGCGGCGCGCTTCGCCACGGGAGGGTGGGACCAGGTGCTGCCGTACCGCGCCAGCAGTGAGGGCATCGGTGCCCCGGTCGTCAGCGGCGCGACGACGACGTTCTCGCTGCTGCAGGACACGTACCTCGCCGATGGTCAGACCCGGCGCTGGCGGTTCCTGTTGTTGCGCGACGATGCGACGCTGAGCGGCAGTGCGCAGGCTGCCCAGCGCGCCAGTGCCGCGGCAGCGATCGCGCTGCCGCTGTTGCCGATGGCGACCCACGCGAGCTGGCGCGCGACGCATGCACTGGGACTGTTGGGCGGTCCGGGCACCGCGCCCAGTGATGCTGCGGTGCAAGCGAACATCGAATGGAACGACTGGTCGGCGGCGAGCCACTTCGGGCCATGGGGTGGGCACGGCGATCCGCTGCAAACCAGCCAGACCGGCACGCCGCGCAACCACCCGCTGTCGCCACAGCTCGCGCACGCAGTGCAGTCGCGCGACAGCCGCTTGCTGGTCGTGCTCGAGCAGATGGCGTGGACGCAGGCGCTGCGGCCCTTGCACCTGTACGGGTTGCGCGTCGCGACCAGCGACCCACTGTTCCTGTGGGGTGGACTGCCGGGCCAGTACTCACCGGAATCGCTTGGGCGACGGCGTCTGCTGACCAACGATCCGTACGCCGCCTACCGGACGATGGTGCCCGGCGGTGCGGCCCGCACCCACAACTTCGAACCGTTCGACGTCGAGCACTGGTCGACCGATCTGTTGTTCGACTACTGGACGATCACCGGGGATGCGTGGGCGCGCGAAGAGCTGCGGCAGATGGGCGAGACGCTGCGCGGTCTGCTGCGGCCCGTCGGCTACTACACGAGCAACATGCTCCCGGCGCGCGCGGAAGGCTGGGTGATGCAGGGGTTCGTGCAGGCCTTCCTGGCGACCGACGACCTGCGGTTCCGCGATGCGGCGCTCGATCGCGTGCATGACATCGTGTTGCGTGACCGCGGCGTCGATGCGAGCCGCGCGTTGGCCGTTCACGGCAGTGATCCGCGCACGGGCTGGCCAGCGCCGTACACGTTCTACATGCCGTGGCAGCACGGGGCCGTGCTGTATGGCTACCTGGCCGCATGGAAGTTCTTCGGCGATCCGGAGTGTCTGGCGCTGTGCAACGACGTCGCGCACTGCGTCGAGTACGCATGGGTGCGCGATGTCACCGTGCCGACGTTCGGGTTCGTGCCGAACGGCCTGCGCTACTACGTGCCGGTGACGCGAAATGGAGCCGGCGTAGCGCCTTCGTTCTTCGACGCGTCGTTCGGCATTGCGTTTGGCGATGAGCCGCTGGGCGGCGCGCACTCGTTCTTGCTGGGCGGCCTGCTGATGCTCGCCCAGACGGCGACGAAGGTGGAAGAACGCGCGCGGGCGCAACAATTCGGCGAGCTTCTGCTGCAGGCACCGCTCAGTGAGCAGGATCGCTGGAACAAGTGGTTCAGTGCGGTGCCGACGCCCTGGAACTGAGAGCCTTGCACGGGCGCTCCGATGGCCCTTCCATGCGCGCATGATCATTGGCGTCGCCGGTCC
>SXPB01000262.1 GCA_005776475.1 Planctomycetia bacterium
CTGCGCATCGAGGAAGCGGCGGCGCGACGCCAGGCAGCCATCGACTCGGGCCAGGAGACGATCGTCGGCGTCAACAAGTACCAACCGGCCACCCAGGAACCGCTCGACATCCTGTCGATCGACAACACCGCGGTGCGGCAGGCGCAGATCGCGCGGCTGCAGGAACTCAAGCGATCGCGCGACGGCGCCAAGGTGCAGCAAGCGCTGGCGGCGATCACCGCCGGCGCGCGCGGCTCGGCCAACCTGCTCGAACTCGCGGTGCACGCGGTGCAGCTCGGCGCCACCGTCGGCGAAGTGTCGATGGCGATGGAAGTGGTGTTCGGCCGCCATACCGCGAACCCGCGCACCGTCGCCGGCGTCTATGCTGCAGCCGGCAAGTCGATGCACGATCTGAAGACCGCCCAGACCCGCACCGCCGAGTTCCTGCAGCAGCATGGACGGCGCCCGCGCATCCTGATCGCGACGATGGGCCAGGACGGCCACGACCGCGGCGCGCGCGTCATCGCGAGTGCGTTCGCCGACATGGGCTTCGATGTCGACATCGGCCCGTTGTTCCAGACGCCGGACGAAGTCGTGAAGCAGGCTGTCGAGAACGACGTGCACCTGGTTGGCATCAGTTCACTCGCCGGTGGCCACAAGACGCTGCTGCCCGAACTCGTGCGGTTGCTGCGCGCAGCCGGCCGGCCCGACGTGCGCGTCGTCGCCGGCGGCGTCATCCCTCCGCCGGACTGGCCGGCGCTGCGCGACGCGGGTGTCGTCGAGATCTTCGGCCCGGGAACCGTGATCCCGCAGGCGGCGCTGCGACTGCTCGACCTGCTCGGCGCGAAACCCTGAAGTCTCGCGCCAGCCACGACCTGCGCTTCGTGCGCCGCGCGACTTCGAGCCTTCCTGCTGCGGCCACCCCACGACCTCCCGCGGCAGCGGTAGTCTTCCGGTCTTCCCCCAGGAGGAACCATGAAGGTGCAGGACGTGATGACCAGGTCGCCCGCGACCTGTCTGCTGCAGGATTCGCTGCACACCGCCGCCCAGAAACTCTGGGAGCGTGATTGCGGCTGTCTGCCGGTGGTCGATCCCGACGGTCGACCGATTGCGATGCTGACCGATCGCGACGTGTGCATGGCGGCGTGGAGCCAAGGGCTGCCACTGCACGAAATGCAGGTCGCGACGGCAATGAGCCGGCAACTCGTCTCCTGCCGGCTGCAGGAAGAGACCAGTGCCGTCGCATCGCGCATGGCCAAGCACGGGGTGCGCCGTCTGCCCGTGCTCGATGCCGATGGGATTCTCGTCGGCATCGTGTCGCTGAACGACCTCGCTGCGCTCGCGCGCCGGCAACCAGCCCTCGGCTCGGTCGCCACGGTCGATGCGTTGGTCGTGCTGCTGGCAGTGAGCCAACCGCGACCCTGCGACTCGGCAACAGCTGCGGCAGTGACGACGAACGCCACGACGACGACGAACGCCACGGCGACGACGAACCACGCGGATCCCGTGATCCCACGACCGGAAGTGGCCAAGACCGCAGCCCCCGCCGCTTCGGCGTGACCTTCACGCCGTCGGAAACCAGACCGGCGCCGGATCATCCGGGCGCCCGTGGTAGTTGATGGTCACCTCGGTCCCGACCGCGATGTCAGTGACCGCGGTGATCAACAACAGCCGCGCCCCAGGCACGATCCGGAACGTCGCGTTGGCCGGACAGGCGTGGTTGTAGAGCGACGCCCACCCGAGCCCGCACGCGTTGTGCGTCGCGTCCCAATAGAACCAGTAGTCGTCGAGATACGTGCCCCGCAGCGGCGCCAAGTGCGCGCGCGGCACCACCAGCACCGGCGCGCGTTCGAGCAGATCGCCGGCGCGGAACGGGCGCACGGCCACGACTCCGCGACCACGGGCAGGCAGCTCGCGCACCTGCAGCCCCAGCGGCGGCAAGGGATCGAGAGAATCGGGACCTTCTTCTTCGCGCATCACATCCGTAGGCGAACGTGCCATCATCCACACTACCGACGCGCCGAGAGCGAAGCGACCGCCTGCTTCAGAAGCCGCCGCCAGCACCCGTGCCAGCACCGACGCCGACCAGGCGCGGCTGGCCGAGTCCAGGCAACAGCACGACGAATGCAGCGCCACCGAACGCCGAATCCTCACACCAGATCAGGCCGCCGAGGCGGGCGACGATCGCGCGGCTGGTGGCGAGCCCGAGGCCCGTGCCCGAGGGCTTGTCGGTGAGGTGGTCCCGCAGCTGATGGAACTTGTCGAACACGGCGTGGCGCGCGTTCATGGGCACGCCCGGCCCGCTGTCTTCGATGCGCATCTCCCAGCCTTCGTCGCGTGCAGCCAGCGCGATCCGCACCCTGCCGCCATCGGGAGTGAACTTGATCGCGTTGTCGACGAGGTGGCGCGCCACCTGGTCGAGGCGCCGCCGATCGCCCAGCAACTTCGGCACGCCGGCGCCGATCTCGGTGACCAACTCGATCTGCCGCACGTGTGCCTTGGCCCGGAACTCGCCGACGACCGACTGCACGATGTCGCCGCCGTCCACCGGCTCCGACGTGAACGCCGCCTCGCCACTCTCGAGTTGCAGGTAGTCGAACATCCCGTCGACCAGCCGACTCAGCTGCAGGCCTTCCTCGTGGATGACGTGCACGAACTCCGGCCACTCGATGTTCTCGCCCGGCAACATGTGCCGCAGGATCTCCGAGTAGGCGCAGATGTTGGTCAGCGGCGTGCGCAACTCGTGCGACACACTCGACAGGAAACTGTCCTTCAGCCGCTGCAGTTCGAACGTGCGCGTGCTGTCGACCAACAGGAACACGCAGCCGAACTCCTGGCCGGTGCGTTTCGAAACCGCCCGAACCGCGGCGAGGTCGTAGACGACGTCGCGGCACGGAATGCCCGAATAGCGGATCGCCGGCAGCTCTTCGGCGGTGATCGCGGGATTGGCCAACGCCTGCCAGGCTTCGCGGGCGCGTTGCGCCAGTTCCGGCATCAATGCATCCCACAACATCGCGCCCGCCGGCTCGTGGCGTGGCGAACGCATCGCGCGCGCCGCGGCGGGATTGGCGAGCACGATCTCACCACTGTCGTCGACCACCACGACGCCTTCGCCCAGCGCCTCCAGCACCGAACGGAAACGTTCGTAGGCCATCTCCAACGACATCGCGCGGGCGATCGCGTCGCGTTCGCCTTCGGCCCGGGCCGAGCGAGCCATGATCTGCAACTGCTGCGCCGCCTGCGAACGCATCGCCAGCCGTTCGACCACCATCGCCAGGAACGCTGCCGACACGACGAGACCGCCGCCGGCCCCGTGGGCGCCGCACAACAGAGCCACTCCAAACAGCCCGATGCCGACGATCGCCATGCGCAACCACGGGCGTGAACGCAGCGGCTGCGCCATCGGCGGCAGGCCTGCGGACACCACGGGTTCAGGGACGCTGGACATCGCCTCGGATATCGAAACTCGACCGGGCTGGTCTTGATACGGGACAGCCTCTAGGCGGAGTGCCGGCGCTGCCGATGAGCCCAGCATGGGTCTGCTCGCACTGTGCCTCGTTGCCGTCCTGTCGCCGCAAGAGCCCGTTCCGTCGCCACCGCGACCGGCGATCGCTTCGGTGCCAACGGCGCCTGACGACGCCGCCGACCTCGCCGCATTGGCGAAGGCGGAAGCGGACAAGGCGCAGGCCGACCCGACCGAACTCGCACGGCTCACCGAAAGCACGAACGCGAAGATTGCGGCGCGCGCAGCGTTCCTGCTCGCGGAGCGCAAGGACCGTCCCGCCTACGAACCGATGCGCATCGTCGCGCGGCGGAGCCCGCACGCCGAGGCTCGCGCCCTGGCGATGGCCGGAATCTCGCGCATCGCCGACGTCGGCTCCACCGCGACCGCCATCGACGCGCTCACGGACGACGATCGACGCGTGCGCACCTTCGCCGCGCAACTGCTCGGCAAACTCAAGCGGCCGACCGCGATCGATCCTCTGCTCGCAGTGATCGAACGCTCCCGCACGACCACCGCCGTCGGCCCGGCCACGGATCTGCAGGCTTGCCTGCTGGCACTGCACGACTTCGGCGCCCACGACAAAGTGCTGCGCGCGGCCATGGCATTGCACGACGGCAAGGCGGAAGGAACCGGTCCGGCACTCGCCTTCTGTTGCCAGGGTCTGCTCGGCAAGATGGCGCCCGCCGACCAGACCACATTCCTGCTGGCGATCCTCGCCCATCGCGAATCGGTGGTGCGTCGCTTCGCCATCGCCGAACTTGCCGCGCGACAGGACCCGAACACTGCGAGCGCGCTCGAAAGCCGCCTCGCCATCGAGGGTGACGAACTGCGGCCACTGGTCGAAGTCGCCCTCGCGCGCGTGCGCAACGACCGTTCGTCGCCCCCGAGCGACGAAGTCGAGCGTGCGAAGAACAACCTGCAGGCGATCGTCGCAAAGGTCAGTCTCGGCTGGCAGCAGCTGAGCACGGCCCAGCAGGGGCTCGCGGCCGGTGTGCCGGTGTTGCTGCTGGCGTTCGCGATCTGGCTGCGCAGGCATCGGCGCGCAAGTGCGGCGGCGGCAGTCGCGGCGGACACTGCCGCCATGGTGCAACCTTCGGAGGAGTTCGCTGCAGAACTCGCCGACGAAGCGAACGCGGCCGCGCAGGAGGTCGATGAGCTGACCCTGGCGACCGACGACACCTCGACCATGGTGACCGACGACGCCGAGGTCCCGGACGAAACGGCAGCGGCCCGGTGAGGGCGACGATGGGCCCGTTGCCGCGAACGCTTGCTGGACTGGTGCTGGTCGCGGGCTCGCTCCCGGCCCAGGCGCAGACTGCGAACGTTTCGCTGCACGTCGCCTTCGCGGCCGCTCCGCTGCGCGCCTCGACCCCGGCCGTGGCGTGGTTGTGCAACCACTGGCTGCCGCTGCAACCCGAATGGCCGCGCGGCCTCGACCCCAAGGGCCCCTTCCACGTCGTCGTCGATGGCGATGGCATCCGGATCGATGCGCACGCGAGCGCTGTGCCGCCGCAGACCGCCTGGTTCGGTTCGCTGACCATCGCCGATGCCGCGCCGGCGACGTTCGCCGGTGGCATCGATGGCGTCGAAGACTGGTTCGTGCCGCACTCGCTGCCCGTTCCCGCGGAATGGATGCGCCTGCTCGGCGAACTCGACGCGCTGCAGCTCGGCCATCCGCGCACGTTGGCCACCGCAGTGCTGGTCGGCCACGTTGCCGGCGGCCTCGCCCACGATGACCCGCGCGCCGAACTGCTGCTCGTCGCTGCGACTTCGTGCGGCGATGCGACCTGGACCGCGTGGGCCACACCCGACCATCTGCGCGTGCGCGGTCGCTCCGATGGCGGACTGACGCTGCCGGCGCTGCTGACCTGGTTGGGGCTCACCCAGGAATCGCCGCGGCACGGCCGTTCGGTGCGCGCGTTCGCCGCCCGCGACGAAGATGCCGCCGAAGCCGCGCGGCAGTTGTTGCGCAGCGCGCCAGAACACGCGATGCCGACGCTGCGGGCACTGCTCGCCGCCGACGACGCAACCCGCCTCGCCGCGATCGACACGATGGTGCGGCACGGGGCCAGCGACGAACTGCCGGCGATCGTCGGCGCCGCCGGCAAGGACTCGCCCTGGGCGACGCTCGCCGCGGCCGATGCCCTGCGCGCGCTGTGGCCGCACGCTTCGCCGATCGCGCGGCAACGCACCCGCGAAGCCCTGGCGCGCTCCGCCAGCCTCGACCTGCGCGCGTTCGATCCCGACCGCGACTTCGCCGTGGCACGGCTCGGCGGCGGCAACAGCGACTCCGGCAGCGAACCGTCACCGGCCCAGGTGCGGGCGCTCGTCTGGCTCGGCCTGTTCGCCGTCGGCCTGTTCTGGCTGCTGCGCCGCGAACGACTGCGCACGGAGAAGAACCAGCACTGAGCGCCGCCGGGACGCCGCATCCATTCGGTATGCTGCCGCGTCCGCATGCAGGCCACGCTCGTCCGGTTGCTCACTGTCGTTCTGCCCTGCCTGCCGATCCTCGCGCAGACGCGCCCGCTGCCGCATCCACTCGAACCGTCGGCGGCATGGCTCGCGGCGATCGAACGCCAGACCCGCACGCAAGACGGTCGCCCCGGCCCGGCGAGCTGGACCAACTACGCGCAGTACTCGATCGTCGCGGAACTGCTGCCCGACACCGCCCGGGTGCAGGGTCGCGTCGAAATGACGTTCCACAACCGGTCGCCCGAAGAAGTCGCGTCGCTGTGGATCCACCTGCGCCAGAACCTGCACGCGCCCGACGCCGTGCGCAACATCCCGGTCGAGGTCACCGGCGGCATCGAGCTCGGCCAGTGGACCGTCGACGGCAACGGCGCCCACACCGCCCAGCGCGGCACGCGGCTCGAGTTGTTCTTGCCGGAACCGCTGCCTGGCGACGGCAAGGCCAAGGTCGCGGTCGAGTTCGCGTTCACGGTTCCCGACGGCGAAGCGCCGCGCATGGGCCGCGTCGGCAACGAACTGTTTTTCCTCGGTTACTGGTATCCGCAGTTCGCGGTGTGCGACGACGTGCGTGGCTGGGTCGTCGAGCCGTACCTGGGCGAGAGCGAGTTCTACATGGGCTATGCCGACTACGACGTCGCCTTCACGGCGCCGAAGGGTTGGCTCGTCCAGGCCACGGGCACGTTGCAGAACCCGGCGGCAGTGCTCCCCGAGACGATCCGCAAGGATCTGGCCACGGCGGCCAGCGGCGATGCGATCGTGCGCGTCGTCACCAAGGAGCACCACGCCGGCAACGGGATCGCCACCGCCGACGCGGCGCCGACGCGCACGTGGCGCTTCCGCGGCGAGAAGGTGCGCGACTTCGCGATCGCGACTTCGCCGCACTACCTGTGGGACGCGACGTCGGTCGTGGTCGGCGACCGCGACGGCGACGGCAAGGACGATCGCTGCCTCGTGCAGGTGATGTACCGGCCCGAAGCCGTCACCTGGCGCAACGCCTGCCACTTCGCACAGCACACGATCGGCACGCTGAGCCGCGACCTCGCTCCGTATCCCTGGCCGCACGCGACCACCGTCGAGGGCATTCTCGGTGGTGGCATGGAGTACCCGATGCTGGTGCTGTGCGGCGACCAACGCACGCCGTTCGCCAACCAGAGCCTGATCGCGCACGAACTCGCGCACATGTGGTTTCCGATGCTGGTCGGCAGCGACGAGACCGCGTTCGGCTGGCAGGACGAAGGCCTGGTCGATTGGTTCACGGCCCGGCTCGAACGCGACTACTGGAAGCAACAGCGCCCGAGTGCCGCCCAACGCGACTACCTGTCGGTGGTCTCGCTCGGGCTCGATCGCGAACCGATGCTCACGCACGCCGACCACCTGCAGCACGAGACGAGCTACGTCTACCTCTGCTACACCAAGCCCGCCGCGGTTCTGCAGCAGCTCGCCGGCATGCTGGGTGAAGACAAGGTCGCGGCGGCGCTGCGTGAGTACACGCGAACCTGGGCGTTCGCGCATCCGACGCCCGAAGACTTCTTCGCGACGATGAACCGCGCGCTCGGCCAGGATCTCGGCTGGTACTGGAGCACCTGGTGGACGGAGACGTGGACGCTCGACCACGCAATCGCCGCCGTGCGCGCCACCGCCGACGGCAAGGGCAGCGAGGTCGTCGTCGAGGATCACGGCCGCGCGCCGCATCCGGCCCGCGTGCAGGTGACCTTCGCCGATGGCACGACCGCCGAGCAGACGGTGCCGGTCACCCGCTGGCTTGCCGGCGAACGCAGCGTCGTGCTGACGTTTCCGGGCAAGATCACCGCCGCGAAGCTCGATCCCGCGCAGACGACGCTCGACATCGAACGCAGCAACGACACGTGGACGGCGAAGTGAACACCACAACGCCTCCCCCACTGCGCACGTTCTGGCAACACGTGGTCGGCAGCCTGCGCGGCGAGCACCACGACTTCACGCAGGCCCCGCTCGGCCGCGCCATCGTGCTGCTGGCGGTGCCGATGGTGCTGGAGATGGGCCTCGAGTCCACGTTCGCGCTCGTCAACACCTTCTGGGTGAACGGCATCGACAAGGGGATGTTCGGCTCGACCTCGACGCACGGTGCGGGCGTCGCCGCCATCGGCATGACCGAAGGCATGGTGTCCTTGGTCTACGCCATCGCGTGGGGCCTCGCGATCGCCGTCACTGCGATGGTGTCGCGGCGGGTCGGCGAGAAGGACCTCGACGGCGCGTCCGCCGCCGCCAGCCAGGCGATCGGACTCGCGCTCGTGGTCGGCGTCGTCATCGCGGTGCCGGCGGCGGTCTTCGCGCCGGAGCTGCTCGACTGGATGGCGGGCGAAGAGTCGCAGGCGGTGGCGATCGGCAGCGGCTACGCACGCTGGACGTTCGCCAGCACGCCGATCATCACGCTGCTGTTCCTGCAGAACGCGATCTTCCGGGGTGCTGGCGACCCGATGCTCGCCCTCAAGGTCCTTCTGCTGTCGAACGGGCTCAACCTGCTGCTCGATCCGGTGCTGATCTTCGGCCTCGGGCCGGTCCCTGCCCTCGGTGTCGAAGGGGCTGCCATCGCCACCTGCATCAGCCGCGGCTTCGCCGTGCTGCTGCAGTTCGTGCTGCTGCGCCGCGGCCATTGTCGTGTGCAGATGCCGGTGCTGATGCGCTTCCATGGCCGCGAGATGCTGCGCATCGTCACGCTGTCGATCGGCACGATCGGCCAGTTCCTGATCGGGTGCGTGAGCTGGATGCTGCTGACCTTGTTCGTCAACTCGTTCGGCGACGCGGCCGGCGCTGGCTACACGACGGGCATCCGCATCCTGATGTTCGCGCTGCTGCCGGCCTGGGGTCTGTCCAACGCAGCGGCGACGCTGGTCGGCCAGAACCTCGGCGCCAACCAACCCGAACGGGCCGAACGCGCGGTGTGGCTGACCGGCCTCTACGACATGGCGTTCCTCGCCTGCGTCACGCTGGTGATGCAGTTGTGGCCCGACGCGATCATCGGCTGCTTCGTCGCCGACCCCGAGGTCGCGCAGCACGGCGTGTCGACGCTGCGCATCGTCGCCGCCGGCTACATCTTCTATTCCTGGGGCATGGTCGCGGTGCAGGCGTTCAACGGTGCCGGCGACACGCTGACGCCGACGTGGTTGCACTTCGTCGTGTTCTGGCTGTTCCAGTTGCCGCTGGCGTGGCTGCTCGGCTTCCACCTCGAGGTCGGCGTGCACGGCGTGGTCTGGGCGATCCCGATCGCCGAGTCGCTGTTCGCCATCGCCGCCGTGTTGCTGTTCCGGCGCGGCCGCTGGAAGACCATGAAGGTGTGAGACGCGCCGGGAACGGGCACACGCGGCGGCGGCGTGGACGAGGTGCGCGCGTTCCTGATGGCAAGGCTGGTGACGGCCCCGACCGGAAAGGGCGCTGCGGCACCGTCGGAACCGAAGAAGCAGTGACCTGCACGCCGTTTCAGACCACCACCATCACCTCGTCGAGCGGTCGCCGTTCGATCGCCTTCGCCGGCACCATGCAGTCCGCGATGGCGTAGCCGACGGGGATCAACAGGAACGGGCGCTCGTGCTTCGGCCGCCCCAGGATGTCGCCGAGGAACGCCATCGGGCTCGGCGTGTGCGTCAGCGTCGACAACCCCGCGAGCTGCGCCGCCGCGAGGAACATGCCGCAGGCGATGCCGACCGACTCCTTCAGGTAGTAGACCTGCGAGCCGTCGTCGCCGTGCGCCAGCTGGAACACCACGACGAGCCACGGCGCCACGGTCAGGAACTCCTTGGTCGAGTCGGTGCCGAGCGGCGCCAGGTCGGTCAACCACTCGTCGTTGGCGCGACGCGCGTAGAACTCGCGCTCCTCGGCTTCGGCGCCTTCCCGGATGCGCGCCTTCACGGTCGGATCCTGCACGCAGACGAACCGCCACGGTTGCTTGTTGGCGCCGCTCGGGGCCGTGTGCGCACACCGCACCAGCCACTCGATCGTCGTGCGCGGCACCCACCGATCGCTGAACATGCGCACGCTGCGTCGCCGCCGCAGGGCGTCGTGGAAGGTCGCCAGCGCCTGCTCGGGCGGCACCGGCGGCACGTAACGATCGGGGAACGGGACGAAGTTCGACGACACCATCGCCGCACTGCACGCACGGGAGCCGCGGCCGTCAAGCTCGGGCTCGACGCTCAGTTCATCACGTCGAGCGCCGAGCCACCGCCCTGGTTGTTCTCGAAGCAGGTGAAGTCGACCAGGAACGTCGCCACCAGCAGCAGCTTGCGCACCTCGACCGGCACGTGGGGCCGCATTTCGAGGCCGAAGACATCGGCGTCGGTGAACCACTCCTTCAACAGCCCCGCCCACTTCTTGCGGATCACGCCGGCTTCGGTGCCCTGGAACGACAACGTGAACGTCCACGGATGGAAGAACGGGCTCTTCAGCTCCATCACTTCCTGGCCCGCCGCATTCTCGACCGCGAACACGCGGTGGAACCACGACCACTTGCGCTGGATCGCGCCGATGCGCGTGTCGCCGTCGAACGCTTCCATGCGGTGGAAGAACCAGCGGAACGGCTTCTCGCCGCGCCCGACCTTCTCGCCGGTAGCGCCGTAGATGTGCACCGTCGCCTTGCGGCAGCTGCCGAAGAGGTTGCGCAAGAACCACTGGCCGATGCCCGCGGCCTCCTCGGCGGCGCGCCCCAGGTGGTTGCCGCTCTCGTCGTTGAGCTCGAACTTGTTGGTCGACTCGAAGCCGAGCAGGATCTCGCCCCATTCCTTGGTCTGGTGGATCAGGACCCGGTCGCGCCCCTCGACCAACGCATCCAATCGGCTCATGCCACCACTGCACGCCTTGGCGCCGCGCACGTCAAGCCGCCTGCTGCCGCGACCAGCTCGATCCGTCGCGTCACAACAGGTCGCTGTCGCCAAGCGTGAAGTACCAATGCTCGCGGAAGAACACGATGTCGTAGACGGCCGAAGCGATGGCGAGGAACCACTGCGTGCCGCGCACGCGGTAGCCAAGCTGTTGCACGGCGAGGAAGCGCGGGTCCATCGGATTCCAGACGCTGGCGACGAGGCCAGTGCCATCCAGCCGCGCCTGATCCTCCACCGCGGCCAGCATCGCCGTCATCGCCGCGTCGTCGTCGGCCGGTTGCAGCCAGTCGACCAGGAACGTGGTATTGGGACGCAGCACGTCGCCGACCACCGACACGCACACGCCGCGCAGGACACCGCTGGCCCGTTCCCGGCATTCGTACAGCACATAGCGGCGATCGGGATGGTCGGCGTAGCGCCAGTTGAGGTAGCGGCTGTCGCGCACGGTGGCGACGCCAAAGCCCGGCTCCAGCTTCGCGAACAACGCGTCGCAGGACGCATCGAAGTGCTGGACGCGGCGCACCGCCAGTTCGCCCGGCACGGCCCGCGCGGGCATGCCAGCCGTCAGTTCGAGGAACGTGAAGTCCCAGTCGCGCGCAATCTGCCAGCCGAGGTGGCGGGCACCGCTGCGCCAACCAGCCACCGGCAGGCCGTAGACGAACTGGGCCTGGTCGCTCGCGCTGCCGAGCCAACGTTCGAAGAAGGCGATGCCGAGTTGCGCGAAGAGCCCCGCCTCGCCGCCGTGCCGCAGCCAGGCCGGATGCACGCAATGGTCGACGGCTTGCGCGGCGAACGAACGCCGGCCGCCGAACGCCACTTCCATCGGCATCGCGGCGTAGACGCCGACGACGCCTTCCACCGGATGCACGGCCAGCATCTGCTGCAGGCGGCCGGTCGGGTTGTGCAGGTACTTCCAGCGCCAGTGCGCGAGCGAACGCCGGGGCTTGCCGGTCGCCGGGGCTGCGAACACCGCGTTGTGGCACTGCAGCGCCGCGTCGCCATCGCTCGGCAGCAGCGGCCGCAACGCCAATGGCGCGAGGTCGGTCGAGCCCAGCGGTGCAGGTGTCGTCATCAGGTGCGTTCCCCGGCGGTGGCCCGCCAGCGGTCAACACATTGGCAGCGCCGCGGCACTTCGTCAATCGCGGTGCGCCGCACCACGCGAGGCGTCAGTCTGACCGCCGCACCAGCACGATGATGGCGCCATCGTCGCCGAGCCCATCGCGCTCCACCCCGGCCCGGATCGCCGCCAGTTCCGCCGCAACGGCAGCGTCGTCGCGCGCCTTGGCCAGGAACTCGGCACTCTCCCGTTCGAAGGTCGCACGGTCGTAGTCGGCGAGGCGCAGCAGATGCCGGCATTCGAACGCCAGTGCCGCCCCCGCGGGCAACGCCGAGCGGAACGCCTCCGCAGCGAGCACGTCGTTGTGCACCATGCCCCCCGCCCGATCGATCGCCTTGCACCAGCGATCCCAGCGCAAGGCGACGCGCTGCGCCGGCACGCTGGTGTCGTACCACGGATCGAGCAGGAACACGCCGCGCCGCGCCACCCGCAACGCGTCGGCGAGATGGCGAGCCAGATCCGCGAAATGGTGCGCCGAGTACTCGGAGACGACCAGATCGAAGGCGCCATCGGCGAACGGCAGCCCTTCGGCATCGCCATGCAGCACCGGCAGGCCTGCCGCGCACGCGACTGCCACCTTGCGCGCATCGGCTTCCAGGCCGACGGCGTCGATGCCGTGGCGGCGCAGTTCGCGCATGCACTCGCCATCACCGCAACCGACGTCGAGCACTCGCGTCGGCTGCTCGGCCCGCACGAGCCGGCGAAACTCATCGCGATAGAACACATTCGGCCGCACCATGGCGGCCGAAGCTACGCGATCGGGGCGGCGCGCGCATGCGCGCCGCGCTGCCTCGCTCACTGCACGTCGATCACGGTCGGCGTGCTCAGTTCGAACGTTCCCGCCGCACTGATGCCGACACTCTGGAACAACACCTTGCCCGCGAACATCGGCGGGATCGCCGGCATCGGGAAGGTCGAGAAGCCACCGACGGTCGGCGTCGGCAGGTAGAACAACAGGCTCGGCACGTAGATGTCCGGGAAGCCCATCTGCGAGAACGGGAAGGCGGGCAGCGAGGCCGGCACGATCGGCGAGACGACTTCGATGAAGACCAGGTTCCAGGGGAACGGCGAGCCGATGTCGATGTTCGTCGAGCCCGCGGGTGCGCCGGCCGGGAACACCGTCAGCACGTGGTTCTGCGGCTCCAGCACGTAGCGGATGTGGTGCGCCCACGTGAAGGCATTCACGTAGCTGGCCACGCCGAGCACGGGAGTCGGCGGCCGCAGGCCCGATTGCGTGCCCATGGTCGGGCCGGTGCCGCAGTTGCGGCCCATCGGCCAGCACGGGCTGTTCCAGATCGAGCCACCGGCGAGCGTGCTCAGCATGCTGGCGCCGGTGCCCGCTTCGACCGAGAAGATCAGCGGCGGTGCGAAGACCGCGAGACCGGCGGTGCAACCGAACAGCGGTGCGACCGGGCCGAAGAAGTCGAACTCGAGCGACTCGGTGTCGATCGCGGCGGGAACGCAGGCGCCGAAGCGATCGGTGACGCCGGCGTTGACCACCATCGCGTTCACCTGGGCCTCGGTGTAGACGACGATCGCGCTGTTCGGCAGCACGCCGGCGATGCGCATGTCGGGCGTGTAGGCCAGTGCGGCCGGCGGGATCGCGAGGATGGCGCCGTCGAGCACCGCCATCGGGCCGCACGCGGTGTTGGCGAACACGTTGCCATCGAGCGAGAAGAACACGCCGAACTGCGGCGAGAACGCGATCGCGTCGACGTCGATCGGCGTCGCCGGGGCGAGACCGAGCGCCGTGTTGAACTGCTGCTGGCTCATGAAGTACTCGACCTGGCCGTCGGCAAGGCCGGCGCGCACGATGCGGGCGACGTCACCGGGCCGGAACGGGTTGCCGCTGATGTTGTTGCCCATCGCGGCCGACGGCGACCAGAACACGGTGCGCTGGTTGTCGAAGCCGGTGCCGGCGATCGGGATCGTCGTCACCAGGGCATCGACGGTGCCGAAGATCGCCGGGTTGAAGTGCATGCCGTCGGCGTTCTCGTCGCCGGCCATCACGTGCGAGCAGGTGCGCGGCAGCCACTTCTCGGCCGAGAGCAGGTTGCAGCCGATGGTGCCCCACTCCAAGGTCGCGACTTCGTTCGGACGCAGCGTCTGCAGCACGGTGCCGCCGCTGCCGGACAACGTGTTCTCGGTCTGGGAGAAGGACAGCAAGCCCTCCTGCATCTGGGCCGCGGCGGTGGCGGCGAGGCAGAGGGTCGAGAGAGAGGCGAGGATCGTCGTGCGCATGTTCGTTCGTTGGGGGTTGGGTTCGTTGCGTTCACCTCCGAAGGACGGGAACGGCGCCAACGCACGCGCTCGTTTGCAGAAAAACTCCGACGCGGCAACCGGTACAAGCGTCAGCCACTTTGCGTTCGCAGAAGACTTCCAGAGCACGCGTTACGACTTCCTCGTATATTTTGGTTTGACGAATCAATTCCAAGAACGCACACTGCTCGCATGGATGTCCAGGACGCGCTCCGGCGGCTGCTGCAGGCCTACCCAGCGATCTTTCTGGCCTGCCACCTGGAGCACCGTCGCGACCCGCAGACCGAACACACCCTCAGTGCCCACCAGGGCAGCATCCTCGACCACCTTGATGCCGTGACCGAGACCAACCTGACCCAGCTCGCCGAACACATGGGCGTGACGCCATCGACGATGTCGCTGCACATCGATCGCCTGGTCGCCGGCAAGTTCGTCACGCGCCACAAGCACCCCGACGACAAACGCCGGGTCGTGCTGCTGCTCACCGAGGCCGGGGTCCGCGTCAAACAGAGCAACTCCGTTCTCGATCCCACTCTCGTCGCCGAACTGCTGTCCCGGTTGCCTGCCGAACAGCGACACGCCGGCATCCAAGGGCTCGAGCTCTTGGCCGGTTCGGCGCGCGAACTGTTGGCCGCGCACAGTCGTTCCCGGGCCTGGGCGGCGCGGCGCCACGGCCCCGATCCCTCCCCTTCCGAACCCACGTGAGAATCCGCATGCCTTGGTACTTCCTCGTGCCGCTGCTCCTCGTCGGCTGCATCGGCCTCCTGCTGCTCGCTGGCAGTCTGATCGCGCGCGAACACACCGCCACGTCGACGATCGAACTGAAAGCGTCCCCGGCCCAGGTCTGGGCGACGCTCACCGAGTGGCGGCAGTTCAAGACCTGGCGCAAGGACCTGACGGCGATCGAAGAACTCACGACACCCGATGGCCAGAAGGGCTGGGTCGAAACCAGCAGCTGGGGCCGCATGCCGCTGTTGGTCGAACGCACCGAACCGGAACGGCTGTTCGTTGGCCGCATCGCTGACGACTCGCTGCCGTTCGGCGGCACGTGGACGCATCGACTCGAAGCCCTGCCCAACGGCGGCACGCGCCTCGCGTCGACCGAGGATGGGTTCATCAAGCCCGCGTTCTTCCGGCTGATGGCGAAGGTCGTGTTCGGTTACCACAAAACGCTGAACGACTGGCAGACGGCGCTGGCGAGCAAGTTCGGCGAGACGGTGTCGCCGACCAACCGCTGAGGCACACATGGGTCTCGAGAAAACCACTTCCGTGTCGATCGACGGACAAGCCCACGCATGCCATGTGCATCTGGAGCCGCGCGAGATCGTCTGCAGCCGCGGCGTGAAGCGACGCTTCGCGCACGCGGAGATGACGCGGCTCGCGGTGCGCGGCAGCACGCTGGAGTTCGCGTGCGGCAGCGAACGCATCGCCATCGAACTCGGCACGTCGGCGAAGACTTGGCTCGATCGCATCCAGAACCCGCGTTCGCGCGTGCAGAAGCTCGGCGTGGCAGTCGGCATGACGGTGTGCGTGCTCGGCCGCAGCGACGCCGATGCCATCGCCGAGGTCGCGGACGCGCTCGGTTCGGCACCCAAGACGCGGTTGTCGGCCGCCGTCGATCTCGTGCTGTGCTTCGCGCACGAACCGGCAGAACTCGACCGGTTGGCGGCGATCGCGCCGAAGCTGGCCGAACGCGGTGCGGTTTGGGTGCTGTGGCCCAAGGGTCGCAAGGACTTCAGCCATGACCACGTGGTCGCCGCCGGCAAAGCGGTCGGGCTGTCGATCACGAAGTCGATGGGCTTCTCCGAGCAGTTGACCGGACTCCGGCTGGTGCGCGCGAAGCTGCGCGCGTGATCCGCCGGGCTCGGCACGGAAGTCGTTTCCGTGCCGGCCGCGTGGATCGCGATCAGTTGACGTCGATCACTGTCGGCGTGCTGAGTTCGAGCCCGCTGCCGCCAAACCCAACCATCTGGAACAGCACCTTGCCGGAGAAGGCGGGCGGGATCGCGGCCATGCCGAAGCTGCCCCACTGGCCCGCCAGCGGCCACGCGTGCGGGATCAGGTTCGGCACGTAGATGTCGGGGAAGCACAACAGCGAGAACGGGAAGGCCGGCAGCGAGCCCGGCACTGTCGCCGGCACGATCTCGATGAACGCGATGTTCCATGCGTAGGGCGTGCGGTAGTGGATCTGCGTCGCGCCAAACGGCGCGCCACCCGGGGCGGTGACGACCGGCGTCACCGGCTCCGTCACGAAGCGTTCGGTGAAGGTCGACATCAGCGCGTTCACGTAGCTCGCGGCGCCGACGTTGATGCCCGCCGGTTGGATGCCCATCTGCGGGCCAAACGTCGGACCGAAGCCGCACGGCGTGCCGGCCGGGCCGCACAGGTGCACGTGGATCGCGCCGCCGCCGGCCGTCGTCAGCACCGACGCACCCGTTCCGTTTTCGACCGTGAACAAGAAGTGCGGCGCCTGGATCACCGTGCCCGGGCACGGGAACGAGAAGCCAATCGGCTGGGTCCAATCGAACTCGAGCCCTTCGAGGTCGAGCGCCTGCGTGACGCACACACCAAACCGGTTGTTCACCGCGGCGGCCGCAACCAGCGCATCGACGGCGGGCTCGCTGTAGACGACCGCGGCGCTGTTGGGCAACACGGCGGCGACGCGGAAGTCCGGCGTCCAGGTGATCGCCCAGTCAGGCACACAGGCGATGGCACCGTCCTGAATCAGCAACGGGCCGCAGAACGTGTTCGCCGGAACATCCTGATCGAGCGAGAAGTAGACGCCGAGCCCCGGCTGGAAGCAGATCGCATCGACGTCGATTGGGCTGTTCAACGGCAGGCCGAGCGCCTGGTTGAAGTGTTCTTGGCGCATGAAGTACTCGACCTGGCCGTCGCCGGCACCGTTGCGCACGATGTGGCCGACGTCACCGGGCCGCAGGCCGGGGCCGCCGCTGATGTTGGTGCCCATCGCCACCGACGGCGAGAAGAACACGGTGCGCGCGTTGACGCCGCCGGCGACCGGGGACGTGCTGATCGGCGCGCACAGCGCATCGATGCTGCCGAAGATCGTCGGGTTGAAGTAGACGCTGTTGGCGTTCTCGTCGCCGGCCATCACGTGGAAGTTGGCGCGCGGCGAGTACTTCTCGGCCGAGGGTGCAGCGCACGGGCCGTTCGACCATTCGAGGTGGCAGATCTCGTTCGGGCGCAGCGTCTGCAGCACGGTGCCGCCGCTGCCGGACAGGGTCTGTTCGACCTGCGAATAGGTGACGAGCATGTCGGGGCCTTGGGCCGCGACGGTGGCCGCGAGGGCGGCGCAGGAAAGGAGACGGTGCAGGGTGGAGTTCATGGTCGTTCGGTGGTGGCTCGGGGTTCATGCTCGAAGGACCGTTCGCCGGCGAACGCACGCGATCGACACAGAATCGGAGCAGGATTGGCGCCGCAGTCTCATTCGTCCGGCGCATGATGGAACGCGTGCGTTCGAGACTTCCTCGTCCTTGTCGTTGCATGAACACCGCCACGCTCTTCGTTCCCGCCCTCGCGTTGCTGTTCGCCGCGACCGCGACCGCGCAGAAGGAACGTGCGTTCCACCTGCCCGCCGGCGACCACCGCCTCGGCGAACTGTTGGCCCAGTGCGAAATGGCGCTGAAGGCCCCCATCGCGCGCCACCGGATCGATGGCCTCGACGAACGCCGCCCGGTGCACCTGCAGCACGCGCTGGCGCTGCCGCGCGAGCAATGGGAGGACGTGCTGGCGACGGTGCTGCTCGCCCACGACCTCGTGCTGACGTTCGATGCGGCGGAGAAGCGTCACGAAGTGTTGCCGGCGCCGCGCGAACGCACGCAACCAACCTGGATCGCCGAACGCGCGGTGACGATGGCGCTGGCCGAGTTGGCGGCGCGACCGGATCGGCAGGGCCCGGTGCAGGTGACGGTGCCGGGGCTCGGCACGCACCTCGCCGTGACGGTGCTGCGACCGTTCTGCATGTCGAATCCCGGAACGACCGCCACGGCCGAGGGGCCCGACTTGGTGCTGACCGGACTCGCAGGCGGTGTGCGATCGGCGTTGGCGGTGCTCGCTTCGGTCGATCCCGCGCTCGCCACCCAACTGCCGATGGCGACACCCAGGCCGTGGCCGCGGGCAGCGTCGGCGACGCAATTCTCGCTGCCGGCGGGCACGCATCGCCTGACCGACGTTGTCGATGCGCTGGCCAAGGCCACGCACTGCAATCTGCTGCTGGCGCACGATGCGCCGCACGAACTCACGTTCACGACGGCGATGGCGACGACCGGCGATGCGCTCGCTTTCGAAGCGGCACTGACGTCGTTGCTGTGGACGCAGAACATCGCGGTGCTCGCCGCGGCGCGCAGCCACGATCTCATGGTGGTTCGACAGGTGTCGCACCAGACGCGGCCGTCCCCCGACCAGGCGATGCCGGTGACCCTCGACGAATTGCTCGCGCGCCCGACCCTCACCGCCTTCGTCGAACTCCGCTACACGGCTCGCCACGTCGGCATGGATCGGCTAATGCCCGAGATCCAGGAAGCCGCCCGCGCGATGAGCAAGGCGATGGGCCCGGCGCTGGCGGCGTTCGAGATGTTGACGACAGAGCAGGGAGTGCTCGTGCGCGGCTTCACGTTCGCGATGTTGCCAGTGGCGCAGAAGATCGCAGAGATCGATCGCGCTCCGTAGGTCTCGCTGCGACGGAAGTGCCGCCGCGGAACATCGCGGAACTTTTCTGCAGTCGCTGCAGCCCGCCACGCACTCCGGGGTATGGATGCAACATGCGGCCCGACGAGCATCGGCCCCTGGTCCAGACCTGGGACGAGACGCGCATTGCGCACCTGGTGGTCCACCACCAGCGCGGCGTCGCGGCCTACTTGCTGTCGATCGGTTGCCAGGCCGACGCCGTCGACGACCTGGTGCAGGAGACATTCCTGGCGTTGCTCCGGTCACCGTTCGAGGAACGCAGCCCGGCCGCCACGGCCACGTTCCTGCGCAGCATCGCGCGCAATCTGTTCTGCAAGTCGCTGCGGCGAGGACGCCGCGAGTTCGCGGATCTGGATGCGATCGACGCCGCGTGGGTGCACTTCGTCGGTGATGACGACGGCGACAGCTACCTCGCGGCGCTGCAGCAATGCCTCGCCGAACTGACGGCGACGAGCCGCGAAGCCCTCTCGCTGCGCTACCGCGATGGCCTCGCACCGTCTGCGATCGCAGCCCGCCTGCAGCTGTCGATCGGTGGCACGAAGTCCACGTTGTTGCGGGCCAAGGAACGATTGCGAGCCTGCATCCGCCGGAAGGTGCAACCATGAATCGTCACAACGCGCGCGTTCTCGAGTGTGCGCTGCACGTGCACCTGGCACCGCCGCGCAGCGACCTTGCTTTGCGGGTTCTGCATCGGTGGCAAGCCGGCGATCGCGGCGACACCGATGCGACGGCGCGTGCTTCGCGTCGGCCCACGCTGCGGCAGTGGCGCGTCTGGCTCGCGGCGATGCTCGCCACCCTCGCCAGCGTGTGGGTCTGGTCGAACCAAGCCGCACAACCGCTCGCGACGTCGGCGCTCGCAGTTGCGACCTTGCGCCCGGCCAGTGCCGAGCCGCACGCACGCACGCACTTCGCCGCCAAGGACACGCTCTGGCTCCCACCCAACGCGCGCATCGAGGTGACCGACCGCGGCCAGGTGACAGCGAGCACCGACACCATGCTGATGCTCGATCGCATGAACCACGCGACGCTGGTCGTGGCCCAGCTCGGTTCGCTGCAGATCGAATGCCAGAGCCAACCACTCTTGGTCAGGACGCCACTCGGAACCGTCGAACTCGGCGCTGCCAGCCGTCTGCTCCTTCACCTCGTGCCGGATGATTACTCCACCCCCTTTCGAGAACTCGCCACGGACATGCACATGCACACACGAACGATTCTGCTCTCGACTTCGATCACGTTGCTCGCCGGAGCCGGCCGCCTGCTCGACGGCCCGACCCCAGGCGAACTCACTGTCGGCCAGACGGTGCAGGATCCAGCGCCCGCAGCGGATCCGCATTCCACCGCATTGTTCGACGAGATCGGTGCTTGGACGGTGCAGATGACCGACTTCGTCGATGGCAAAGCGCAGCCGTCCTACGAAGCGAGCGAGGTCCGCACGGCAGGTCCAGGCCGCAAGTGGTTGCTCGGCAACATGGAGTTCCGCCGCGGCGATCGCCTCGTCCAGGCCCACGAAGTGACAGGCTACAACAGTAAGCGGATGCTCTACACCGGCTCGTTCGTCGACAGCTTCGGCGGCCAGATGGCCCTGCTCGAAGGAGCCAAGGGCGAAGATCCCAAAGTCCGGGTGCTGATGATGCGGGGCTTCCACGGCGATCGGGACGACAACGGCCGGATCACCATGCGGTGGATCAACGCCAACGAACGTGCCACCGTGTTGGAAGCCAAGGTCGATGGGAAGTGGGTCACGGTGCGTGAAATGAAGCACCTTCGCAAACCATGATCGCGGTGCCGGACCCGCGCGGAATGCGCAAGGCAGGCCTCACGCCGGCGGGCACGCACCCTGCCATTCGTCGTCGACGGTGTGGCCGGCCAGGCTGTCGAGCCCGCTTTGGCCGTCCATCTTCCACAGCTTCGATGCGCGCGCAGTGAACCATCGCGGCCACACATCGGCCTCCCATTCGGCGAGTCGCTCGGCATCGCGTTCGGCAGCTTGCACCGGATCCGCGACCGCGAACGGCGGCACCTGCGTCGGATCGAGTCCGAGCCTGCGCACCAGGTAGTCGAACGTCTCGCGTGGCGCCGCGCGCGCTTCGTGGAACCGCACGTCGATCGGGTCCGGCTGGTCGCTCGGATGGTCGTTGCTCCAACCGAGCGCGCTGGCGAGGCCCGTGACCATGTTCTCCCACAAGTAGCCGCCATAGCGCACCCACTTGTAGTCACACAACAACAGCCCACGATTGCGCTCGAGCACGTCGCCCGCATCCGCCGCGAAGCGGCGCGCGACTTCGAGCATCCGGGTGTCACTGACTTCGGCGAGGAATCTCTGCAACGTCGGCCCGTGGTAGCGCAACTGGCGCAGTGTCCAGTGCACCAGCACATCGCGGCCGTCGCGCAGGACCACGATGCGCGGTCCATCCAACGGATCGAACGCACCTTCGACGCCAACGACGCCGACGCGTGTCGCGGCTGGCTTCTGCGCCAACGCCGCAGCGATGCTCGCCAGAACGTCGTCGCCCCATGCCGACTGTCGATCGCTGTCCATTCCGACGCCCCCGATCGGGCCCAGGGGATCTCTGGCGTCTACGAACGCGATCTGCGGATGCAACGCCAGCAAGCGCGCAAACCAATCCATGCCGGAACACGGAAAGCCGGCGATTTCGAACGGCGTCACGCCCCCAGCAAGTGGCAGAGGTTTGTTCATGGCAGTGGGCGACGACGACCCAAACGGAACCTCACTGGCCGATCGTCAGCAGGTTCCGTTGCGAAGTGGAGAACCCCGGCAGTGCCGGGCAGGGAGCCGATGCCGCGGCGAGGTCGATCACGATCCACTGCGACAGAAACTGCGCACCCACGAGCGTCGCATCGCACGGAATGACGAATGTCGCCCGCCGCCAGAAGAACCACGTCGGCACTTCGAACGTGACGCTGAGCGGCACGAACTCGCAGGTTCCGCACGGGATGGTCGGAACAACGGGACTCAGGTTGAAGAACGCGATGTTGCCGGCGAACCCACGAACCTCCGCGTAGTGCTGACCGATGTTCGGCGGCGTGGCCCCGACGTCGTTGCCAGGATTGCCGCAAGCGGAACCGAGCGCCTGCACCGTGCCGGTCGTGCCCGCATCGGTCACGAGCTGCCCGCCGATGTCGTCGATGCTGTCGTCCCACACCGCGAGCCCGAGCACGGGCGGCGGGTTCGCGTCAAGGACGTAGATCGGCTTGCGCGCCGCGACGATGCGTGGCCCCGACGGGAAGCTGACCGAGAAGCTGTCGCTGCACGTGGTGCAGGTGTCGGAGCGGACCGCCGTGAGCTGCAGCGTCGTCGTCGGTGACGGCAGCGCAGTGACACGGCGATAGCCGAGCCACGTTCGCGACGGGGCGTAGCACACCGTCGGCCGGCTCGCCTGGTTCAGCGCTGAGCCGCCGTAGGTGACCACGCTGCCGAGGTTCCACGCGAAGTCGGTGGTGACGACACGCACCGAGTCGAAGCCAAGCGCCGGCGCGTTCTTCTCCCACGCGACGATCCAGCGATCGCCGTGGCCATCAACAGCGGGCTTGAACAGGTCATCGACGGCGCTGGTGGCGATGGTCCCAGTGGTGCCGAGCGCGGCACCGTTCGCGTCGAGGAACTGCCCAATGATCGCGGATGCAGATGCGATCCCGGCGCGACGCCGCGCCACGACGAGCAATCGCCCCGCGCCGATCGCGTGGCGCGAGATCGCCGGCTGTTCGACGAAACCCGCCAACGTGCTGTCGGACCACAGCACACTGGCGGAACTCATCTGCACCACCCCCGCGGCGAGCGTGGCGCTGCGGCGCCGGATCGTCGCCGTCGCGTCGTCTTCCCACACGATGACGAAGGCTCCCGTCGTCCCGGTGCCAAGACCGTCGAGATCGCCACCGACCACGGCACTGGGATACGGCGCCGAAGTCGTGCTCGCGACGGTGGTCAGATTGGTTGGCGTCTGCGTAGATGGAAACGCGAGCAACATCTGCAACTGCACGGAATGCGTTCCGCCCGACGTCTGTGTCCACACTACGCCGAACAAGTCGCCCGGATCGCGCAGTGAACTGAGCCGCGGCGCACTGGCGACGCCGGCGCTGCCGAAGAACACCAGGGAGCCGAGCAAGGCCCCGTTCTCGTCGATGCGTTGGCCGCGGACCACGTGGCTCGTCGCGGACAGGATGCGGCGCCACACGACGAGCCAGTACGCGTACTCGGTGTGCGCGACGTCGGCGTCGAACTCGGAGTAGGTGATGCCGAAAGCGACGGGGATGATCGCGCCGACCAACGGGTCGAGCACCAGAGGATAGGTCGCGGAATCGACGAACGCTGCCGGCAGCGACAGTTCGAGGCCGTCGTTGCGCCAGTGCAGGCCGCCTTCGACGCGGCGACCGTCGGCAGCGATGCCGAGCACGCCGCCAACGCGCACGCCGCCGTACGGGCCTTCGAACTCGAGACTGGCGCCGACCTGCTTCGGCGTTCCCAGCGTGGAGTCGATCGCATAGCGCACGACGAGGTCACCTTGGCCGGCGGGCCGCGCAGCGAAGCGCCACGAGAGCTCCATGCCTTCCGGTCGCACTTCGTAGCGCTCAACGACACCCGATGCGTGCGTGTAGATCGCCGTGTGATGCTCCTGGGTCGGCAGGACGCTGGCCGCGGCGAGCACTTGCGCTTCGCCACGCCGAACCTCGACGGGGCGCAGGGTCACGTGCTGCGTCGTCGGGCATTGCGGCCCGAGCACCGGCATGAAGCGCACTTCTTTGCCCAACTGGACCTCGTACTCCGCGCCACCGCCGATCAGCCCCGGCGCCAGCGAGTCCGTTTGCAGGCCGGCATTGCGGGTGATCGCTGCCCGCATGCCTTCGCTGCGGATCGGACTTGGCGGTTGCTGCTGCGCGACCAGTGGCAGACCGAGCAGAAGGGCAAGAAGCGAGGATCGAGGCATGGGAATGGACCTTGGGAAGTGCTGCCGGCGAGCAGCGACCACGCCGCCCGATCCGTTCGCAGGCTTTGCGATTTCTCCCGTTCTCCCGCCAGATTCGGCGGCGACAGCAGATTGCATGCCAGCGCGCCACCGTGGCCACACAGCCCCCATCGCGCCATGATCAGGCCCCGATGACCGAGCCAAGCTCCGAGAGCCTGCCGCAGGTGGTCGAGGATGAAGTGCTCGAGCTGCTCGAAGGCGACGAGGGCACCCGCGACGACGCGTTGCGCGCCCTGCTGCAGCGCCACGCGGTGCATGCCGGCGCGATCCGGCGCTGGCTGCTGGCGGCCGGCGTGCCGGTGCCGGCCACTCTCGCCGCGCAGGGAACGAAGGCCGCCGACGGCGACCTCGACGCCGAGTTGCCGTTCCTGCTCGGTCCCTACCTGCTGGTGGAGAAACTCGGCAAGGGCGGCTTTGGCACCGTGTATCGCGGCGAACAGCAGGAACCGATCCGGCGGCCGGTCGCGATCAAGGTGCTCAATCCCGGGATGGACTCGCGCGACATCCTGGCGCGCTTCGCGGCCGAACGCGAAGCGCTGAACCGGATGGACCATCCCGGCATCGCGCGCCGGCTCGATGCCGGCAGCACGCCCCGCGGCCGGCCGTTCTTCGTGATGGAACTGGTGGCGGGCCCGACGCTGCTCACCCACTGCCGGCGCCAGCACCTGCCGCTGCGCGCGCGCGTCGAACTGTTCTTGCTGGTGCTCGATGCGATGCAGCACGCGCACCAGAAGGCGATGGTGCATCGCGACCTCAGCAGCAACAACGTGCTGGTCGCCTGTGCGGATGGGCGCACGCAACCAAAGGTCATCGACTTCGGCATCGCCAAGTCGCTGGACGATCCGCTGCTGCACGGCGGCGCGTTGACGCTGCGCGGCACGATGATGGGCACGCCGGAGTTCATGAGCCCCGAGCAAGCGGCGGGCAACCTCGCGGACCTCGACACCCGCACCGATGTCTACGCGCTCGGCGTGCAGCTCTACGAGCTGCTCACCGACCAGCTGCCGATCCCGGGCGTTGCGCTGCGTTCGCAGGGCCTCGCCGGCATGGCCAACATGGTGCGCACCTACACACCGCTGCTGCCAAGCCAGGCCGCCCCGCCGCAGCGGCGCGCCGAACTGCGCGCCGACCTCGATGCGATCGTGATGCAGGCGATCGCCAAGTCCCGCGAAGACCGCTACGGCAGCGTCGGCGAGTTCGCCGGCGACCTGCGGCGTTGGCTCGCCGACGAACCGGTCCAGGTGGCGACGCCTTCGACGTGGCATCGTCTGCGCAAGTTCGTGCGCCGGCATCGCGCGCAGTCGATCGGCATCGCGATCGCGGCAGCCGGCCTCTTGGCGGCCCTCGTCACCATGGCGGTGGCGTTGCGCTACCAGAGTGCGGCGGCCAACGAAGCCGAACGCCTGCGGCAGATCAGCGACGACAAAGCCGATGCCGGGTTCTTGCTGTTGGCCAACGAAGAACGGCTCGCCGCGGCGATCGCCGCCGAGCACCAACTGCCGCCACCGTGGCCCGAACACGAAGCGGCCTACGACGCGTGGCTGCGCGAGCATGGGCGCCCCCTGCAACTCGAACGCACGAAGCTGCAACGCCGGCTCAACGACCTGACCGCCGAGGTCGGTCCCAACCGCGGGCGTCCGAGCGACATGGCCGCCGCGCATCTGCAGCGGGCGCTGTCCCGTCTCGACGAGGCGCTGGCGACGTTCCATGGCGAACGTGGTCCGCTCGCCGCCGTCGAGCGACGGCTCGCGTTGCTGCGCACGGTCATCGCCCCAGCCGTCACGACCAGCGCTGCCGCATGGCAACAAGCGCACACGGCGATCCAGAAGAGCGACGGCCAACACGCCGAGAAGAGCTACCGCGGCCTGTCGCTGCCGCAGTTGCCAGGCCTCGTTCCGCTCGGCAAGGACCCGACCACGCTGCTGCACGAGTTCGTCGATCTGACGACACACACACCCGACTACCCGTTGCCGACGCGGGACGGATCGACGGGCGCGTTGCGCACCGGTGCTGGCACCGGGCTCGTGTTCGTGCTGGTTCCCGCCGGTCGCCTCGACCAGGGTGCGCGCAAGAACCGGCCCGGCGTCGATCGCAACGACGAGTTCGCCAGCGACGACGAACTGGCCGGGGCCTCGGTGACGTTGGATGCGTTCCTGATCGCGCGCACCGAACTCACCGTCGCCCATTGGCAGCGGCTGCAAGGCAGCACGACGGTGCACGACGATCCGCTGTTGCCGGTGACCAACGTCGATTGGACCACGGTGCGCGAGCTGCTGCGTCGCCACGGCATGGCCCTGCCGACCGAGGCGCAGTGGGAGTTTGCGGCCCGCGCCCACAACCCGTTCCCGTGGAGCAGCGGCCCCGAGCGCGCCGAGACGACGACCTGCGGTTGGTTCGTTGGCGGCATGCAGCCGGTGGGCTTGCTGCAACCGAATCGTTTCGGCCTCTACGACGTGCACGGCAACGCCGCCGAATGGTGCGAAGACGAGAAGCTGCCGTATGAGGACTCGACGGCGCGACGTGGCGACGGTTTGCGCGCCCGCCCGGCGGCACCGGCCGGCGACGCCGACTCGCTGCGCTGCGTGCGCGGCGGGGCCTTCTACGAAGGGGAACTGGCGGCGCGCGTCACCGCCCGCACCGGCAAACCGGCCGCGGTGCGGTCGTTCGGCATCGGCGTGCGGCCGGTGCGGCGTCTGCGCGACGGCACCTGATCAGTCGACGGGGAAGGCCGTCGACCAGGGCGGTTGCTGCAAGAACTTGCGCGCCGGCGCCGTGTAGGCCGGGAACTCCGTGCCCGCGGCCGCCTTCGCCGCGATCGCGGGCGCAAACCCAAGGGCGACGGCGCGCGCCAGCAGCGATTGCGCCTGGGCGCCATCCTTCTGCACCGAACGACCCTGCGCATGCATGTGGGCCAGGTAGAAGCAGCTCTCGCCATCGCCCGCCGTGGCCGCCACCGCGAGCAGCGGCGCCACGCGCGCGAGATCGACCAGCGACCCGGGAGCCAGGCCGATGCGAGCGATGCCACGCAGCGCGAACGGTTCGTCGCCGCACGCCCGGTAGAGATCGAGGGCCTTGCCGACGTTGGCGGGGAGGCCACTGCCGGTTTCGAGCGCCAGCGCCAACAAGGTCGCCGCCCGCCTGCCATCCGGAGTCGCCGCCCGTTGTTCGACCACCCGGAACGCCTGTTCGAGGTCCCGATCCGAACGCCGCCGACCGTGGAACAGGAAGTGCGCGACGATGTTCTCGTTCGCGAACGGACTGCCGCGCGCGGCCGCCTGGGCCCACCAGTTGCCCGCCGAGTTGTGCCGCGTCGTCGCCGCCGCCGGATCGACACTGCCGGTCATCGACAGGATGCCGAGTTCGTTGAATGCCTCCGCGGCGAGCCGCGCATCGGTCGACGCCAACGCCTGCGAACCCGCGACCATGGCGAGTTTCTGTTCCGCGTGGTGGCGGCGCTCGGCGACCGCGCGCTTCCAGAACTCGATCGAGTTGCCCGGATGCGTCCCCTGCAGATAGCCGGTGCCGAGCAAGACGGCGAACACGGCACTCCACGCCGCCATGTGCACGCCGTTCATCGCGCGCGGCGACATCGCCCCTTCCCAACGCCCATTGAGGCGGCCGAGCCACCCGCTGCGCGCCCGGCGGTCGAGCCACTGCACGCAGCAGTTGAGCACCGGCACCGGATACAGCTTCGCGAACAACTCCGGCGCCCCGAGCGAAGCGAGGATCTGGAACGCGACCACGTAGCCAAGCCCATAGCCCGCGCCGAACAGCAGGCGGCCGAGGTTGCTGCGCGGCGACGTCGACGGATCCGTCATCAGCAGGTGCAGGCCGAGGAACGCCGCCGCCGGCAGGTTGCTGCTGGCGAACAGGTAGACGCCGGTCCACTCGGTGTAGAGCAGGTTGCAGCCGACCATCACCACTGCCGCTGCGAACGTCATCAGCGTCACCGCGAAGAAGTGCTGCACGACGAGGCCGAGTCCGAACAGGAACACGAAGATGCCGGGGAAATCGATCGTGCTCGCCAGCGGCTTCGCCCAGGTGAGGTCCGTCGTGCCCGTGGCGATCAGCACCGTCGCCGCGCAGGCGAGGCCGAACCCCGACGGATTGAAGATGTGGGTGCGGCGCCCGTCCTTGGTCCACTTCACGAACTCCTTGCCGAGCAAGCCCGCCGCCAACATCGCGAACTGGAACCCGAACCAGTCGTCGCGAAACCAGATGAACAGGTTGGTGCTGAGCACGATCGGGGTCGGCCCCGAACTCAGGCGCCACGCCTGGCCACGACTCCACGCAAACAGCGCATCGAACGCGTAGAGGAACGCGAACTGCACGAGGATCAGTGGTGCCTGCGCGTAGATCGGCCGCACGCCGTCCTGCTGCCAGTGGTAGCCCCAGTAGACGTACAGGCAGATCTGCACGCAGGCCTGGATGTAGTGCTGTTTGATCGGCGGCAGCACTTCGATCGCCAAGGCGCTCCCGGCGCGCGCGGCGCGCCACCACAGCCAGACTTGCCACGCGATGAGCCCGATGCCGGTGCCGGCGATCGACCAGAACAGGTTCGCGGTGGCCTGCACGCGCGGCAGCAGCAGCGCCGCGAGCACCAGCAGCGACAGTGCGAACGGCAGCAAGGCGAGCCCGCCGGCGCGCGGGGCGGACGGTGCAGTGGCGGCGGACTTCATCGGCGCGCCAATTCTTACCAGACCAACGGCACGGTCGTTGCTCCCGCACCAGCATCCCCGTGTCGCCTGCCTGGGAAGTTGCCTCGCCAATGAACCGCTCGCGCCGCGCTACGTTGCGCGGAGCCATGCCGATGCCCATGCCCCGACGACTTCCCGCGTCGCTCGCATTCCTGGCGATGACCACGACCCTGCTCGCACAGGTCGTCGAAGCCAAACCCGACGCCGCACCCATAGCACCGACGCCGACCCCGTTGTTGGCATTGCCGCGCGACGCCGCACCGCGCGATGCAGCGACGAAGACGTTCCCCGAAGCGGTGCCGACCATCGAAGCCGGTCTCACCTGGCTGCTCGCCCACCAGAGCCGCGACGGCCGCTGGGATGCCGACGAGTTCCTCGCCGACAGCAAAGCCCCGATCGAGACGCTCGGCCTCGGCCGCCCCACCAACGACGTCGGCCTCACCGGTCTCGTGCTGTTCGCGCTCGCGCGCGAAGGCCGCGCGCCCGACGGCGATCCGCGCCGGCAAGCGATCGATCGCGCCAGTGCCTGGCTCGCCGACCAACAGCAGAAGGACGGCCTGCTCGGCACGACGACGACGCAGGACTACATCTACGGCCATGCCATCGGCACGCTGGGCCTGTCCGCGGCCGCGCTCGCAACCGGCGCCGACAAGCATCTCGACGCGGCGAAGCGCGCGGTGGCCCGCCTCGAAGCGCACCGCAACCCGTTCGCCGTGTGGCGCTACCAGCCGCGCGATGGCGACTGCGACTCGTCGGTGACGACGTGGGCGACGTTGGCACTGCTCGCGGCGAACGAACTCGGCCTCGCCATCGATCCCGCGGCACTGCGCACGGTGCAGGTGTGGTTCTCGGCGGTGACGACGCCGGAAGGTCACGCCGGCTACACCAAGGCCGGCGAACGCAGTTCGCGCCACGCCGGTGACCACCTCACGAAGTTCCCGCCCGAACATGGCGAAGCGATGACGGCGGCGGCGCTGCTGTGCCGAACTTCGCTCGGCCAGGCGGCAACCGACCCGGTGCTGACCAACAGTGCGAAGCGTCTGCTCGACTGCGTCCCGGACTGGAAGCCCGATGCCGGCACCATCGACACCTGCTACTGGTTCTTCGCCAGCGAAGCGCTGCGCAACGTCGGCGGCGCGCCGCGCACCACCTGGTCGAAGGCCCTGGTGGCAGCTCTGACCAAAGGCCAGCGCGTCGATGGCGAGTTCCGCGGTTCGTGGGACCCGAGCGACGTCTGGGGCCACGACGGCGGCCGGGTCTACACCACCGCCATGGCGGTGCTGGCCTTGCAGGGCCTGTACGGTCGCGCGAGTCCGCCCGCACCGAAGTGAGTCTGACCCGATCGCTGTAACGGAACGGGCTGGGTTTCGCCGGATTGTCCGAGGGTATTCCTACTCCCCGGACACCAACCGACGTCATGACCGACCCCGTCTTCGAACCCGACCTGGAGCGCTGGATCAGCCAGTTCCGCGGCCCGTTGGTGGGGTTCCTCGCCAGCCGGTGCAGTTCCTGGGCCGACGCCGAGGAAGTGGCGATGGACACCTTCGCCGAAGCGTGGCTCGGCCGGTCCCGCATGCGCGCGGCCATCGACGACCTCGCCGGCGTCGGCGCCTTCCTGCGCGGCATCGCCAACAACCTGCTGCTGGCGCGGCAACGCCAGCGGCAGCGCGGCCCGCGCCCGCTCGTCGACGACGTTCCGGCGGCCCCGGGTGCCGTGGACGACGACCGCATCGATTCGTTGCGCCGCGCGTTTCCCGAACTGCGCCCGGAGCTGCAGGAGGTCTTGCGCATGCACTACCTCGAAGCGACCAGCGCTCGCGAAGTCGCGGCCCTGCTCGGCACGACGCCAAAGACGATCGAGAACCGTCTCTACCAGGCTCGCCGCGCGTTGCGCGCGTTGGCCGAACGGCACCTGCGCACGGCGCAAGGAGTGAACTCATGAACGGCCACGAACGTCCCGACGACGACGTCCAGCGCGCGCACGCCATGGTCGACGAGCAGGACCTGTTCGCGCTCTTTGCGCAGCGGGCGCCCAACCCGACGCAGTTCGCCGCGGGCATCGCGGCGCGTTTGCGTGATCGCGAAGCGCAGCCACCAGCCCGCAAAGCGGCGGCATGGCTGCCGATCGAAGCTGCGGGCCTCGTGGGCAAGAACCTGTGGTTCGTCGTGTCGATGCCGGCCCTGCTGCTCGTCGGCATCGTGGCCGCGTTCGGCAGCGCCGCGCGCCTCGTCCAGGGTGTCGCGCAGAATCGCGCGCCAGCCCAGAACGAGAGCCAGACGCGGCAGATCTGGCGCCAGGCCTTCGTCTCGATCGGCTGCTGCTTCGGTTTCGCAGTGGCCATGGTTGCGAGCGCTGTCTACGCCCCGCACGCCCTGCGCGACGCCTTCCTGCTCGGCTTGTTGGCATCGATGTTCGTGCTCGTGCTGGGACTGCGGTCGCAAGCCCGCGCCGGCAGCATGGAACGCAGCCAGGTCGCGTCCCTGTGCATCGAGACGATGTGGGGCATCGCGCTGGTGCTCATGCCACTGGCGCTGTTTGGCAGCGTGCTCGATCTCGTGCCGTCGCCGCTGACGACCTTCGCCGCGCTCGGCATCGGCATCGTCGCGCTGGTGCCGCTGGCCTTGCGGTCCTTCCTCGGCGTGCTGACGGTGGTCGGCATCGCGTTCGCCGCAACGACGATTCCAGGCTCGCTGCACCTGGCTCCGGCCAGGCCGACGTTGGCCGCGGCAACGCAGGCCATCGCCAGCGCCGAGTTCCTCGGCGGCCAGGTCGCGAGTGCGCCGATGCTCGTCGACCACGTGCTCGAACTGCGTGCACACGGCTGCGCGGTGGAACTGCGCGGAGAACTGCTCGAAACGATGCGGAGCCAACTCGCCGCCAAACCGCCGAGCGCATTCGCGACGACAGCCCTGGCGCGGCTCGGCACGCTCGATGCCGAGGCTTGGGCCACGCTCGCAAACAACCCGTCGATCCGCCACGCCCTGTCGCGCCTCTCGCTCGACAAGCAGCCGCTCGTGCCGAACTCGTACGACGACTACCAGGTGCACTGCCTGCTGGCGACGAACCAACTCGACGACCGCACCCAGGATCGGCTCGCCGAGCGGCTCGTCGCGGGAATCGAACAGCCGCATCCGTTGCCGCTGCTCGCGGCCGCCCAGTGCGTGCGCTGGCTCGACCTGATCGGGCGCGGTGGTCTGGTCGATGCGCGCCGCGATCGGTTGCTCGCGCTGCTCACGGCGCACCAAGTGACGACAGGCCTGCTCCGAGGGCGGTTCTGCGCCAACCCGCAGACGCTGGCCGGAGCCGAGGACGACTCGACGGACCATGCCCTGACCTTGCTGCATCGCTTGGGCACGACCTCGATCGACCATCGAATGCTGCACCGCGCGCTGGCGCGGTGCACGTTCCTGCCCACGGACAACGACGGCACCAGCTGGGTCGGCTTGCGCAGCTACCGGCAATGGCTGTCGTGCGAACGCCTCGGCGAACCGCCGGCGCCGGCGCTGGGCGCGCTGCTGGTCGACGAACGACTGACGATCGCCGTGATCGCGTTCGTGCTGCTGTGCCTCTACGCAACCTGGCTCGTGGCGCCGCGCCGCACCGTGGCGGGCGCCTTGCCGTGAACGTCAGCGCGGCGGCTTGCCCTGATCGGGACTCGGCTCGGGCCGGAACGGGAGCCCGAGGGCCTGTGCAATGCGTTCGCCTTCGGCCAACAGCGCACGCGGATCGCGATTGCGCGGCAACAGGAGGCAACGCTGCGAGCCTTCGAGCGCCAGATAGAACAGCGGCGCACCACGATTGAGCCCGCGCCAGTGCTGCACGCGATCGAACGCGGTGAGCGGCCACCTGCGGTGGCGGACATGCAGCAGCCAACGCCGCAGTTCGCGCACTTCGCCGTTGCCGCGATCGAGCTCCTGATGCGCCGTGTAGGTGCGCGCGAAGATCGCGGCCAGCGTGAAGGCGACCGTGAAGGCGAGCAGCAGCGCCCCGCCGCCGTCGTTGGCCGAGAACAAGGCGACGGTGCCGACGGCAGCGATCGCCGCGGCGAACCCGAAGGCGACCATGCCGACCACGCCGGCACGCCCCGTCGCGTAGTCGAAGTGCAGCACCTCCGGCGACGGCGCCGCGGCGACGGCAGCGACGGCGGCAACAGGGGCAACCTCGGCCCCGGGCAGATCGCGCTCGACCTTGGTGCCGTCGTCGGCAACGAGCAGCACGCGCCGCGGCCCCACGAACCGCACGGGCTGCAGTCCCGGATCGGATAAGTGCATGTCCAGCACGGTGGCTCCGGTCGCGGTGTCGATGACCACGAGCCGCGTGACTTCCTCGTACGAATAGCCGGACAGGCGCGAATCGCCGTGCGTGCGCACGCGCAACCTGCCGTCGGGCGACAGGAGACCCGGCAGCACCGTCAACTCGGCGAGCTGGGGTTGCTGCGCCGCCGCCCGCAAGAGCACCGCGCGCACGGCGGCGGGATCCCGCACGGGTTCAGGTCGGTGCATCAAGGAGTCGCGGTCGACCGCGAAGACGGCGCCATCGAGCCCGAGGAACCACAACTCGACTTCATTGCCGTCGATCAGCAGCACCCGGTGGTCGCGTTCGACGTCGCGCGTCCAATCGCCGGGGGCAGCCGCAGCGATGCGTTCGGCGATGCGCGCCTGCAACCACGCGCGCAGCGCCGGCGACGGTGCCTTCCCACTCACTCGAGTCCGAGCGCCCGACGCACGGCCTGCTTGTCGATCTTGCCGCCGGCGAAGTCGTCGAACGCCCGCGCCGGCGGCCGGATCATGTGCTTGGCGATGAACGGCGCGCCTTCCTCGGCGCCCTGCTGGCTGTCCTTGAAGCAGCACTCCCACTCGAGCGTCGCCCAGCCTTCGTAGCCGTACTTCGTCAGCAGGCTGAAGATCGACGTGAAGTCGACCTGGCCGTCGCCCGTCGAC
>SXPB01000263.1 GCA_005776475.1 Planctomycetia bacterium
CCGGACAACCGAAAGCGGCCGCTCCGGCCCGCAAGCCCGCAGCTCCGGCCGCGCACGCGGCCCCGACCAAGGCGGCTCGCCCAGCGGCAGCTGCTGCGGCAGCACCCGCCGGGCGTCGGCCCGCCGCTCCGGCCGAAACGGGAGCCCAGACGGTCACCAGGGCAAGCAAGCGGGGCAACAAGATGGGCCTGGTCGTCGGGCTCACCGTGATGTTGCTGGTGGCCGCGGCCGGCGTCGCGTTCTTCTACCTTGGCAACCCGTAAGCGAGGGCCGTCGTCATGTCCGACACCAAACGCATGTCGCAGAACGACCGTCTGCGCCACGATCGGTTGACCTTCTACAAGGAGGACATCGACAAGATCGACAAGATGCTCGCTGAGTTCCTCCGCTTGTCGGGGGCGAAGTGCGCCTTGTTGATCGACAAGGAAGGCCACCTCGTCACCAAGCGTGGCGAGCTGCGCACCATCGACATCGACACGATCTCGGCGCTGGTCGCCGGCTCGTTCGCCGCCACCAAGGAAATGGCGCGCCTGCTCGGTGAAGAAGAGTTCACGGCGATGTTCCACCAGGGCGAGCGCGACAACATCCAGTTGTCGCTCGTCGGGGACCGCACGCTGCTGACGATCCTGTTCGACGACCGCACGACGGTCGGCATGGTCCGGCTCTACGCGGGTGAGACCGCGAAGAAGCTGGCCGACGTCTACCGCGAGGCGATGAATCGCGACGACGTCGATCCGGGGCTCGGCGAGGGCTACGGCACCGACGCGAAGAAGACGCTCGACAAGTTGTTCGACTGAGTCTTCGCAGCGCTTCGTCTGCTGTGGAGTGGAACGCGCGGAAATTTCCGCGCCTTTGTGCGTTGCGTCTCGCAGTTGCGCAAATCACTAGGAAAACGTAGTGATTGCGCATGTTGCATTGCGATTCGCAATTGGATCGCAGCGACGATCTCGCGCGCTACTCGTGCCTGCTCGCAGAGTTCCGGTGAATTTCGCAGGGGTCATGGCCGATCTGCATCGATGGCCGGACTTCCCAGGCTCCTGTAAGGAGCCGCGCCGGTCTTCCCAACCAAACCCTCGAGGATTTGACCCATGGCTGCCAAGAAGAAAGCGAAGAAGAAGGCCAAGAAAGCCAAGAAGTGATCTTCTGGCTGCAGGCCGTGACCGCTCGCGCGGACACAGCCTCGCCTGGAAATCGGAACGGGGTCCGGCATTGCCGGGCCCTGTTTCATTTGTGGGCTGCTTCCGCGCTCAAGAAGGGAGAGACCCCACGGCCGCGGCAGGGGGCAGGACCAGGCAAAGTCGCGCAGCAGCGACACGCTGCGTTGGGTCATTTGGCGCCGCGGACGCTCTGCGCGAGGTCCTGCTGGCGAGGTCAGTGCAGCCGGTGGCCCGGCCTGGCGCCCTGGTCGGGTGACAGCAGGAACACTTCGCCGTCGGTGCCGGCGGCGATGACCATGCCTTCGCTCATGCCGAACTTCATCGTGCGCGGGGCCAGGTTCGCGACCATCACGACCAGGCGGCCGACCAGTTGTTCGGGCTCGTAGGCGCCCTTGATGCCGGCGAACACGTTGCGGGTCGGGCCGCTGCCGAGGCTCAGGGTCAGGCGCAGCAGCTTCTTCGCGTCCGCTACGGCTTCGGCGGCGACGACCTTGGCGATGCGCAGGTCGATCTTCTGGAAGTCGTCGATGCTGATCTCGGCTGCCAGCGGTTCCTTCGCCAGCGTGTCTGCGGCGGCGGCGGGGTCGCTTGCCGCGGCCGGGACGCTGGCCGCGATGGGCGTCGGCCCCGGGCTCGCCTTGCCCTTGGCAGCCGGTGGTGCTGCCTCGGTGCTGGCGCCGGCGGGCACGAACATCGCCTGCACCTTGGCGGCTTCGACGCGCGCCATCATGTGCTCGAACGTTGCCACCTTGGTGCCGACCAGCGGTGTCTCGACCAGGTTCCAGCGATCGCAGCTGCTGCCGAGCAGTCGGCTCGCCTTGCCGGCCAGCGACGGCAGCACCGGCTGCAGGTAGACGACGATCTGGTGGAACAGGTTGAGCACCACCGTGCACACGTCCTGCAGTTCGGCGGCGCGTGCGGGGTCCTTCTTCAGCGTCCACGGCGCCTTCTGCTCGACGTACTCGTTGGCGGCGTCGGCGAGCGTCATCACGAGGCGCGTCGCCTCGCGGAAGTCGCACGCTTCGTAGGCTGCGGCGATCGTGTCGCGCATTGCCGCGGCCCGCGCGAACAGTCCGCCGTCGTCGGGGTACTTCGCCGACAAGCCGGTGGCTTCAACGAACCGCGCCGAGCGGCTGGCCAGGTTGACGACGCGGCCGACCAGGTCGCTGTTGGCCTTGCCGACGAACTCCTCGGGGCGGAAGTCGAGGTCGTCGATCTTGCTGCTCAGCTTGCTCGCGTAGTAGTAGCGCAGGCAATCGGCGTCGAGGCCGGCTTCGAGGTACTGCTGGGCGGTGACGAAGGTGCCCTTCGACTTCGACATCTTCTCGCCGTTCACGAGCAGGAAGCCGTGGATCTGCACGCGGCGCGGCAGCTGGAAGCCGCCGACGTGCAGCAGGGCCGGCCAGAACAGCGTGTGGAAGTAGGTGATGTCCTTGCCGAGGAAGTGCACGACCTCGCACTGCGGGTTGCGCCACCACGCGTCGAGCGATTGCCCGGTGCGTTGGCACCACTCCTTGGTTGCTGCGATGTAGCCGATGGGGGCGTCGAACCAGACGTACCAGAACTGGCCGGGTGCATCGGGGATCGCAAAGCCGAAGTAGGGCGCCGGCCGCGACACGTCCCAGTCCTGCAGCGGTTTGTCGAGGAAGTGGCCGGCCAGATAGTTGGCGACTTCGGTCTGCAGCGCGCCGCTGTTCTGCGTCCAGTCGGTGAGGAACGACTGCAGTCCGGTCAATTGCACGAACAACTGGCGGCTCGGCCGCAACTCCGGCGTGGCGCCGGAGTGCACGCTGCGCGGGTTCTTCAGTTCGGTCGCCGGATAGGTCGAACCGCACTTCTCGCAGCTGTCGCCGTACTGGTCGAGGCCGCCGCACTTCGGGCACGTGCCGACCACGAAACGATCGGCCAGGAACGTCTTCTGCACCGGGTCGTACAGGCGATCGACGGAACGTTCGGCGACCATGCCGCGCGCCCGCAGCGCTTGCCAGATCTGCGAGCACTGCTCGAGGTTGGCGGCACTGTTGGTCGAGCCGTAGTGGTCGAACGACACTCCGAACGCGGCGAAGTCGCGCTGGTGCTGCACCGCCATGTCGGCGATCAGGGCCTCGGGCGTGCGGCCTTCCTTCTGCGCCCGGATCATGATCGCGGTGCCGTGCGTGTCGTCGGCACAGAGGTAGATCGCCTCGTGCCCGCGGAGCTTCGGGAAGCGCACGAAGACCTCGGTCTGGATGTCTTCGACCAA
>SXPB01000264.1 GCA_005776475.1 Planctomycetia bacterium
ACGAAGGCGATCGGCAACATCAAGGACGCGACCACCGGTTTCGAAACCAGCACCGGCGGCATCGCCGCTGCGATGGAAGCTCAGAGTGCGATGACGCAGGAGTTCGCGGATTCGTTCGCGACGATCCAGGACGCCGGCATCCGCATTGCGGAGGAGATGCGCGGCATGCAGAGCACGGCGTCGGGCGCGACGCAGGGTGCCAACGCGGCGCGCAAGTCGTCGGGCGATCTGCTCGGCGCTTCGGCCAAGCTCGCAGAGCTGGTCGGCAGCTTCCGGATCTGATCGCCGCGAGTCAGTCCGCAGCGTCGGTTGCGCGCGGGGCCGCTGAGGCGCGGCGGCGCCGCCGATCGTCGAGATCGCGGGCGTGGCGCAGAGTGCGCAGGTTGGCGCGCCGTTGCAGCCAGAAGACGAGGCCGAGGCTTGCCACCGTGGCCGCGGCGAGCCACAGCGTGACCGTCCCGAGGTCACTCGGCGTGTTGGCGCCCACGCTTTCGGTCGCAGCCGCGACGAACAGGGGCGCGCGCCGTCGGTCGCCGTGCACCGTCTCGTAGGCCTGCCAGCGATACCACAGACCGTGGACCTCCAAGCTGCTGCGCTCCGGCAGCTCCGGCACGTTCCAAGCGAGCCAGATCGGCACCAGCACGCCACCGCCGTACTCACGAACCTGCAACCACAGCACCGTCCACGCGGCGATGCCGGCGGGATTCGGCGGTGCGATCAGGGTCGAACGCTGCACCACGGTGCCGCGGATCCGGAACGCCGTGCCGCGGGCCACGTCGCCGGCGACCAGCCGTTCGTGCACGGCGTTGGTCAATGCCGGGGCCGCGTGCCAGTACGCGTCGGGAAGTCCCGCAGCGCTGTCGCGCGCGAAGGCGGCGAGGTGCCACGTTGCCGGCGTCTGGTCTTCGTCGATCGTGCGGCAGGCCAGGTCCCCTGGCCACGACGTCGTGTCGTCGAGCCCGGCGAACAGCGCGGTGTCGAGCGAAGTCACCGGTTCCCACGGCGGGTAGGTGCGCTGCAAACGGCGGCCGACCAGCATCGGGGCGCGATCGATCGCCTGCGGATAGGTCGTGTCGCGCAGCTTCAGCAGGAAGCCTTCGGCGCGGACCATGGCGCCCTGCACCAGGCTGCTCGGCGGTGGCTCCGAGAATGCGAACAGCACGCGTTCGCCGCCGCTGAGTTTCAGGGTCGCCTCGTGGATCGAATGGCCGCGGACGGGATGGCCGGCCCGCGGTGCCGACAGCTCTTCGAGTTCGCCTTCGTAGGCGAGCCAGCGCCAGCGCAGGCGAGCGAGGTCGCGGCGCACGGTGGCCACGTCGATCGGTTGCTCGGGCAGGCCGAGTGCTGCGGCGACGGTCGGGCCGACGTCGAGTGATTTCGCCAGCAGGTGCTGCAGTGGGGCGGGCTCGAGCACGAGGCGTTGCTCGCGCCGTTCATCCTTGGCTTCGGCGAGCACCTTCGCATCGAGCTGCGGCACCGCGACCGTGTTGGTGGGAACGACCGGCGTCGGTTGCGTCGTTGTCGTCGTCGTCGGTTGCCACAGCAGGAAGCCGTAGGCGAGCAAAGCGACCAGCACACCCGCGACCACGAACCGGACTCCGGGTCGCAGCGTGGCGGGGAAGTCGTGTGGTCCAGGAACGGTCATGCGCATGGACGGCGGCGCGGCGGCTGCCGCGGCCCGCCGGGCGACCGGTCAGCTCGCTTCGGGCTTCTCGAACAATCCACCGAGGTGGAAGTTGGCGATGTCGCTGCGGTCGACGATCGTCGCCGCGTTGACGCCGAGCGTGATCGCGATGACTTCGGCGATCTCCTCGCTGGTGGCGCCTTCGCGCTTGGCCTTCTTCAGGTGGCCTTCGAGGCAACCCTTGCAGCCGGAAGTCAGCGCGGCGGCGATGGCGATGTACTCCTTGGTCTTCAGGTCGATCTTCGACTTGCCGTAGGTCGCCTTGTAGAAGCCCATGTAGAGCTCCTTCAGGTGCGGCGTCAGCAGCGCATAGCTGCGCATCGAGGAGGAAGGAATGCGGCCATCGGCCAGCGTGTCAGCAGGCTTCTTCGAATCGTCGCTCATGAGGATCGTGCAGGGGCCACGGTATACGAGCGGAACCGCAGAACGGATGCGGATTATTGCAGGGTCAGCTGCAGTCGTACCAAGGCGTCACGATCTGCAGACAATTCCAGCTCCTGGAACGCGGCGTCGAACGACAGCCACTGCAGTTCGCCGATCATCGGTCCCGGCGTCAGGTGCAGGACGGGTTCGCTCGGGGTTCCTGCCTGCCACGCGTAGGGCCATTCGCACACGCCCATGTCGCCGAACAGCTCCTTCTGGGGCGCCATCAATTCCATCAGGTGGACCGGCCGGCGCAGTCCGGTTTCGGCCTGCACTTCGCGCCGGATCGCGTCTTCGAGCTTCTCGCCGGGGCTGACGCCGCCGACCACCGGGCCGAGCGGCCATTCGTCTCTCGGCTTGTGGCGCAAGAGCAGGTACTCGACGCGACGGTCGAGGACCTGGAACACGAAGACCCGCACGCGGTGTTCGAGCTGGAACATGGCTGGCGAACGCTGGCGTAGCCATCGGCCACGCCTCGGACTCCTTCCAGCCCCTGCATCGACCGCCGGACGACGAAAGTCGCAGGTGAATTGCCCGCCGCGCCGTCGGCTGGGCGAGCTACTTGCCCTTGCCGTCGTCCTTGGCGTCCTTCGCTGCCTTGGCATCGGCCGCAGCACCCGCCTTCTTGCCGGCGAACATCGCGCCGACCATCGCGAACGAATACGGCAGGGTCTGGTCCTGGAAACCCGCACCCCACGAGTGGCCGCCGCCGTCGATCAGGCGCCAGGTGTGCTCGACCTTGTGCTTGTCGAGAGCCGCGTGCAGCAGTTCGTTGCCCGCCGCGAAGCCGTAGCGATCGGCGCTGCCAGCGTCGAAGTAGATGCGCAGGGTCGCGAGCACCTTCGGGTCGATGGCGTTGGCGAGGCACAGCGGGTTCGCCTTCTGCCACGGTTCCTTCTGGATCGGATTGCCGAACACTTCGTCGAGGCCCATGCGGCTGGCCATGCCCTTCATGCGTTCGGGCAGTTGGTCGGGATCTTCAGCGAACACCGCCGAGCTGTGGGCACCGACGGCACCGAACAGTTCGGGCTTGGTGAACGCGATGCGGAGCGCGGCCATGCCGCCCATGCTGACGCCCATGATCGCGCGCTGCTCGCGCCCGTCGGCGACGTTCCAGTTCTTGGTGACGTGGTCGAGCAGGTCCTGGGTGATGAGGTCCTCCCAACGCTGGTCTTTGCGATTCACGTACATCGAAGTGCGGCCACCGTTGGCGGTGACAAACACGCACGGCGGCAGCTTGCCGTCGCCGATGCATTGGTCGAGCACTTCGGCGCCACCGCGGCTGTGGAAGCGCATGTGGTCCTCGAACATGCCGTGCAGCCAGATGACGAGCGGCCACTTGCGGCCCTTGTTGGCGTCGGTGGCGTAGTCTTTCGGCAGGTAGACGCCGAACTCGATCTCCTGGGCGACGGCGGTGCTCTTCAGCTTCTCGGTCGTGAAGGTGAGGTTCTTCAGTTCGACCGTCGGTTGCTCGCGGCGTTCGCG
>SXPB01000265.1 GCA_005776475.1 Planctomycetia bacterium
CTCATAACCCGAAGGTCGGAGGTTCGAATCCTCCCCCCGCTACCAGATGAAACCGCAGGGCGATCCGGACTCCGGATCGCCCTGCGACGTTTCCGGCGGGATTGTCGGCTGCACACGCGGCAAGCCCTCGCGCTGGCTTGTCCCGGCATGAAGTGGCGACGATCGGCGGTAGTCTGTGCCGAGCATGTCCAGTCCGGCCGATCCTGGCTCGGGTGCATGGCGCCTCGAGCTGCAACGACTGCCTCTGGCGCAGCGCCGGCTGGCATTGCGGCGTGAGGTGGCGAATCGCGCGGCGCGGTTCCTGTCGTTGCCCGCGTCCGACGCCGGTCTACCGGCTGGTTCGTGGGCCGAACTGGGCTTCGACTCGCTGCGGGCCGTCGATTTCCGCAACGAGATGGAGGACCTGCTAGGGGTCTCGTTGCGATCGACCCTTCTGTTCGACCATCCAGACCTCGACGGCCTCGTTGCCTACCTGCTCACGGTGCAACGACTGGACGGCGTTCCCGGCCCGACAGCGCAGATTCCGGCGGCCGGGAGCTGCGCCGAGCAGAACGTCGTGCTGTGCGTCGGGGACTCGGGCACGTTCGGCGTCGGCAGTTCGGATCCCGCTAAGCACGCGTATCCGGCGGTTCTGCAGACCTTGTTGCAGGAACGAACGAAGCGCGACTGGACCGTCATCAACTGTGGTTCGCCCGGCAACAACTCGCGCGATGTCCTGCGGCAGCTGCCGGCGCAGTGCGCCGAGTTCCGCCCTCGCGTGGTGTGCGTGAGCGTCGGTGCGAATGACTTTTGGACATGCCCCGAACTGCTGCCCGAGGGACTCGCGTCCGACACCATCGCCCACGGCGAAGCCAAGCTCCGCGGGCGCATCCCCTGCGGCCCATTGTTGCCGCGCTGCCAGCCACACGGAATCACGCCGGATGCGAGCTCCGTACCCGTGGCCCGCGGACCCGAATGGGAACCTCGGCACCTGCGTCTCCCTTCGTCCCATGACAACCTGCCGGTGAAGTGGCAGTCGACAACCGAGTCGCAGGCACACCAGCGGGAGGGTTGGCGACGCCACGCGGCCAACGACATGGGCGGCGCGCTCGCCGAGTTCGAGCTCGCGTTCGCCGCCGTCCCCGACGACGCGCAAACCCGGCAGATGCTCGTCGCGCTGTACCACAGCAACGGGCGAAGCGAAGCGGCGGCGGAACACCTGCAGTGGCTGCTCGACAGCTGGACGCGCGACCAGGACTTCTGGACGGGCAGGAGTCTCGCGATGGCGTTCAGCCAGAGCGGCCGCTCGCAGCAGGCGCGCGAAGTCGCCCTGGCGGTTCTCGCCGCGTATCCGGACGACGGCCTGACCTGGCGTTGCCGCGCCGTGTCCGAGTTTCACCTCGGCTTGTGCGAGGAAGCCAGCCATTCGATCGAGGCGGCGATCCGCCTCCTTCCCGACCGGTGGTCCTACTTCTGGCGACAGCGGATCCTCTTCCGCTTGGGCAATGTCGAGGAGGCCATCCGGACGATCTACGCGGCCTACGTCGTGTGGAACGACGCCAAGGTCGCCGCTGAGGACTTGCGCGCCGTGCCGGCCAAGGTCGCCGACGCACTGCTCTGGTCCCTCCTCGAGTCGATGGCCTGCGAGCCCGAGGTGCGAGCGCGACTCGCGCAGATCGTCGGCAACGTCCTGGTTGCGAAGAATGGGGCCGCCGCGGAGAAGGTGCTTTCGGAGCATCTGCGCCGGATCGTTGCGTTGGCCCGACAAGCTGGGGCGATCCCGGTGTTCGTGTCGTACTTCATCGCCCAATTGTCGGACGACGTCATGCGGACGATCGCCGCCGAACTCGGCGTTGCGTTCGTTGCGGTGGTTGAGAACTTCCGGCTGCGCGTCGCACCACGTCCCATGGAGGAGGTCAAATCTCCGGACGGCCACTGCAACGACGAGGGTTACCGCATCGTGGCGACGATCGTCGCCGAGGGCCTGCAGGAGATCCTGGCCGACACGTGGAGGGAATCGGCGCGGCAGTGAACTCGCCAGCTCGGAGCTGGCGTTGGCAGTGGCGTGGTTTGCGCGCCGCGGAACGGGTCCGGCGAGCTGTTGGTCATCCGAACCCGTCCGTCACCCGCTGCCGTCACCTGGCGAACGCTTCGATCTCGCAGAGGCGACTGAACGACGCCTTCCCAGACGATCGCGCGGCGGCCGCGCGCCTTGACGTGCCGCGCGATGCGGTTGAGGAAGTCGCGCAACGGATCGCCGCCGACGCCGGATTCGTCGCCGCCGAGGTGCACGTAGGGCGTGCTCTGGAACACCGCGAGCAGTTCGTCGACCAGCTGCTTCACGCCTTCCGTCGCGGCCGGCAACGTCGCCAGTTCCTGCGGCGACTTGCCGAACACCTCCGGGTAGCGATCGCGCAGGATGGTCGAGTGGCCGGGCACGTCGATCTCCGGCACCAGCGTGACGCCGCGCGCGATCGCGTAGGCCTCGAGGGCGACGTAGTCGTCCCAGGTCCAGCCGGCGCGCTCGTCGCGCAGCTTGGGGAAAGCCCGCGACGGCCAGCTGCTCAACTGGTCGTCGGTCAGGTGCATCTGCAGGAAGCGCACCTTGTAGAACCAGCACAGATCGACGACTTGCTGCAGGACCTTCGGGCTGTGCGGATTGCGCCCCATGTCGACCATGAAGCAGCGGAACGGCAGCTTCGGCGCATCGTCGATCGTCACGCACGGCCAGGTCGCGACGCCGTCTTCGATCTCTAGCATCTGGCACAGCGTGGCCGTGGCGCGCGCGAAGCCGAGGGGGTCGGCGGCGAAGACGTTCGCCTCGCCGTTGCCGATCCGGATGCGGTACGACTCGGCCGCGTGCGCCTTGCCGTCGTCGGGGAACGGCTGGAAGCGCATCGTGACGCGCTCGGCAGCGACTCCGGTCGGCGCGCCGAGTCGCGCCAGCGTCGCCGTGAACGCTGCCAGCGGACGCGCGAACGGCGCGTGATCGCTCGCGTAGCTGCCGACAGCGATGCGGCCCGGTCCGGGCTCGACGCCTTGCGGGCTCGGCACCACCGGCAGCTGCGCCGTGAGTGCCGTGGTGAGGAATAGCGACAGCAAGGTACGCATCACGCGTCCGTCCCAGGGAGCCGGCGGCGGGCAAGTCGGCAGCTCATCGCGCCATGCTGCCGCCGGGACTCGACCCAGTCCATGTCACCCTTCCTGCCGAGTGGTGCCAATCCGCGCGGGCATGCGCGCCGTCGTTGACTGCTTCAGCGCCGGACGAGGTCGATGCGGCCCTTCACGTCCGCGTAGTCGGGGCCGATCGTGAAGTCAGCCGCGCCGTGCAGACCATCGTCGGTGGAATACTCGACATGCCACGTGCCGGGCGTCGCGGCGATCACCGCCGGGTAGGGACGCAGGTCGCCGCGATACATGCCGTCGCGTTCGATCAGCAGCGCGCCGTCGCTGCCGGTTACTCGATAGCGCCACGTCTTGCTGCCCTCGTGCCCGCCTGGCCACCAGACGTCGAAGCGGGCCAGAGCGCATCGGCTGCACTTGACGGTCGCGGTGGCGACGACGCCGATCTTCACCGTCGTTCTCGTGTTGTCGCCCTTGATGCCTGGACCGAAGCAGGTCACCGCGTAGTCGCCGGGAGTCAGGTTCTCGGCCAGATACTCGTTGGCGCGGCCGGGTCGGATTTCAGTCGACCGCTGCGGGTCTCCGTCCCGGCGCAGAACGAGCGTCGGCTCGAGTTCCGCGTCGTTCGGTCCACGCTCCACGGTGATGCGCATGGCACTTCCGGGTTCGGTGACCAGCACACCGGCGTCGGTGGTGGCCGCCGTGACCACTTCGAACCAGTCGGAGCTGGTCAGGATCGTGGTGCCTTCGACGAGCGACACGCGGTGGCGGCCGGGTTCGACGTCTTCGATGCGGAACGCACCGTCCTTGATCTCGCAGCCGTCGCGCCAGGAGCTTCCGCCGATGTGCAGGGTGATCGATGCCGCGCGCGGATTGCGGAGGCGGCCGCCACGGTCGTCGATGCGGCCCGTCACCACGCCGGGGCGGACTTCGACCGGTTTGTCGAAGTCGGTGCGCACCTCGACCCTGCCTTGGTCAGGCACGAGGCCGTTGCGAGTGATGAAGCCGGCGCCGCCTGCCGGGAGCCAAACCTGCACGCGCAGCGAGTACGTCGTTGCTGCGAGGCAGCAGAAGCGGAAGTCGGCACTCCGATTCGTGTTGAAGGTCTGCTCTTTGCCCGACTTCTCGTCGGTGAGCGTCAAGAACAAGCCCGGGAACGGGAACCCATCGCGGTAGAGCACGATGCCGCTGATGGTGCGGCCATCGTCGAGTACCGGGTTCCACTCCGTGTCGCTGCCGGGCGCGAGCGCGAGGGCTTCCTCCACCCAGACCATCGTCTTGGCGGTAGTGACGGAGCGATCGCGCGGTTCCTGTGCGAACACGTGCGCGGTCCCCGGCGTGATGCCATCGAGACGGAAGATGCCCTCGGCGTCGCTGCGCGTGCCGACGTGGCCGAACTCCTCCTCGAAGTCGATCTGGCCACCGGCGATGAAGGGCGTTTCCGGCGCCCGGTCGTAGGCTCGGATGGAGGCGCCGGCGACCGGCTTGCCGTCGGATCTGGTGATGCGGCCGTGGATCGCCGCCGCGACCTGCAGGGTCACCTCGATCGTGGTCGGCGCCGCCGCCGCGATCGTCACTTCGGAGCGCCAGATCCCGAAGCCCGCGGCGCGCACCGACACCGGTTGCTTGCCGGTCTTGCACCCGATCAAGGCGAAGCGACCGTCGGCGTCGGTCGTCGCGTGGGGCGCGGTCCATTGGGCGATGAGTCGGTGGTTGCGATAGTCGAGCCGCGTGGGGCTGGTCCCGGCGACCACGAGCGCACCGGGGATCGGCGCACCGGCGCTGTCGCTGACACGGCCCACCAGGCTGCCGCCGGGTGTGGTCAGCCGCAGCGTGATCTCGGTCGACGGTTGCAACACGTCGACGAGTTCGAGGTCGATCAGTTCCGAGGGGCCAAACCCTGCCGCGAGCGCGCCCAGCCAGGTACTCGTCGGTGCGTGGTGGAGCTCGAAGGCGCCGTTCGCGTCCGCGGTGGCGATCGCGCGGCCTCGCCACCACGACTGCCCGGCGGTCTGCAGCCAGATCGAAGCACCGCCGACCGCGCTGCCGGCCGGATCTACCACCCTGCCGCGCAACGTGACGCCGGCCTTCAGTAGGAAGCGATACTCGTTGTCGCCCGGTGCGATTTCGGTCGTGGCCTCGTCGCCGCGATCGGACATCAGCCGCAGCTTGCCCAGCGGAACATCGATGAACTTCACGAGTCCGTGGGCGTCGGTCAGGCCGCGTGCGATCGGCTCGATCGAGCGCAGGTAGTCGGTGTGGGCAAGGAAGATGGTGGCAGCGACTGCCGGCTGGGAATCGGCCCAGACCACGGTGACGCGCAGCGTGGCCGTGCCGGAGCCAGTCGCGCCGTGGTCTGCGATCGCCGGTACTGCCGAGCGCTGGTCGGCGGCGGCCGTGGGATCCGTGGCGCCGGCCAACTCGGCAGCACCTGTTGCGGTCGTTACCGCCGTGCCGTCGGGCACCGTGGGCGGCGCGCCATCTCCCGAGCCCTGCAGCAGGCAGAACGCGACGAGGGCAACGACGACGAGAACCGCGCAGGCGGTCAGGCGTTTCGCGGGCATGGGGCCTCCGGTGGCGCACGATAGCCGATGCCGGCGCGTCGGGGCCCCATCGTCGCGGTCCGTTCCGCAGAGTTCCCTTGCCCCGTGGCGAGGTTGTCCGCGAGGCTGCTGCAGCCATTTTTGTGCCCATGCAAACGCCACGCACCTGCGTCCTGGTTCTCTCGCTGCTCGCGGCCTGCGCTTCATCGCCTCCGGGCGAAGCGTGGCAGCCCCTTTGGAATGGCAAGGACCTCGCGGGCTGGCGCGCCATCGGCAAGGGCGAATGGAAGGTCGTCGACGGCGCCATCCGCGGCACGCACAAGAAGCAGGAACCGGAGTACGGCCATCTCGTCAGCGACGGGGTCTACCGGGACTTCGCCGTGCGGCTGCAATACAAGGCGCTGCGAGGCAACAGCGGGTTCTACTTCCGCATCGAAGAAGCGGGCTTCAGCCGCGTCACGGGGTTCCAGGCCGAGATCGACCCCGACAAGGACGCCGGCGGCCTCTACGAAACCAACGGCCGCGCATGGGTCGTCCGGCCCAAGCCCGAGGACGTGAAGCGCTGGTTCAAGCCGGGCCAATGGAACGAGATGACCGTCAGCGCGCACGGTGGTCACATCGTGGTCCACGTCAACGGCATGAAGAGCGCCGAGCTGCACGACGATCCGGGCCGGAAGCAAGGCCGGTTCGCGCTCCAGGTTCACGGCGGCGAGGATTGCGAAGTGTGGTTCAGGGACATCGAGATCCGCGTGGAGTGAGCGTCACGCCGGATCCCTGCGCCACGCGCGGCTGCGCGGCAATCAGGCGAAGTGCCGCTGCGCGAGTGCGGCGCCGGCGGCGAGCACTTCTTCCGCGCCGCGATCGAGTTCGCGCCAGATGCGCAGCGCGGTGCCGAACGACGGATCCTGTCGCGAGAACGCTTCGACCACCAGCCAGCCGGTGTAGTCGATCTCGTCGAGCGCGCGCCGCACCTCCGCGAAGTCGACCTGGCCGGTGCCGGGCGTGCCGCGGTGGTTTTCGCTGAGTTGCACGTGACCAAGCGTGCCGCGGCTGGCGCGGATCGCCGCGGCGAGCGACTGCTCCTCGATGTGAGCATGGTGCGTGTCGAGCGCCGCGCGCACGTTGGGATGCGCGACCGCGCGCACGAGTTCGGCGCAGCGCTCGGCCGTGTTCAGGAAGTAGCACTCGAAGCGATTGAGCGGTTCGACTGCCAGCGTCACGCCGACCTTGCCCGCATGCTCGGCGGCAGCGCGCAACACGTCGACGCCGCGCGCCCATTCGTCCGCGGTCGGAGGTTGCTCGGAGAAGCGGCCGTAGGCCGAGTGGATCGGGCCGGCGAGCACCGTGGCGCCGATCGCGCGCGCCTTGTCGCACAGCCGCGCCAGGTGCTCGACCGCGTGGCGACGACCCGTGGCGTCGGCCGCCAGCGGGTCCGCGTCCACGGTGGCGAAGCCGACGGCGGTCGCCGCCAGTCCGTGCGTGGCGAGCGCACGCCGCATCGCGGCGAGTTCGGAGTCGGTGGCGCCGACCACAGGCAGCTCGGCGCCGTCGTAGCCGTGCACCGCCAGCCGTTCGAACCAACGGTGGTGCGCTTCGACCACGCGCGGCGTGAAGTAGAGGAAGCTGAAACCGAGCTTGTGGGGCCGCATGGCGCGCATCAACGGAACGTCCAGCTCGGCAGGTCCTTGCGAACTCCGCCCTGCATCGCCGACTCGTGCGCGAGGATGCCGACGCAGGTCCAGTTCGCGCTCTGCACCGCGTTCGGCCACGGCTCGCGGTCCTCGATGAGGGCCCGCACGAACTCGTGCGCCAGGTGCGGGTGGCTGCCGCCGTGGCCGCCGCCCTGCGTGAACGACAGGTGCTCGTTGCCGGCGAGGTCGTAGACGCCCTTCGTCGTGAACTTCTGGATGCCCTTCGGCAGCAGGTGCGCGAAGTCGGGCACGTTCACGCGTTCGGGGATCTCGTGCTCGGGGCGCTTGGCCGTGTGCAGCACCGCCTGCTCGCCCTCGATCAGCGGCCACTCGAACGCCTTCTTGCTGCCGTAGACGTCGATGCTCTCGCGGTACTGGCGCGCCACGTCGAACAGCGAACGGATGATGCGCGCCGACAAATCGCTGTGCCGCAGTTTGATGTGCGCCGTTTCGACGGCGAACGGCGAGCCGTAGATGCCGACCATCTCGCTGCGGATCGTGCCGCTGCCGAAGCACGACACGTACTCGGCGTCCTTGCGCGGCAGGCCGAGCATCGGGCCGACACAGTGCGTTGCGTAGTACATCGGCGGCAGGCCAGGCCAGTAGCCGGGCCAGCCATCCATGTCCTGCTGGTGGCTCGCCTGCAGGAACTGCAGCTTGCCGAGTTCGCCCTTCCGGTGCAGTTCCTGCAGGAACAGGAACTCGCGCGCGTACACGACGGTCTCCATCATCATGTACTTCTTGCCGGTGCGCGCGCTCGCTTCGACGATGCGCCGGCAGTCGTCGACGCTGGTCGCCATCGGCACCGTGCACGCCACGTGCTTGCCGGCTTCGAGCGCCTGCAGCGTCATCCGCGCGTGGTCGGGAATCGGCGTGTTGATGTGCACGAAGTCGACGTCCTTATCGCGCAGGACGTCGGCGTAGTCGGTGTAGCGCTTCTTCACCGAGAACGCCTTGCCGATGGCGGCGAGCCGCTTCTCGTCGCGTTGGCAGATTGCGTACATCTCCACGTCGGGATGGTTCTGGTAGATCGGGATGAACTCGGAGCCAAAGCCGAGGCCGATGATCGCAGCGCGTGGTTTTCGCATGGGCATGGGTGGTTGGGCGGTTGGGCGGGTGGGCGGGTGGGCGGTGGGTCGGGCTCGTTCACTTCCGCAGTTCGTCGGCGAACCACATCATCGTGCGTTCGCGCGTCGCCGCGCGCCGCGCCGCCACCTGCTCCTGGGTGACTGCGGCGGCGTCGTTCGACCAACGTTGGCGCACGTAGGTGACCACGTCGGCGATCTCGGCATCGTTGAGCACGTGGCCGAGCGGTGCCATCACGGTGTCGAACGTCTTGTCGCCGACCTTGACCGGGCCGACGAGGCCGTGCAGCACGATGTCGATCGGCAGACGCGCTTCGCCGGTGACCCAGTCCGAGCCGTCGAGCGGCGGGAACGTCTTCGGCAGGCCCAGGCCGTCGATGCCGTGGCAGGCGACGCACGTGCGGGCGTAGACGGCAGCGCCGCGGGCATGCACGGCGTCGTCGATGGCGAACTGCCGCTGCACGGCCGCCGCGGGCGCCTGGGCCTGGCTGCGGAACGTGGCGAGCATCTCGAGGGCGCCGGCGAGATTGTGCGACGAGCCGATCGGCTGCAGCGCGACGTCGTCGAACCAGGCGGTGCCGGTGGCGCCGCCGTAGCCGCCGAACAGGCAGTGCACGACGATCTCGTCGGCATTGCGGTTGTCGAACTCGACCGACACCTGGGTCCAGTCGCTGCTGCCGTGCACGCCCTTCGTGTGCACGCCGCCGTGCACGTTGAGCATGGCGCCTTCGCCGGCGCGTGGCTTCACGTGCTCGGTGCGGATCCAACCGCTGAGGCGGTAGCGCGTCGCCTTCTGCACCTTGACCACGGCGGCGATGCCGCAGTCGGAAGTGCGCTCGGTGCTCACCCGCAGGCACGCGGTGCCGGCGCGGCCCTCGGGGGAGGTGCCGAACTGCACGTCCGGCGCGCGGGCGCCGCCATAGATGCGCAGATCGTTCCAGCCGCGCGGCGCGCTGCCGTCGACGTCGGTGAACGTCGGATTGGGCAGCAGGTTCGGCTGGGCTTCCTTGCTCTTCTGCTGGAGGCCCTTGGCGTCGGCCGCGGCGAGCACGGTGTCGACGTGACGCCGCGCCGCGATGCTCCAGGCGTCGCGCAGCGTGGCGTCGTCGAGCACTTCGCGTTCGCGCGTGCGCGCGAGTTCGACCAGGGCGGCGCCGATCTCCGGGTCGGCGGCGCTGCCGGCGAGGCGCACCAACGCGTCGGCGAGATTGCGGCCGGCACCGCGGAACGTGCCGTTGGCGACGAACGCGCGTTTGATCGCGGCGACATCGGCGTGGGCGAGGGCGCGCGCGACCGTGGCTTCGTGCGTGGAGCCCAGGGCGGCTTCGAGTTCACCCGGCGACAGGACGCCGAGTGCCTGCAGCACCTCGAGCGCGTGTGGTGCGGCGATGCCGCCTTGCTGCAGGCGCGCGAGCAGGGCCGGGGCCGCCGCGGTGGCGCGCTGTTCGGTGAGCAGCCGTTGGGCGTGCAGGCGCCAGCCGAGATTGCCGTGGTCGAGACCGGCGACGAGCGCGGCGGCATCGCCGGTGAGCGTGGGGGCGGCTTCGTTCGCGGAACCGCGCGGGAACACGCGCCAGATGCGGCCGTGTTGCGTGTCGCGCAGCGGCGTCTCGTAGGCGTTGCCGCGGCCGGTCTGCGCAGCGACACCCGCGCTGCCCTTCGTCGGCGTCGGGTTGTGCTGGATGATCAGGTTGTACCAGTCGCAGATCCACAGGGCGCCGTCGGGGCCGACCTCGGCGCACACCGGGCTCGTCCAGGCGTCGGCCGACGCGAACACCGGGTTGCTGGTCTGGCGGGCGACGAAGCTCGCGCCCTGGCGTTGCAGTTCGAAGGCGGCGACCAGCTTGCCGGTGGGCTCACACACGAACGCGACGCGGTCGTGCCACGCCGCGGGCAGCCGATGGCCGGTGGCGATCGCGTGCCCCGCCGCCGCGGTGAAGCGATCGAAGAAGTCGACCTGCCGGATGTCGGCCGACATCGGAAAGAACTTGGGGTCGTCGTCGGCGCGCGGCGTCGTCGGCGGCGTCATGCCGACGGCGCGGTAGGCGCCCTGCGGGAACGTGACGAAGAAGCTCGGGTTGCCGTTCGCGGTCGAACCGACGACGTGGCCGGCGGCGGTGATGCCGAGGCCCCAGGTGTTGTTCGTGGTGTTCTGGATGAACTCGAGTGCTTCGCCATCGGCGCGGAAGCGCAGCACTCCCTGGGAGAACTCGTGCCGCTTGCCGCCGACGTCGCCACGGAAGCCGGAGTAGCCCACGGTCGCCCAGATCCAGCCGTCGTGGTGGGCGAGCAGGTTGGAGATGCCTGCGTGCGTGTCGCCCATGTGGAAGCCCGTGAACAGCACCTTGCGCACGTCGGCGATGTCATCGCCATCGGTGTCGGCGAGGAACAGGATGTCCTGGCCGTTGGTGCAGACGACGCCGCCGTTCGCGAACGTCACGGCGGTCGGGATCGACAGCTTCTCGGCAAAGCGCGTGAAGCGGTCGGCCAGGCCATCACCGTTGGTGTCGGTGCAGATCGTGATGCGGTCGTGGCCGAGGTCGCCGCTCTGCAGGTTGTTCGGATAGTCGACGGTCTCGGTGACGAAGGCGCGGCCACGGTGGTCCCACGCGATGTGGATCGGATTGACGATGTCGGGTTCGCTGGCGAACAGCTGCAGTTCCATGCCGACCGGCACCATCGCCAGCTTCTGCGATTCGGCGGCTGCCAGCGGCTTCTGCGCGCGCGTGATCTCCTTGCGTTCACGGTAGCCGGGCAGCGACACGGTCTCCTGCTCGAGCGTCGGCAGGCCGACGGCGCGCAACCGCGCCAGCGCCGCGTCGCCAGCGGCCCATTCGATGCCGCGCCGCAGCAGTTGCTGGAACGCGGGCAGATCCCAGACCCGATGGTCGTGGCCGGCGGCGGTGTAGAACACGCGGCCCTTGCCCTGCGTGCGCACCCAGGTCCACGGCTCGCCGTTGCGCGTTTGCAGGATCGTGCGGTCCAAGGCGTGCTCGTCGTGCACGTAGGTCTCGTCCCAGGCGGAAAAGCCGTCGATGCCCTGCAGCACCGGATGGTCCTTGGCGACGTTGGCGACCGTGAATTCCTCGCCGCCGTGGCTCTGGAAGCGGCCGCCGACGAGCCGCACGAACTTCGGCGAACGGCCCCAGCACGCCGAGGCGCAGTGCACCGGCACGAAGCCGCCGCCGTTCTCGACGAACGCGAGCAGCGCCTGCAACTGCGGCTCCGGCAGCGTGCCATTCGGCTCCCAGTTGCCGTACAGCAGCACCGCGTCGAACGGCGCCAGCGTGGCAGGCGTGAACGCCTCCGCGGGATCCTCACGGTAGGTGAGATCGATGCCGTCGGCGCCGAGCCCACGCTTCAACGTGCGGTAGCGGGTGATCGGATCGTGGTGCGGACCGTTCCCGGTGGGGGCACCCAGGAACAGCACCTGCAGGCGCCGCGGCGGCGGCGCGGCGCTGGCCCCGGTTTGACCATGAACGGCATCGGCGAAACCCAGCGTGGCGATGGCCGCGATCATGGCGAACAGGGATCTGCCCATGCCGGCACGATGGCGACTGGGCCCGGGGCTGGCTTGTAGGTTTGCGCGCTGCATGTGTATGATTGCGACATGATCGGTGGAAAACTGCAGCAGGAATGGCTCGACCGCCTGGCCCCCGGGCCGCTGCGCCAGTTGTTCGACCATTTGCCGGGAACGCTGTTCTTCGCCAAGGACAGCCAAGGAAGGCTGATGCTGGCGAACCCTGCCTTCGTGCGGCACTGCGGCTACGAACGGGAAGAGCAGATCGTTGGGCGGACCGACGACTGGATGTTTCCGCCGCGCCTCGCGGACAAGTACCGACGCGACGACCGCGTCGTGCTACAGTCGCAAAAGCCCCTGCTCGGCCTGATCGAGCTCTTCCCCAACGCCGACGGCAAACCCGAGTGGTTCGTCACCGACAAGCTGCCCCTGTTCGGCCGCGATGGCCAGGTCGCGGGCGTGTGCGGCACCGTGCGCAGCTACGAGACGCAGCATGCGGCGATCCAGCCGTACCTCGAACTCGCCGACACCGCCGAGCATCTGAAGCAGAACTTCCGCGGTCCCCTCAACGCCGCGCGCCTCGCCCGCATGGCCGGCATGTCGGTCCGCCAGTTCGAGCGCAAGTTCCGCAGCACCTTCCAGACGACGCCGCGCGCCTACCTGATGCGCATGCGCATCATGCACGCCTGTTCGCTGCTGCTGAACACCCAGATGCCGATCACCGAGGTGGCGTTGCAGTCCGGCTTCTACGACCATTCCGACTTCGCGCGGCAGTTCCAGCGGTTGATGGGGCTGTCCGCGAGCGCCTACCGCAAAGGCGGCGACAAGCCCGCGCGCCCAGCCTGATTTCTCCATGAGCACGAACCCGTCCAAGTCTCCCCAAGACAAGTTCACCTTCGGCCTGTGGACCGTCGGCTGGCAAGCCCGCGATCCGTTCGGCGATGCCACGCGCCCAGCGCTCGATCCCGTCGAGATCGTGACCCGCCTCGCCGAACTCGGCGCCTACGGCGTCACCTTCCACGACGACGACCTGATTCCGTTCGGCAGCGACGACAAGGCGCGCGCGCAGCACATCGAGCGTTTCAAGAAGGCGCTCGCCGCGACCGGCATGAAGGTGCCGATGGCGACCACGAACCTGTTCACGCATCCGGTGTTCAAGGACGGGGCATTCACCGCCAACGACCGCGGCGTGCGCCGCTTCGCGCTGCGCAAGGTGATGCGCAACCTCGACCTCGCCGCGGAACTAGGGGCGCAGACCTACGTGTTCTGGGGCGGGCGCGAAGGTGCCGAGTACGACGGCGCCAAGGACGTGCGCACAGCCCTCGATCGGTTCCGCGAGGGGATGAACACGCTGACCAGCTACTGCAAGGAACGTGGCTACGCGCTGCGCTTCGCGCTCGAGCCCAAGCCCAACGAGCCGCGCGGTGACATCCTGCTGCCGACGATCGGGCATGCGCTCGCGTTCATCGACACGCTCGAGCACAAGGAGATGGTGGGGCTCAATCCCGAAGTCGGCCACGAGCAGATGGCTGGCCTCAACTTCGTGCACGGCATCGCCCAGGCGCTGTGGCACAAGAAGCTGTTCCACATCGACCTCAACGGCCAGCGCGGCATCAAGTACGACCAGGACCTCGTGTTCGGGCACGGCGACCTGCTCAATGCCTTCTTCCTGGTCGATCTGCTCGAGACCGCGGGCTACGACGGCCCGCGCCACTTCGACTACAAGCCGTCGCGCACCGAGGACATCACCGGCGTGTGGGCATCGGCGGCGGCGAACATGCGCACCTACCGGCTGCTGCGCGAGCGGGCCGCGAAGTATCGCCAGGATCCCGAAGTGCAGGCCGCGCTGCGCGACTCGCGCATCCCGGAACTGAGCCAGGGCACGCTCGCCAGGGGCGAGACGATCGCCGACCTGTTGCGCGACAAGACCGCGTTCGAGAGCTTCGACGCGAATGCCGCCGGCGCCCGCGGCTGTGGCTATGTGCGCTTGAACCAACTCGCCATCGAGCACCTGCTCGGTACTCGCTGATGTTTGGCGGCATGGTCGCCGCATAGACTCCGCCGCCTGCGTCCGTCCCCTCGTCCGTCCCTTCGTCCCTCACTTCGGTTCTCCCCATGCACATGCAACGCGACGGCATTGCGCCGAACGCCAGCCGGCTGCTCTGGGCCGGTTTCTTCGCCATCCTGGCCGCCGGCATCGGCTTTGGCATTCGCGCCAACATCGCCGGCCAATGGCGTACCGACTTCGGATTCACCGACGAGCAGATCGGCGGGATCGGCCCGGCGATGTTCCCGGGCTTCTGCTTTGGCATCATCGCCGGCGGTTTGCTGTGCGACCGCCTCGGCTACGGCAAGCTGGTGGTCGTCGCGTTCGTGCTGCACCTGCTGTCGGCGGTCAGTGCGTTCGGGGCTTCGACCGGGGACGCCGCGGGTGCCTTGCAGGTGTTGTGGTGGGGCACCTTCTTGTTCGGCTTCGCGAACGGGACGCTCGAGGCCGTCGCCAATCCCCTCGTCGCCACGTTGTTCCCGCATCGGCGCACGCACTACCTCAACATCCTCCACGCCAGCTGGCCGGCGGGGCTGATGATCGGCAGCGTGCTCGTGCTGGCCTTGCCGGGGTGGGACTGGCGCATCCTGCTGACCATGTTCCTGGTCGCGACCCTCGCCTACGGCTACCTGTTCTTCGGCCAGGCGTTTCCGAAGTCGGAAGCCACGCGCAGCGGGCTGGGTTTCGGCGGCATGTTCAAGGACGTCGGCATCCTCGGCGCCCTGGTCATCTGTGTGCTGCTGAGCCAGTTCTTCGCCGGCAGTCTCGGCCTGCCGCAGTGGGTTGGTTACACGGTCGCCGGTGGCCTCGTGGTCGTCGCCGGTGTCGCCACGAACTTCGCGATGGGCTCGATCCTGCTGTTCGTGCTGTTCGTGACGCACCTGCTGGTCGGAGCCGTCGAACTCGGCACGGACTTCTGGGCGCCTGACATCACCGAGAACTTCACGGCGCCGCAGTACGGGACCATCGTGTTCTTGTTCACTTCGTCGGTGATGTTCGCGCTGCGCTTCTGCGCCGGCTGGATCGAGCGTTGTGGTCTGTCGCCGGTCGGCCTGTTGATGGTCAGCGCCGTTCTGGCTTGCCTCGGCCTCAACCTTGCCTCGGGCATCGAGACACTGGGCGGCGCTTTGTTGGCGATGGGTGTCTACGCGATCGGCAAGACCTTCTTCTGGCCGACCATGTTGGCAGTCGCCAGCGATCGCTTCCCGCGCACCGGCGCCGTCGCGATCAGTCTCATGGGCGGCATCGGCATGCTGTCGGCGGGCATCGTGGGTGGGCCTGGTCTCGGCTACGCCAAGGACCGGTTCTCCGGCGAAGCGTTGCAGCAGGCCGACGCTGCCGTGCACGCGAAGTACGTCGCCGAGACGCCGAGCCAGTTCCTCGCCTTCGCCGAAGCGAAGGGCATCGACGGCAAGAAGCGCGGCGAAGTGCAGGCGCGGCTCAAGGCGGTGCGCGGCGACCTGGTCACCACGCAAGCGATCGCGAAGCTGTCCGATGAGGATCGCAAGGTGATGCAGGCGAGTCTCGATGCCGATCGCAAGACGCTGCGCGTCGACTCGCTCATCCCCGCGACGATGGCGGCGATCTTCTTGCTGCTCGCCCTCTGGTTCCGGACCCAGGGCGGCTACCGCGTGCTGCGCATCGGCAAGGACGGCGAAGTCGAAGCCGCACCGGTCCAGGCCGAAGAAACGAGCACACCGTTGTCGTCGCGCCGGTAGGGCCAAGGAAGTCGTTTACAACCGGAATCGCGTCGCTAGACTCTGCCGCCCGATACCCCGTGGTGTAATCGGTAGCACAGCAGGTTTTGGTCCTGTTGGTTCCTGGTTCAAGTCCAGGCGGGGTAACCAGTTCCGCTCGCCGGTGCTGGTGCCCCCGGTTGCCGAAGGGCGGCTGGGGGAATCGCTTCCAAGTTCTTTCGAATCAGCTACTTACTGCCCCGTGGTGTAACGGTAGCACAACAGGTTCTGGTCCTGTTTGTAAAGGTTCAAATCCTTTCGGGGTAACCAACGCGCAGCCCGCATCGACGTCTCGACGACGCTGCGGGCTGCGGCATTTTCGGACCGCGCGGCGCGGGCCTACGGCGTCGCCCGCATCAGGAAGCGGTCGGTCATGCCGGCGACGTAGTCGCACACGGTGCGTTCGGCGCCGTCGTGGTCGAGTCGCCGCTGCGCCGTCTCCGGCAGCTTCTTCGGGTCGGCGACCAGTTCGGCAAACAGCCGGCGAATGCGCGCGGCGCCGTCGTTCATCACCGCCAGCACCCGCGGCGACTTGTAGTAGCGCAGCCGCAGGAACTCGAGCAGCTCCTGGGCGGCGACCGTCATCGCCGGTCCGTGCTGCACGCGCGGTGCTGCATTGCCCGCGGGCAACGCGCCGATCGCCGCATCGACGGTTTCGACGAGGTCGTGGATCAGCAGCGAACTGATCTCGCTGACGATGCGCTGGCGACTGTCGTTGCCGGCGTGGTCGCGGGCTTGCTGCCACAGCCGCAGTGCCGCGGCTTCCGCTTCCGTGAACAGGCCGGCCCGCAGGCCGTCGTCGAGGTCGTGGCTCAGGTAGGCGATCTTGTCGCACAGATCGACCAGATGCGCTTCGAACGGCATCGCGGGCTTGGGCACCAGATCCGGGCTCAGCGGAAACCCATCCGGCACGCGCCCCTTGAGCAATCCGGCCCGCACCGGGAACGTCAGGTTGAGCCCGTGCCCGTGGCCATACCGGTCCTCGACCAGGTCGACGATGCGGGCCCCCTGGGCGTTGTGGCGAAAGCCGCCGTGCGGGGCCATCGCCGCGTGCAGGGCCTCCTCGCCAACGTGCCCGACCGGCGGGTGGCCGAGGTCGTGCGCCAGCGCGATCGCCTCGGCGAGGTCGTCGTTTCAGAGCAGCGCCCGCGCCACGCTGCGGGCCATCTTGGCCACTTCCAGCGAATGCGTCATCCGGCTGCGGTAGTGGTCACCTTCGAAGGCCGCCACGACCTGGGTCTTGTGCTGCAGCCGCCGGAATGCGGTGGCGTGCAGGATGCGGTCCCGGTCGCGCTGGAACGCGGTGCGCAGGGCGTCATCGGCCTCGGGCAGCCGGCGCACGGCACCCCGGCTCGGCGTCGCAAAGCGACACAGCCAGCGCAGTTCGCGGTCTTCGTGGTCTTCGCGACGGAGCCAGACCATGGAATGCAGGCTACCCGGGGGCGGTCGGGAAAAAGGAACGCCCGGCAGGCCGAGGCCTGCCGGGCGCGTACCGCTTGGTACCCCCTAGGGGATTTGAACCCCTGTCACATGACTGAGAATCACGGATCCTAGGCCGCTAGACGAAGGGGGCCCGCTGCGGGGCGAACTTTGTAGGGAAGCCACAAGGCTCGGTCAAGAGTCGGACCCGGCTTTGGCGATCCTGGAATGTTCGGTCGGTGGCTGCGTTTTCGCAGACCCTTCCGTAGAGACCTTCGCCGCCAACCCGGATGTGGTTGGCAACCAAGCCCCGCCATGCTGCAGATCCCCGCCACGTTCCTCAGTTCGCTGCTCCTGCTCGCTCCTGCCGCCGACGGATGGCTCGGCATCTACCTGGACATGGAGCGCGACGCCGCCGTCGTCGCCGAGCGCATTCCAGGCAGCCCCGCCGAGAAGGCGGGCATCGAAGCCGGCGACGTGCTGATCGCCGTCGACGACAAGGCGACGCCGACGCGCGAAGCGTTCACCGCCGAGATCCGCGCCCGCAAGGCCGGCGACCGCGTCAGCATCAAGCTCAAGCGCGCCGGCAAGGAGCAGATCGTGGTGGTGAAGCTCGGCGAGCGGCCGGAGCAGGCCGTCGCGGTCGAGCCGCCGCCGGCCAGC
>SXPB01000266.1 GCA_005776475.1 Planctomycetia bacterium
CCGGCAAGGTGACCGGCGCCGGCCAGATCGGATCGTGCATCAAGTGCCATCAGGACGCGGTCGAAGACCGCCGCTTCGGGCTACGCTGACGCCACCGTGACCACGAAACGAACCGTGCTGGTTGTCGAAGACGATGCTGCGATCCGCCGCGGCCTCGTCGATACGTTGCAGTTCGGTGGCTACACGGTGATCGCCTGTGCGGACGGGGCGGAAGGGCTGGCGACCGCACTCTCGGCCCAACTCGACCTCGCCGTGCTCGACGTGATGCTGCCGAAGGCGAGCGGTCTGCAAATCCTGGCCGAGGTGCGGCGCGCGCGGCCTTCGTTGCCGGTGATCCTGGTCACTGCCCGCGGCTCCGAACAGGATCGCGTGAACGGTCTGCAGATCGGCGCCGACGACTACGTCGTGAAGCCGTTCTCGAGCAAGGAACTGCTGGCGCGCGTCACCGCGGTGCTGCGGCGCAGCGCCGAACGGCCGTCCGACGTCGGCCGCATCACGATCGCCGGCCGCGCCATCGACTTCGACCGTCGCGAAGTGGACCGCCCCGATCGCAGTCGCGCGCAACTGTCGGAGAAGGAAACGGAGCTGTTGCGCTACCTGGTGCAGAACCGCGGCCGCGCGATCGCCCGTTCCGAACTGCTCGAACGTGTCTGGGGTCTTCCCTCCGGCGGCGATTCGGCGACGCGGGCGATCGACATGCACATCGTCAACCTGCGCGACAAGCTCGCCGACCCGTCCGATCGGCCGCAGGTGGTGCTCACGGTGCGCGGCAAGGGCTACATGCTGGCAGCCGGAGACACGCCGTGACCTCGCCGCGTCGCCTCGCCTGGTCGGCCTTCACGCTGGCCGCATTGGTGTTGCTCGCGGTGCTGACGTGGTCGACCGTCACCATGACGCGTCTCGACCAGGACGAACTGGCGGCGCGGCGGCTGGCCACGTTGCACGAACGGCTGCGCCTCGGACTCTGGCGCCTGGACAGCTTCCTCGGGCCGTTGGTCGCCCGCGAAGCGAGTCGCCCGGCGTCGGACTATCGGCCGTTCCCGGCGGCTTCCGCGGCATGGACGCGTGGCTTCAACAAGCTCGGCCCCGACGACGTGATCGTGCCGTCGCCGCTGCTCGCCAACGAGCTGCCGCTGTTCCCGCTGCACTTCGAACTCGGCGCCGATGGACTCACCAGCCCGCAGGTGCCGCTAGGCAACGAACGCGACGCCTGCGAAGCGCACGGCATCGACGTGTCTCGCCTCGAACAGGCGGCGCAGCGCCTCGCGCGCCTGGGCAAGTTCGCCACGCCTGCCCTGCTCGAGACCAAACTCGGCGGCGCCGAAGCCGGGATCATGTTCTGCGGCATCAATCCGGTGTCGCCAAGCGATACGCAGCAGACGCAGCAGAGCGTGCAGGAGTACTCCAACCGGCAACGCACGGTCCTGCTGAACTCCAACTCGTGGAGCACGAACTACAACAGTGCTCCGCAGGCCCAGTTCATGGCATCGGCGACGTCCATGGAGACGCCGGGCCCGCTGGTGCCGGTGTGGCTCGATGCGGAGGATGGCCCGCAGCTCTTGTTCGTGCGCCGCGTACGAACGGCGACAGCCTCGCGCATCCAGGGCGTCGTGGTCGATTGGCCGGCGCTGCAGACGCAGATGACCGGCCTCGTGGCCGACCTGTTCCCCGCCGGTGCCATCCGCCTGGTGCGCTGCGACAACCCGACCCCCGCCGAACAACCGTCGATGCTCGCGTCGGTGCCGGTGCGCCTCGAAGCGCCGTGCGACGCTTCGATCGCCAGCGGTCTGCCGATGCCGCTGATCCTCGGCACCACCTGGGGCGTGACGCTGCTCGGCCTCGTCGTGCTCGCGTTCACGCTGCGTGCAGCGATCGGGTTCGGCGAACGGCGCGCGCGTTTCGCTTCGGCGGTGACGCACGAACTGCGCACGCCGTTGACCACGTTCCGGATGTACAGCGAGATGCTCGCCGAAGGCGTCGTCACCGAGCCTGCCGCCCAGAAGGAGTACCTGACCACGCTGCAGCGCGAGAGCGATCGGTTGTCGCGCGTGGTCGAGAACGTGCTGGCGTGGTCGCGGCTCGAGGAAGGCCGCTTCACCGCGCGGTTGGTGCCATGTGAAGTCGGGCCGTTGCTCGATCGCCTGGCGCCGACGCTGCAGCGGCGACTCGCCGACGTGCGCCTGCAGCTCGTGGTGGAGGTCGCTGCCGGCGCGCATGCGGCGCGGGTGACGATCGACGAGGAAGCGGTCGGGCAGATCCTGTTCAACCTCGCCGACAATGCCGCGAAGTACGCATGCGGCGCCGCCGACGCCCGCATCCACCTGTCGGCGCGGGTGGCCGGCGCGCGGGTTGTCCTGGCCTTGCGCGACCACGGCCCTGGCGTGCCAGCGAGCGTCCGCGACCGCATCTTCGCGCCATTCGATCGCGGGGCAGTGGTCGCCGGCAGCAACGATGTTCCCGGCGTCGGCCTCGGCCTCGCGTTGGCGCGCGGTCTGGCGCGCGACCTGGGCGGCGACCTGCGGCTCGACGCCGCGGTCACCGACGGCGCCTGCTTTCTGCTCGAACTGCCGCTGGTGTGAACGTGCAGCGGCGTTCGCGGTCGGTCGCCGCCGACGGCCTCAGCGCGCCTTCTCGAACTCGTCGCCAGGCGTCCAGCGCGGCCGCGCCGGATCGTTCACTGTCCGCAGCATGCACTCGAGCAGCACTTCGAGATCGTCGACGGCGCCATCGAGGTTCCACCACGCCGCCAGTTCGTCGTTGGGCTGGTGGTACTGCACCGTCGTGTAGCTGTTCTTCATGCGCCGCCGATCCTCGGGCTTGTCGAGGAAGTCCTTGCCCGCCTTGAAGTACGCGGCCGGCACGCCGATGCGGGCGAAGTTGAAGTGGTCGCTGCGGTAGAACAGACCCAGGTCGGGGTTGCTGTCGGGCTCGATGCGGCGCCCGCGCGACTTCGCGACGAACTCGGCCAGCGCCGTCAGGCTGTTCTTGCCGTGCCCGATGAACTCGATGTCGTGCGTCTTGCCCCACACGTTGAGGCCATCGACGTTGAAGTTCGCCACCATCTTGTCCTTCGCCACGGTCGGGTTGGCGGCGAAGAACTGCGAACCGAGCAGACCCGACTCTTCGGCGGTGACGGCGAGGAACGTGATGCTGCGGGCCCGTTGCGGCACCGCGGCGCAAGCGCGCGCCAACGCCAGCATGCCGGCGCAACCCGAGGCGTTGTCGACGGCGCCGTTGTAGATCGCATCGTCGCCGCGCGGCTTGCCGATGCCGAGATGGTCCCAGTGCGCGCTGACCACCACGTGCTCGGCGGCGAGCACGGGATCGGTGCCGGGCAGCACGCCGACCACATTGCCGGACGGCAGTTCGCGCACGGTGTTGGCGATCGTCAACGACAGCTTCACGCCGAGCGGCACCGGCGGCTGGTTGCCCTTCTTGGCGCGTTCGCGCAGTTCGTCGAGTTCGTGGCCGCCGAGCGCGCACAGGTTCTTGGCGACGTCTTCAGTGACCCACGAACGGATGCCGAGCGTCGGCGTGCCCTTCGCGAACGGCAGCCAGAAGTTCTCGCGGCCGTGGTTGGCCTGGATCACCTGGAACGGATAACCCGCCGACGGCGTGGTGTGGATGACGATCGCGCCGAGCGCGCCGCGGCGCGCGGCCTCCTCGTACTTGTAGCTCCAGCGCCCGTAGTAGAGCCGCGTCTTGCCGGCGAAGCGGGCCGGGTCGTCGGCCGGATCGTCGTTCATCACCAGGAGCACTTTGCCCTTCACGTCGGTGCTGCCGAAGTCGTCCCAGTTCTGCTCGGGAGCGGTGATGCCGAAACCGACGAACACGAGTTCCGCGTCAGCCCAGGCGGCGGCGGCGTCGGGATTGCCGGCGACCGCGGTGAAGTCGTTCGGCGCCTGGAACATGGCGCTGCCGCTGGCGCTCTTCGCGACCAGCGTTTCCCCGACGGTCGAAGTGATGCCGAGGATCGGCACCGGCTGCATCCAACTGCCCTCGGCGCCGCCGGGCTTGCAGCCCGCCGCCTGCAGTTGCGTGGCGATGTAGAGGCGCGCGAGCTGGTCGGCGCGCGTGCCCGGCCCACGGCCTTCGAGCAGGTCGTCGGCGAGGAAGCGCACGTTGGCGAGCAGCTGGTCCTTGCTGATCGGCGAGGGCGGAGAGGTCGGGGTCTGCGCGTGGGCGAGGGTGGCGCAGGCGACGGCAGCGACGATGGGCAGCTTCATGCGGTGGGAAGGCTACTGTAGCGACGGCGAAACCGCGGCTATCGTCGCTTGCATGCGGATCGTGAAACCACCGGCGCCGATCCAGGTGCGCGCGGCGGATCGGGTCGTGTTCCTGGCCGGCTCGATCGAAATGGGCGCGGCGGAGGACTGGCAGGCGCGCCTCGCGGCGGAGTTGCGCGACATCGACGCGATCGCGCTCAATCCGCGGCGCGACGAGTGGGACGCGAGCTGGCGCCAGTCGATCGACGAGCCGAAGTTTCGCGAACAGGTCGAGTGGGAACTCGCCGGCCTCGAGCGGGCCGATGTGGTCGCTATGTGGTTCGCGCCCGAAACGAAGGCGCCGATCACGCTGCTCGAACTCGGCCTGCACGCGCGCGGCGGCAAGGTGATCGTCGGCTGCCCGCACGGCTTTTGGAGGCGGGGCAACCTCGAAGTCGTGTGTGCGCGCTACGGCGTGCCGCTGGTGGCAGCATGGGCGCCGTTCGTGGCGGCGGTCCGGGCGAAGGTGCCGAAGTAGGGGGCCCCGGCGCCGCGACCTACGGGAACGTGCACACGGTCGCAGCGCCCCGGCTGACTTCGAGGGTGCGCTCCAGCGGCGGCGTCGTTCCCCCGCGATGCAGCCGAACCAGCCACGTGCCGGGTAGCACCGGTTCGATCTCGAATGCCCCGTCGTCGCCGACCGCGGCCTGGCGCAGCCCGACGGCGACCTGGCGTTGCCGATCGTCGTTGGGCACCAATTCGATGCGCGCGTTGGCGAACTCCGGCGCCAGGCGGCCGTGCACGCGCCCGAGCCGCAGCGCCGGACTCTCCACGTTGCGCACCACTTCGCCGACCGCACCGACCGTGATCCAAGGCTCATCGAGCAGCGACGACAGCATCGTGCTGATCTGCGAACGGAAGTCCTGCGGGTTGCTCTCGACGAAGGCGCGCCATGGCCCGGGACCGAGTCCTTCGACGACAAAGCTGCCATCGCTGCGCACGAGCCCACGCCGCCGCAGCCCCGACGTGTGCGCGCACACCACGACCGCGGCGTCGGGTCGGGGCCCATGCACCGCGCCGGTGAGGCGCGCGCCCTCGGGCAGCGCAATCGCGCGCACCGCCGCAGGCCCCAGTTCCAGCTCGAGTTCCTGTTCGTGGAAGGCGCCCTGCTCGGCGGCGACCACGAGGCGGTAGCGACCTGGCGGCACGGGCGGCATCGCCAGTTCGCCGGAACCGTTGGCGGCAGCCTGTCGCAGCGGCTGCGCGTTCGTGCCGGGTTCCCACAACCACGCGGTGGCCGCGATCGCATCGCCGCGCCACGTCACCTTTGCCCGCACGGTGCAGCCGGGTTGCAGTGTTGCGACCAGGGGACCGACGGCTTCGTTCGTGCCGAACGGACCCACAACTGCCGGTACGTGGTCGTCGGCTTGTGCCTGCACCACGAACGTGCGCCCGCGGGGCACCGCGAGGTCGAAGGCGCCGTGGGCGTCCACGGCGTGCGCGAGTTGTGGATGCGGATCCTGATGCGGACGCAGCTTGTCGGCGGTGGGTTCGTCGGGTGCCGCGAGCAGCCAGACGAGCGCTGTCGGCAGCGGCTGCCCCGTCGGCGTGAGCACGCGGCCGGTGACACGCGGCAGCGGCTGCAGATCGAACTCGAGCGGTGTGCCGATGCTCGCGACGGAACGCGAACTCCCGCGATGGCCGTCGGCTTCGACGAGCAGCGCGAACGGCGGCACGAGCCCACTGGCGAACAGGAAGGCGCCGTCGGCGTCGGTGGTGGTGCGCAGCACCAGTGGGTGCGGCGTGCCCTGTGGACCGAGATCGGGCAGCATGCTGACAGTGGCGCCGCCCAGCCCACGGCCGCGCGAGCGCACCGTGCCTTGCCACAGCATGGCTGGCGGCAACGTCAGTTCCCCGACTTCGAGGTGGCCACCTTCGGCCTTGCCGGGGAACAGGTCGCCGAGCTGGATCGTGGCAAAGCCGGCGGCCGCGGCGCGGATCGTGGCCGGGCCCGCCGGTGCGTCGAACAGCGTGAAGCGGCCGCGCGCGTCGGTTGGTGCGCCGGGCGTAACGACCGCGGCATCGACGACCAACGACACCGTGCCGCCGGCGACCGGGCGACGTTCGCGATCGACCAGCGTGCCGGCGATCGAAGAACGGGGAGCGGCGATCTCGGTGCGCGGGGCGGGCGCCGCGCCTTGGGTTGGCGATGCTTCGGCTGGCATCGGCGCGGTCGTCGGTACCGAGCCGCGTTGCTGCAACGGCGGCGAGGTCGGTCCCAGCGCACTCCACATCCAGGCCGCGAAGGCGAGGACCAGCAATGCCAGGAAGAGCAGGAAACGCACGGTGCGCGCAGTCTAGAGGCAACCGTGCATCCGGCGAGAGTGGACCGCGGCGCGCTCGTCGGGGTTTCTGGCGTCAGCGCGCCAGCGTGAGCAGGAACGACAGGTCGCACGGCGGCGTGAACTCCTGCGGCGGCTCGCCCTGCCGGAACAAGCGCGCCTTGGTGCTGCCGCGCAGGTCCATGCGTGGGCCTTCGACGCGCAGCATGCAACCTTCGCGCAGGCCGAGCACCGGCACGCGGTCCTCTTCGTGGAACTGGCGCAGGCGCTCTTCGCGCGTCTCGCCCATGTGCGTGCTGCTCGGGTCCGGATCGAGGTAGTGCGGGTTGATCTGGAACGGCACCAGCTGCAGCGCTTCGAAGCGCGGCGGCATCACGATCGGCATGTCGTTGGTCGTGCGGATCGACAGCGTCGCGACGTTGGTGCCGGCGCTGCTGCCGATGTACGGCATGCCCGCGGCAGCGCGGCGGCGGATCGCGTCGAGCCAGCCGTAGTCGTAGAGGGCCTTCAGCAGGCGGAACGTGTTGCCGCCGCCGACGAACACGGCGTCGCACTGTGCCAGTGCGCCCGGATCGTGGTTGGCTTCGTGCGCCGACACGAGGTCGTGGCCCATCGCCGCGAACGCCGCGCGTGCCTTCGCCGCGTAGCCGGCGTGGTCGGCGAGTGCGTAGGGCAGGAACATCACGCGGCGCTTCGCGCCGAGGAAGTCGCGCATCTCGGCGGTGCAGTGGCCGAGGTAGGTGCCCCCGTGCATCGTCGAGTTGCTGACCAGCAGGAGGCGGCGGCGTTCGGCGAGACCCTGGTCGGTGCCGTGCGTCAGCAGGCGTACGAGCCGCGCCGGGTCGACTCCGAGCTGCGCCAGCGCGCGGGTTGCGATCGTGCCCGGGACCTTGGCCAAGGCGACGAGGCAGTGCTCGGTGCCGAGCTGGCCATGTCCCATCGACATCGCGCACTCGAGCATCGCTTCCAGCACCTGCTTCGCCTGCGGCGTGAACGGCAGTTGCCCGGTGGGGGGCTGCGGACCCGTTGGGTTGCATGCCGCGAGCACGGCTTTGCGCAACGACGGGATCGCAACCTGGCACTTGCCGAGCATCGCGACCGCGTTCGCGCCTTCGATCTGCAGCAGCCCGAGCAGCATGTGTTCGGGCGCGATGAACTCGTGGCCAAGCGACATCGCCTGTTGGCGAGCGAACGACAGCAGCCGTTTGGCGTTGTCCGAGAAGCGATCGAACATGGGCGGCGAGCATACGCGCCGCCCGCCGCCGTTCACCGCGGCGCAATCGTCAGCAGGAACCGGGCGACGGTGCGATGGCCATGCGCGGACAAGTGGCCGTCGCCCGAAGCCGGCCATGGGGCGCGGCCTTCCTGCAGCTCCGCTTGCAGTGCGTTCGTGAGGTCGAAGCAGCGCAGACCCAGGATCGTCGCTGCGTCGCGCAGGCTGGCGAGGGCGACCTGTTCGGCGGCCTGCAACGCCGCGAGTTCGGGCATCGGGCGACCGAGCGACTGCAGCCATTTCGCGTAGACGAGTTCCTTGGTCGGCAGCAGCAGCACGCAGACTTCGGCGCCGTGCTGTTTGCCAAGCGATGCGAGCGCAACGAAGGCCCGCTGCGTCACCAGCAAGCCGTCGCGGGGACCGCGGTGGGCGCGATCGACGGCGGGTAGCCGGTAGGCAGGGCGCAGGATCGTGCCGGTGCGCACATCCGAGAACACGACGTCGTTGGCGCCGGCATCGAACTGGCCACCCTGCAGGCGTGACTTCACCACGCGAGCCGCGAAGTCGAGCACGCGGCTGCACGCCAGCGCGCCATCGACCAACGCCATCGCCAGGTTCGGCGACTGCGAGCCGTGGAACTCGGGATTGTCGCGCACCGTGTAGTCGACGCCGGCCGTGCGCAGGTCCGCGGCGCCTTCCAGGCCCGCGTAGTCGTGGGCATCGACGAGGTCGTTGCCCAGATAGACGGTGACGACGACCCACTTCGGTTGCAGTGCGAAACCCTGCCGCGCCAGCTCGACGTACTGCACCGGGCCCCACGAGCCGTTGGCCATCTGGTAGCTGCTGCGTCCCGTTGCGGTGCCGAACTGCGCCGCGAACGTGGAGTCCGGGTCTACTCCAAAGCCCCACGTCTGCGAGTCGCCGACGAACAGCACGTCGGTGCGCTCCCGCGCCGTCGCATTGCGAAAGCCGCGCGCGTCGGTGCCTTCGGTGCCGGGTTCGTTGCGATGGCCGAGCCTGGCGTCGCGCAGCAACACGCCCGGAAGTTCCGGCGTCGGGCCGAACGCGCGCACACCTGCTTCGGCGACGAGCAGCAGCACCAGCAGCGGCATGGTTGCGAACAGCAGACGCCGCCAGAGTCGCCTGGCGCGGTCGCCGAACACCAGCAGCGTCGCCAACGGCAGCACGCAGGCACCGCCGAGCCCGAGGCCGAACAGCTGGTACTTCCACAGGCTGCCGGCGAGCAGCGCATCGATCGCCAACCACACGCCGAAGGCGGCGAGTCCGCCGGTGATCAGGGTGCTGCGCTGCGTTCGCTTCGCCATCGCGGCATCACTGCGGCAGGATCGGCTTCAACCGGGCCGCGAGTTCGTGCTTGCCGGCCTGCTCCAGCGCGCGCGCGACGCGGCCGGCGATGGCGCGTGGCTTGCGCTGCAAGCCGTCGTTCTCGTCGAGGCTCGCTTCGCGCAGTTGCGCCGCCCGCAGCAGATCGGCGGCGGCATCTTCGGCGTGGCCGCGCGCCAGCAGCAATTCGGCGCGGCCGCCCAGCGCCAGCACGACGTAGTGGTGGGCGCTGTCCGTGAAGTCGGCATTGCCCTGCACGCTGCGCGGCAGGCGATCGATCGCGTCGGCGTAGGCGGCGAGGGCACGATCGGCCCACTGGTCGCGGCTGTGTTGTTCGGCCGCCAGCAGCGCGGCGTAGCCGGCGAACCACTCCGCCGTGGGATTGTCCTGCGCTTGCCCCACGTGCGTCGCGTAGGCCTTGCCGACCGCATTCCAGCCGAGATCGACGGCGATGCGATTGCGCCAGCGTTCGTGCGCCGCCGGCGACGACGGGAACATGCCCACCACGGTCGCCAGGCGTGCGCGCGCCGCATGCCGCAGGCCGGCGAACTCGAGCAGGCCGATGCCGGCGAGCAGGCCGCGTTCGGTGGCGACATTCCTTTGCAAGGCGAGGTCCATTGCCACCCGAACGATGTCGATCTCGCTGCGCAGGCTGCGTTGCCGTGCCGCTTCGACGTCGAGGTAGACGGTGCCCGGGATCGACTGCGTCAGCAGTTCGAGCAGGCAACCGGCCAGGAACGGGTCGGGCTGGCGCGTGGTGTCGCGCGGCGACTGCGCCGCGGCCAAGGCCTTTGCCGCCGCGGGGCCGTCGCCCGTCATCCACGCCGCGAACGCGAGCACGGCCTGTGCTTCCTCGGCGAGTGCCGGTTCCTGCACCTTGCGCGCGCCGGTGATCGCGTCGCCAAACCACAGTTCGGCGCCCTTGCCGCCATCGCGGACGAGCAGCGCCGCGAGAGCGATGCAGGCGATGGAATGACGCAACCGGGCCTCGTGGTCGGTCGCGCGTTGGCGCAGTGCGGCTTCGCAGGCGTCGAGTTCGGCTTCGACCGTGGCGCGATCGGTTGGGTCGAAGCGCTTCGCACTCCACGGGTTCGACCAGGGCTTGGCCACGAACACGCCCTTCTTGTTCGGGTCGAAGTGCGCCGCCAGGCGCGCCGCCGCAGCATCGTTCGCGCCGAGTTCGAACAGCCGCGCGACCAGCTCCTGTGTCACCGCGCCGTCGTCGCAGCGCGCGAGCGCGTCTTCGAGGTCGATCAGCGAACTCTTGCTGGCGGTCTTCGCGGTCGCCAACGCAGCGTGGCCGAACAGCGTCGAATCCTCGGTGCGCAGCGCGGCGCGCAGCAGGTCGACCGGGTCGTTGGTGGCCACGGCCGCCGCCGCCAGCAGGGCGCGCTTCGCTTCGAAGCTGCCGCTGCGCCACTTCGCCTCCAGCGAACGGCGGGCGAACGCGTCGCGGCGCGTGAACAGCTGGGCCACGTCGTCGGTGGGCGCCAGCGCGTCGGCCTTCGGCTTGCCGCGGTTCTTGGCGATCGCGTCGATCGCGGTCTGCATGCTCTGGTCGAGGAAGCGGTCGAACAGCACTTTGCCTTCGGTCGAGACGCCAAGGTGGCGCGGCGCGTTGCGGGTGTTGTTGAACCAGCGCGCGAACAGCTCGGGCTCGATCGCGATGTGTTCACTGCAGGTGCAGCCGGGGAAGCGCGGGCACTCGATGCGGTTGCCTTCGGCGTCGTAGTCGCGTTCGGTGTGGCGATCGGGCGAGGCGACCACGCACACGTAACCGCGCGTCGAATCGATGAACGCGGCGTCGTGGTAGGTCGTGTTCGCGAAGCGTTCGTTGAACACCTCGCCGTCCATGTTGACCGCGATCAGCAGCGGCAGGCCCGTGGCCTTCTGCACCGCCAAGGCGTCGGCGAGCGTGCGTTGCCACTCGACGTGCGGCTTCTCGGCGGGCGTGGTCGCGGCCGGATCCTGGGGGGCGGCGAGCAGGGAAACGAACAGGGCGGCGGCGGTGACAGAGAAGGCAACCATCGGCTGGGCATCCTACGCCGTTCTGGTACAACCGCGACCTCGTCGCTGCACGCGAACGGAGGTGAAACGATGCGAAGACTCTTCTTGCTGCTTTCGATGGTGGGTTGGTCGCTGGCGGCATGCCACATGTCGGAAGCGAACGCGCCCGGGCGCGTGGCTTCGCTCGACGACGTGACCAACGGCTTTATCGAGGCTACTCCGGCGCCAAACCCGACCGCTGGGGTGTTCTACAACGATGGCACCGACGGCGATGTCCGGGCGCGGACGGAGAACTACTTCGCCAGCGACCTCTCGAAGGTCGTCGGCTTCGACAACTTCGGCCCGCTTGACGGCAATTCGGCATCGACGCAGCCGACCGCGCCGACGCCGGTCGAGCGCCTGCTGATCCAGAAGGGCGAAGTCCGCGTCGAGGTCGCGCGTCCCGACGACGTCGCTCGCGACTTCCAGGCCAAGATCAAAGCCTGGGGCGGCTACCTGCAGAACCAGGTCGGCACGACGCTGGTGCTGCGGCTGCCGGCGCCGAAGTTCGACGAAGCGTTCGCGGCGGCGAAGGAACTCGGCCGCGTGCTCGTCGAATCGCGCGCCGCCAACGACGTCACCGAGGAATACGTCGATCTCGGCCTTCGGCTCGACACCGCCAAGAAGTCGCGCGACCGGCTGCTCGAAGTGCTGAAGAAGGCCGAGAAGGTCGAGGACATCCTGCGCGTCGAAGCCGAACTGCGCCGCCTCGGCGAAGAGATCGAGCGCATGGAGGGTCGCATCAAGTTCCTGCAGGACCAGGTGGCGATGGCGACGCTGCAGGTTGCGTTCCAGGCCACTTCGACACCGCCGCCGCCACCGAAGCGGTCGCGCCAGTGGAGCCGGTTCGGTTGGATCAACCGCGTCGGTGCCGAACAGATGCTGCGGGGGGAATTCTGATGCGCTCCGTTCGGACTGCCCTGTGGGCGCTGCTCGCGTGCCTGGCCGCGTGCGCGACGCCACCGCTGACGTTGCCCAAGGACTTTGTTGCGCTCGGCGACCGCGGCGACGGCTACCGCGCCATCACCGCCGACGACGCCCGGTTGCGGGTGCGCACGCTCGATGAGGCGACCGAAGGCGGCATCGAGTTCTGGTCCGACGCGTTGGCCAACGACTGCGTGCAGCAGCGTGGCTACCAACTGGTCGAGCGCGGCGAGATCGCGGATCGCGAAGGCAAGGCAGGGCGCTGGCTCGAGTTCACCGCCAACGTCGACGGCGAACGCGTCGGCTTGCTGGTGGCGGTCTGGGTGCGCGAGCGGTGGATGGGCAAGCCATGCCTGCAGGTGGCCGAGTTCGCGGCCCGCAGTGAAGTTTTCGCGGCGCGGTTGCCGGCAGTGAAGGCATCGCTCGCGACGATGCACTAGCCGGCCGCCGCGCGCGGCTCCGGCAGGCAACCTACGGCGCTTCCGGCGCAGTCGCCGACGGGCCTGATCCGGCGCCCGGGACGGCGAACAGTTCTTCTTGCAGCCGCCGGTGGTAGTGCCCGAGGCGTTGCATGGTGGCGCGCAGGATGCTCCGGCCACGCGAGCGCGCCTGGTGGATCTGCGCGGGCTTGACGCCGAATCGCGCCGCCAGCTGCAGGGCCGGGGCGGTGCCGAGCACGTCGAGATCGGCGTGGAGCACGGCGCGCGGCAGCGGTGGCAGCATGGCCATGGCGCTCTGGAAGTCGGCGATCAGGTGCAACTGGTCGCGATCGGTCGGCGACGGCGTCAGGTCGGCGAGGAACTCGGCGACCTGGTCGAGCGGGATTTCGTGCCGGGGCCGACTGCGCATGATGTTCAGCGCACAGTTGCGCGTGATCACCCAGAACCACGCGCGCAGCGTGCCGTGCACCGGCAGACGCACCGCGGTCGCTTCCCAGATCCGCACGATCGCGGTGGCGAGCGCGTCTTCGAGATCGGGCGCTTGCAGCCACCGGCCAAAGCTGCGCTTCAAGCGAGCGGCGACGAGGCCGCCGTGTTGCACCAGCAACTGGCGCAGGCCGTCAGGCTGTCGCGCCGCCAGACTCTCCAGGATGCGAACGTCGACGAGTGCGTCCGCAGCGGACGTGCCGCCGGCGGCGGCGTTCTTGGGTGTGGGGGCATCCACCATGCGTCACGGCAAGGGGAACGCCTCGCAGAGGCTCTGCACGATGGGGCGGAACCGTTCCGGGTCGTTGCCGCGCACGAGGCCCACGATGATGTCGGCGATCTGCGCGATCTGGTCGCTGCCAAAGCCGCGCGTCGTCACCGCGGCGGTGCCGAGCCGCAGCCCGGAAGTGACCATGGGTGGCCGCTGGTCGCCGGGCACCGCGTTCTTGTTGACCGCGAGGCCGGCCGCCAACGCGCGTTCTTCGACGGCGGCGCCGGTGACTTCGGTCTTCTGCAGATCGACCAGCACGATGTGGTTGTCCGTGCCGCCGGTGACGAGGTCGAGGCCGCTGGCGCGCAACCGCTCGGCGAGGAACGCGGCGTTCTCCTTGACCCGTTGCTGGTAGGCGCGGAACTCGGGCCGCAGCGCTTCGCCGAAGGCGGTGGCCTTGGCGGCGATCTGCTGCACCAGCGGGCCGCCTTGCGAGCCGGGGAACACCGAGCTGTTGATCTGCTTCGAGACCGCCTTCTTCGCCAGGATCATGCCGCCGCGCGGGCCGCGCAG
>SXPB01000267.1 GCA_005776475.1 Planctomycetia bacterium
CGGCACGCCACATCACGAACGGCATCCACACGGCCTGGAACAACAACACGCTCTCGATCGTCGGCAGCGCTGCACCAACCACGAATGCGACCGCAAACACGACGACGAACCACCGGTGGGACTGCCAACTGCGACCGCGCATCGCGGCGAGGCCGCCGAGAAGGCACCAGGCGAACATGACCTTGCCCACCAGGTAGAGCCCGTACAGAAGCCGCACCACCAGGTCGCCTTCGTGCAGCCTGGCCTCCCCGGCCACTGCATGGTGCGCCATGAAGAACCGCACCGACAACGCGGCGAACGCGACGCCGAGGCCGACGAAGGCCCGGAACCAGCGCCGCAACCAGGGTCCGTGCGAGGGCGACATCACGGCAAAGAACGCCGCGAAGATCCACGCCATTCCGCACTGCACGAACAGGCAGATCAGCGAGAAGAACCCAGTGCTGTCGAGGAAGAACATGACCCGCTTTGGTCGGTCATCTCGGGCGTGGCTGTGATTGCGCAGCAGCTTGCCGCGTTGTCCTGGCATTGCCATTGCGAAAGCCAAGACCCGGCGCAAGCAGGAACCCCGCTTGCCCCGCCGCCCGCCTTCTGGCCCAATCGGGCGATGGACGCCGATGCGACGATCCGCTCGCTGCGCGAAGCGCTGACTGCCACTCCGGCCAACCAGCCGCTGCGTCGGCTGCTCGCCGAAACCCTCTTCGCCTACGGACACTACGCCGACGCCGAGAAGGAGTCGCTGGCCTTCCTGCGCCAGGAACCGAAGGACGAAATGGTCGGCATCCTGTTGGCGAAGTCGTACCGCGCGCAAGACAAGCACTCGGCCGCGGCGATCGTGCTGGAGCAATTGGCCGACCGCGGCAGCCACCGCGCCCGCGTCGAGTTGGCCCGCACGCTGCTAGCCGAAGGCGACGTCGAAGGCGCCGCACGTCAGTACCGCAAGGCCGTGGAAGCCGATCCCACGGTGCGCGACGCCGACCTCGGTTCGCGCCTCGGCATCGACCTGCAAGCAGCCGGCGGTGACGACGACGAAGTCGTCGATGGCCGCGTGCGGCAGGCAAGCGACCCCGCGGGCGACGCGTTGCCGCGACCGATGCGCAGCGACGTGAAGTTCCTGCACGTCGGCGGGCTCGCCCGCCTCAAGGACGAGATCCGGAAGAAGATCGTGCTGCCGATGCAGCGGCCCGATCTCTACAAGGCGTACGGCAAGAAGACCGGCGGCGGCATCCTGATGTACGGCCCGCCCGGCTGCGGCAAGACGTTCCTCGCCAAGGCGACCGCCGGCGAAGTCGACGCGAGCTTTCTCAGCATCGGCATCCACGACGTGCTCGACATGTGGATCGGCAAGAGCGAACGCAACCTGCACGCCATCTTCGAATCGGCGCGGCAGCACCGGCCCTGCGTGCTGTTCTTCGACGAAGTCGATGCGCTTGGCGCCGCGCGCAACGACATGAAGCACAGCGCCGGCCGGCAGACGATCAACCAGTTCCTAGCCGAACTCGACGGCCTCGGCAGTGACAACGACGGCCTGCTGGTGCTCGCCGCCACCAACGCGCCGTGGCACATGGACAGCGCGTTCCGGCGGCCGGGCCGCTTCGACCGCGTGATCTTCGTGCCGCCGCCCGACGACGAGGCGCGCGCCGACATCCTGCGGTTGCTGCTGGCGGGCAAACCGCAGGATCGCATCGACACCGCGGCGGTGGCGAAGAAGACCGACCGCTTCTCGGGCGCCGACCTGAAGGCGGTGGTAGATCGCGCGATCGAAGCCAAGCTCGACGACGCGCTGCGCAGCGGCGTGCCCGAACCGCTGACGACCAAGGACCTGCTCGCCGCGGCGAAAGCGCAGAAGCCGACGACGGCAGAGTGGTTCGCGACAGCGAAGAACTACGTGCTCTACGCCAACGACGCCGGGCTCTACGACGATCTGAAGGACTTCCTGAAGCTGTGATCCACCCTCGCGGCGGCCGACGTCATTGGATGACGAACGTGGTCGTGCGCGACGTCTCCTCGACGATTTCGGGCAGCGACGGATCAATGGTGATCATCGCCGAGTGCACGGGCAGACCGGTCAGCCACGGCAGGTTCGGAATCGCGAGCGTCGTGGTCGCGCGGCCGTTGGTGCCGAGCACGCCGGCGAAACCAGGCAGCAGGAGCGACAGGTCGGTGAAGCCGTCGTAGCCGAGTTCGAGCACCTTCTTCGGACCGATCGGCGTCGTCGCCGGCGACGGCGTGAACGACAGCACCGCCAGGTAGCTGGCGTTGGGATGGTACGGGTCGATGAACTCGAAGTTGGCGACGCCACCCGGCGCCGGATTGCCGGTCACCACCACTTCGTTCGTGGCCGCATCGCGCCGCGTCACCCACGCGAGCGCGAACGGCTCGCTGGCGCCGAGGAACGACTGGCGCTGCAGACGCACCGTGTAGATGCCGGTGGCCGGCGGCACGAACTGCACGATCTCGAACGGATTGACGGCGCTGGCCGAACTCGCCACCAGCGTGGCGCCGAGCCACACCGTGAGATCGAGGTCCATCTGCAGCACGTCGGTCGTGTAGGCCGAGTTCGCCAGCGAGAACCACACGCCACAGAGGCGCGTCTCGTCGTTGGCCACCAGCGGGATCTGCAGGTCGTAATTGCCACCGACGAACGACGCCGGCGTCAGCGTCGTGACGTGGAACTGGCCGCGCGCCGTCGCCGACTGCGACGCCGCCGCATCGACGTGGCCGCTGCCGTCGCGATCGCTCAGCACCGCGGCACCTTCGATGTTGTGGAACGCCCCCGCCATCAACAGCGCGCGCACCGCTTCGGGCTTGCTCTGCAACAGCGGATCCGTCTGCGCCAGCAGCGCGGCGATGCCGCACGTCACCGGCGACGCGTAGCTGGTGCCCGAACCCGCAGCGGTGATCCACGGCGACGCCGTGGAGGTCGTCGTGATCGTCGTGCCGCAGGCGCTGACCTCGGGCTTGTCATGGCCTTCGAGCGGATTGACCCAGCTCGACGACGACGACATCGCATCGCCGTTCCAGTCGTGCGTGTTCTGGTCGGTGGCGTTGCCGGACGCCGTCATGTTGTAGCCGCAGCCCGGCGTCGTGACCTTGCCGTCGCTGCCGCCCTGGTTGCCGGACGACTTGAACAGCATCACGGCGAAGTGGCGGATGATGTAGTCGAAGTAGCGGTCCAGGAACTGGATCTGGCCCTTCTGGCCGTTCCACCACGAGCAATTGCCGAAGCTGATGCCCTGGCTCATGCCCCACGCCCACGCGATCGGCGCCGCCGTGTCGCCAGCACCGCCGTAGCTGTAGAGCTGCGTGAGGCCGGGTGCGGCGCCGGTGTTCGGCACCTGGCGGCTGGCGATGATGCCGGCCACCGCGGTCGCGTGCGCCGCTGGCGTCGTCGCGTTGCCGGCGACGATGGGCGGCAGGAACGGATTCGTGGTCGCGACCGGTGCGGTGTCGTTGACCAGCACCTTGACGCCAGCCCCGTCGATGCCGCGGCGATGCACCGCGTCGGTGCGCGCAGTCTTGCTCGCCCAGTCGTTCCAGGCAGCGATGACGCCGGGCCCGGCTTCGCCTTCGTCGAACCAGGTCGGTGCCGACCAGTAGGCGAGGTCGACGTCGGCGCGGGCCGCCAGCGTGCGGATCAGCGCGTCGCCGCCGCGCACGAACACGATCGGCGTGATGGTGTCGGTGTGCGTGACCACGCCACCTGCGGCCCGTGCTGCCGCAGCGAACTCCGCGTTGCCCGGCGCCACTGCGGCTGCGGCCAGTGCGAGAGCCGCGCGCCGCGCCTCCTCGGCACTGGCGCCCGCCGCGACGGCGCGATCGATCGCCGCCCGCAGATCCGGTTGGCGCGTCGGCAGAACCAGCCAGAACGCGACCTCGTGCACTTCGCCATCGGCCAGCTTCTCGACCAACGACGCGTGCAGCTTGCCCTGCTGCGCCGTGCGCGCTGCCACCGCCGCCGCTCGCAGGGCATCGGCATCGACGCTGCGCCCGGAGCCATCGGTCGTCGTGCGCACGATGCGCGCGCCCGCCGCATCGAGAGTCCGCTGGTCAATGACGGTGATGCCGATTTCGGGCAGATGCCGTTCGTGTCGCGACAACACGGGGCCCTGCGGCATTGCCGCGAGCGTGAGGACGAGTTCGAGCATGGTGGATCCGCGGGCCCTGGGCAGGCAGGTGGCCATTGCGCACCTTCCCATCGTCCCGTCGATGCGTCAATCACCGGTCTCGGAGGGATGCATCGACACGATTGCGCATCGGCGCACCGCGGCGACACTGGCCGCATGCACCCGGAAGCTGCCTGGCAGCGCGCGATCCTGTTGTTCCAGCAGCAACGGCACGACCTCGCCGCGCAAGAACTGCGCGGGCTGTTGGCGCAGGTGCCCGACCACGCCCCCGCCCACGCCTTGCTGGCGCAGGCCCTGTTGCGGACCGACCAGGCCGACGAGGCGCTGGACTCGGCGAAACGCGCCGTCGGCCTCGACCCGGAGCTCGACTTCGCCTACGGCGCCCTTGCCGTCGTGCATTGGCATCGCAACGAACACGAAGCTGCCGCGGCGGCGATCGCGCGGGCCATCGAACTCGACCCCGACGACGTGCACCACCGCAGCACGCTGGCGCAGGTACGCATCGCCCAACGCCGCTGGGACGACGCCTTGGCAGCCGCCGACGACGGCCTCGCCCTCGACCCACAGGACACCGACTGCCTCAACCTGCGCACGCTGGCGTTGGCCCGACTCGGTCGCGGCGCCGAAGCCGCGCACTCGGCCGACGCGTCGCTCGCGCGCGACCCCGACAATCCGTACAGCCACCACACCCGCGGCGTGATGCTGCTGCACCAAGGCGACGCGAAGGGCGCCCTGCACCACTTCCAGGAGACGCTGCGGCGCGATCCCAACCACGACGGCGCCCGCGCCGGCCTGGTCGAGGCGCTGAAAGCGAGAAACCCGCTCTACCGGCTCGTGCTGCGCTGGTTCCTCTGGCTCGAACGCTTCTCCGGCGGGCGCCAGGTCGTAATCGTGGTCGGCCTCTATCTCGGCAGCCGGATCGCCGGCGACTCGCTCGAAAGCGCGGGCCAGCCGACGGCAGCAACCGTGGTGCGGTTCAGCTGGCTCGGGTTCGTGCTGCTCACCTCGTGCGCAGTGCCGATCTTCAACCTGATGTTGCTGCTGCACCCCATCGGCCGCCATGCGCTCGAACGGCGCGCGCGCAACGATGCGGGCTGGCTCGGTGGTTGCGTCGTCGTGCTGGTCGCCGTTGGCGGCATGGCGTGGTTTGGCTCGGTGTTCGGCGAACTGGTGTGGGCGCAGGTCGGCTGGTGGTTCTGGCTGGTGTTCCTGCTGCCGGTGTCGGGCCTTGGCCTCTTTCACCCTGGCCCCAGCCGGATCGCGTTGCAGACGTTCTGCGTCGCGGCCGTCGGCGTCTGGACGTGGTGGTGCGTGCGCTTCCAGTCGCTGTTCGACGCGGCAATCGCGAGTGCCAAGACAACCGGGACCGCCGAGTCAGCCAAAGAGCTACTGCGAACGGCGATGGCCCCAGTCCTTGAGCATCGCGGACACTTCACCACGTTGCTGTTGGTGACAGCCCTCAGCACATGGTTCGTGATGCTGGCGCCGAAGGGAGTGCCGCAACGGCGCAAGGGTGCCGCGCAGTAGCGCGGCACCCACCCCGGAGCGCGAACGCTGGCACGGGGCGGGGTCGCGGGCCAGAGCGGCCCGCGACGATCAACCGATCACCAGGCGCCGACCAGCGACGCGATCGCGTTGCTGGTGGTCATGCCGAACGTGTTCTGCCCGTTCGGGAGCGTGTTCGGGAGGAACAGCGCCGCCGACTGCGAGAAGAACTGGATGCCGGCCGGGACCGACAGCGGCAGGGCGAACGACACGGTGTTCGACGGCGAGGCGCCGACCATCGACTGCGTGACGTCCAGCGACGCGATCAAGGCCGCGCAGCCAGGAGCGCCGAGGAAGCCGAGGTCGAGGCCCGGAGCCGGGACGCTGCCGACGCTGATGATGTTGACGGCGACGTAGAGGCCCGAGGTCGGAGCGAACTCGGGGATGTTGTTGGTCGTGTAGACGACCGTGACGCCTGCGACCGGCGCCGGCGAAGCCGACAGCGACAGGGCCGACATGTTGAGCGACGACGTCACGACTGGCAGAGCCGTGGCGAGGTTGACCGAGCCACCGTCGATCGACGCGCCGGGGGGCGAGTAGCCGACCAGGTGCGAGCTGCCGAAGCCGCTCGTGGTGTTGGCATCGACACTGGTCCAGACGATCGTGACGACGCCGGTCGTCAGGTTCAGCTGCATCTGCATCGTGCCCGGGTTGACGCCCAGCGGGTTCGAGTAGTTCTCGACGTTGTCCCACGTGATGTAGAGGATCGTGTCGCTACCGACGACGACTTCTTCGCGCTTGATGCGGCCGCTGCCACCTTCTGCTTCGTTGTAGTCGTGCCAGGCGTAGATGCCGGCGTTGACGCCATTGAGGAAACCGGCCGCCGTCGGCGTGTAATTGTTGGTGCCCGGGAACGTCTGCGCGCCGGCGCCCCACGACACGACGGCGTTGGTGTGCACGCGCAGGGTCGCCTGCGGACCCTGCGGCGTCGGCATCGCGATCGACGGGGTCACGACGACTTCGAGGTCGTCGGCCGCCGCCACGGTCAGGTTGGCCGCGGTGCCGCTCGGCGCAACGTAGGTGCCGCCACCCCAGGTGACGAGGTAGCTGGCGCCAGCCGGGAAGAACTGGATCGACTGGTTGGTCAGGCCCGCCGAGGCGACGGCCGCGTCAGCGAAGCGCTGGTAGATCGAGTCGCTGACGGTGTAGCAACCGCTGCCGTAGGAGGTGTTGGCGCCCGCGCACAGCTGTGGGATCCAGGTGTAGCCGAGACCCGTTGGAATGAACTGGACGGTCTGGCCCGCCAAGTCGAACGGCACGAGGTTTGAATTGAACACCTCAACGTTGGTCGTGACGACCGACGAGCCGACGATCGAGAAGTCGCTGACGGCCGGGATTGCGGCGCCATTGCCTTCCGACATCCCGAGGAAGCAGTCACTGCCGACCACGGTGGCGACTGCGCCGTTGAAGGCGACGAAGATCTCGCCGCTGGCCAGCAGCTGCAGCTGCACCGAGAACACCGGGCCCGCCGTCCCGTAGTTGATCGCGTTCTGCCAGGTGATCACACCCTTGCCTGGCAGCGCGTTGAAGAGAGCGCTTCCGGTGTTCGCGACCGTGAGGTTCAGGTCGTCCCACATGGCGCAGACCTTCGGCGAACCGGCGACCAGTTCCGGCAGCGTCGGCGTGTAGTCCGCCGCGCCCGGCGCCGGGACGCCAAGGTTCGACAGGTAGACGAAACCGTTCGTGCAGACGTGCACGTCGGTGTAGGTCACCCCGTTGAATGGGAACGCGAAGCCGAGCGGCTGGGCGCCGAACACGACGTCATCGCCGCCGCCGAGAACGGTTCCGGTGAGCGGCTCGTAGCACTGGGCCTGCAGGGAGAAGGAAGCCATCAGCGCCGCAATGGCACCGAAGACAGACTTGCTGATCTTGAGCATGGGATTCTTGGGGAGAGCCGAGATTCTGTTGCCGACGAGGCGAAGAACGCGGACAGGGCATCGAAGGATGCCCGTACTTTCAACACTTGCAAGGCCGTCACTGTGGCAATTGCTGGCGCTCCCCGGGACTTGCGTAAGCGCGCAATGAGGTTCGCACGCCCTCGTCTTTCGGCCGTCATCGGCGGACCCCTCGACCCCAACGTGGCTTGCCGCGCGTCACCACCCTTGCACCTTCGCCAACCGGTCGCGATCCTCGTTCGTCCGAAAGCGACCCTCTCCC
>SXPB01000030.1 GCA_005776475.1 Planctomycetia bacterium
CCTTGATGCGCTCGTGGGAGAGCTCGATGTACTCGAGGGAGTCGCGCTGCTGCAGCACGAAGTGGCTCGGGTCGTAGAGCAGACACGCTCGCGGGTGCTCGTCGACGTGGTCGAGGAACGCTTCGTACGACGCACCGTCGTGCAGGTCCTCGCCGGGATGCACTTCGTAGGCGCAATCGACGCCCTGGTCCTCGGCGAAGTCGAGGATCGGACGCCAACGCCGGGCCAGTTCCTTGAAGCCTTCCTCGACGAGCCCGGCGGGACGCTGCGGCCACGGGTAGACCGTGTGCCACATCATGGCGCCCGAGAACGTCGCCATCGTGCTCAAGCCGAGGTGCTTGCTGGCCTGCAGGCACAGCTTCACCTGTTCGGTGCCGTAGCGACACATCGCCTCGGCGGTGTTGACCTCGGGCGGCGCGAACACCTGGAACATCGAGGTGTAGGCCGGATGCACCGCGACCAGTTGCCCCTGCAGGTGCGTGCTGAGTTCACTGATCTGCACGCCGGCCGCGGCGGCCGTCCCACGCAGGTCGTCGCAGTAGGCCTTGCTCGCCGCCGCCTTCTTCAAGTCCATGCAGCGCGGATCCCACGACGGCACCTGCACGCCGGTGTAGTCGAGACCCGCCGCCCACTTGCAGGCAGTGTCGAAGCGGTTGAGCGGCGCCTGGTCGCTCATGAACTGCGCGAGGAAGATGCCTGGACCTTTCATCATGAAATCACCTGTTCACTTCGCGACCTTGACCCACTTGCCGGACTTGATCGACTCGAGCGACGCCTCGAGCACGGCCTGCACGACGACGCCGTCGTCGAAGCCCGGCGCGAACGGCGTGCCGTCGTGCAGGGCGCGGACGAAGTCGACGACGTGGTGCACGAACGTGTGTTCGTAACCCACGATGTGCCCGTCCGGCCACCAGTTCGCCGCGTACGGGTGCACGCTGTCCATCACCATCACGGTGCGGAAGCCCTGGCCGTCGCGCGCGTCAGCGAACGAGAACACCTCGAGCTCGTTCATGCGTTCGAGGTTCCAGCGGATCGAGCCCTTCTCGCCGCTGATCTCGATGCAGTTGTGGTTCTTGCGGCCGGGGGCCACGCGTGTCGCCTCGTAGGTGCCGATCGCCCCGCCCTTGAATTTCGCCAGGAAGCAGAACGCGTCGTCGACGTCGACCTTGGCGGTGCCACCGGCGCCGTCGGGCCGTTCCTTGGTGAACGTCTGCTGCATGCCGCAGACGCTGTCGAACTCGAGCCCGGTAAGCGCACGCGTCAGATCGATCAGGTGCGCGTTGAGGTCACCGTGCGCGCCGCTGCCGCAAGTCTTCTTCGCCGTGCGCCAGCTGGCCGGCACCGAACCATCGGCGAGCCAATCCTGCAGGTACACCGCACGCACCTGGCGGATCGCGCCGAGGTCGCCGCGCGCGATCATCTGCGCCGCGAGCATCGTCGCCGGCGCGCGGCGGTAGTTGTGCCAGAGGCCGACGCGCACCTTCTGCTTCTTCGCCAGCGCCGCCATCGCCTTCGCCTGCCCCAACGTCATCGCCAGCGGCTTCTCGCAGACGACGTGCTTCTTCGCCTTCAGGGCCGCCATCGTGATCGCATGGTGGCTGTCGTTCGGCGTGCACACGTCGATGACGTGGATCGCCGGGTTGGCCAACACCGCCGCGAGGTCGGTGGTCGCGTGCAAGAACCCGAGCTTGTGCGCGGCAGCGGCGGCCCGTTCGGCATGCCGGCCCACCACCGTGTGGGACACCACGCGGCGCGGCAGGTCGAAGAACCGGTTGGCCTGGCGCCAGGCGTTGCCGTGCGCACGCCCCATGAAGGCGTGGCCGACCATCGCGACGTTGAGGACGGAGAGATCGCCGCCGGCGGCGGCATTCGCTGGGGACGAGAGGCTCATGCGCGGCGCGCACGATAGGCAACGCGCGCCCGGCCGCCACCAGCTACTTGGTGCCGCCGAACAAGACGCGGAAGGTGAACGCTTCGGCGGTGTTGTCCCAGCCGAGGAACAGATCCGGCAGCCCGTCCCGGTTCCAGTCGCCGAGATCGCCGACGAGGCGTCCATCGCGGTTGCCGATGCGGGTCGGCGACAGGTCGCGCGGCCCCTCGAACGACCCGTCACCGGCACTGAGGTAGATGCGGACCGAAGTGCTGCGCGGGCCTGTGCCGACGACGGTCTCGACGAACGCCACGGCGTCGAGGTTGCCGTCGCCGTTCACGTCCGACAGCTGCAGCCGCGTCGGCAGTCCCGGCGTCAGCGACCACGGCGAGCTGTTCGCTTCCTCGAAGGCATCGACCAGCACACCGAACCGCAGAGGGTCGACGGTGGACGTGTTGCGGAACAGGCGCAACGACTCGTCGCCCCGGCACGCGACCAGGAGATCGACGAGCCCGTCGCGGTCGAAGTCCGTGGCCGCCAACTGCACGGGATTGCTGCCGGCGAGCAGGACCTGCGGGCCACCGCCGACAGCCGCCGGCACGAACCGGTCGTCGCCCGGCGACGGCCCCGGCTGGTAGCGGAAGAACCGCACGTGGTCGCCATCGATACCCGAGCCGGTGCCGACCGGCACCGCGACCGCCAGTTCGAGCCGCACCGGCTGGCCCGGGCCCGTGTTGGCGAAGTCGCCGAGCACGATCGTGCTGGCGTTGCCGTGCACCAGCGCGAGCTGCGTCGGTTCATGGAACGGGAACTCGTTCTCGGCGAACGCCGGTTTGCCGCGCAGCAGTGCGATCGCCGCCTGTCCTTCGCCGGGTGCCGGCAGCGCGAACGTCAGCAGCGCGACCAGATCCTTCACGCCATCGCCGTCGACGTCGCCGACCAGCAGCCGCGTGCCTTCGGCGAGTGCGGTGCTGGCCAACGGCGCCGGCAGCAGCGCGCGCAGTTCGCCGATCCACGCATCGACGGTCTGCGCCGTCGGCGGCGGCGGCTCCTGCGGCGGCACCACCACCGGTGGCTCGTGCCGCCAGAAGCCGACGCGCGAGGTGCCATCGACGAACAGCAGCCCATCGGCCAAGGTCCCCGCTGCCGGCAGCACCGCCAGCGAACCGGCGAGCAGCCCGGGCACCGGCAGGAAATTGCTGAGCCGCGGGAAGCCGCCGAAGCCGTCGTTCTCGACCAGTTGCACCGAGTCCGGGGCCGCCGTTCCGAACTGGCGGGCGAGCGCCAGGTCGCGCACCTGGCCGGCGCCGGCGATGCTGGTCGGATGAAAGTCGCCGCCGATGATGCCGACGATGCGGTAACCAGGTTGCGCTCCGGCATCGGGCGGCAACAACACCGGCTCCGGCGTCGACGGGATGACCAGGCGCGTCGACAGCCGCTTCTCGCGGGCGCCGTCGATCTCGGTTTCGTGCACCAGGAACACGGCATTGCGACCTGGCGACGTCGCCGTCGTCGGGAACGCGCGATCGAACACCAACGCCCGCACCTGCCGCGGCGACTCGGTGCCCGGCAGGATCGCGCCTTCGATGGTGCCCAACAACGGCAAGAACCCGCCCAACGGACCAAGCTGCATGACGCCGAGCGAGATCACCGTGGGCTCGCCGGCCATCGCCAGCACCATCTCGACCGGCGGTACGCCGTCGAGGTCGGTGACGATGCTCTTGCCGATCGGCTCGGTCGGCAACGCGATCGTGCGCACCGGCTGCGGCGGTTCGTAGACCCGCGGCGCGGTCGATGGTGCCGCGACGCGCAACACCGTCACGGTCGGTGACGTCGGCCCGAGCGGCAGCGCTCCCGCGAGTACGAGGCCCAGGCTCTGCGTGACGCTGTCCTGGCACGCGTGCAGACCGACCGCCGTCGACGCGCCAGCGAAGGTGTAGCCGGGAACGGTGAAGTCGAGCGGCACGCCCTCCGAGAAGTTGCCGTTGCCGAGGCCGTAGGCGACATCGAGCTTGCCCAGCGTGCCGCTGACGACGGCAACGTCGAGCACGCCGTCGCCATCGAGGTCGGCGACTTCGATGGCTTCGTACGGGAAGTCGCGCACCGGCACGTCGATCGGCAACGCGAACGCCGGCGCGCCGACCCCCGTCGGTCGCGCCAACAGCACCTGCGGCCGCTGCCCGACGCCCGCCGCCGGCCCCGGCACCAGCAACAGGTCGGGAATGGTGTCGGCATCGAAGAACGCGGCGCGACAGCGATACGAACCGCCCGCCGCCAGGAACTCGTACACGGCTCCGAGCGGTGCCGCCGGCGCGCGTTGCCCCAACACCAGATGATGCACTGCCATCGCCGCGCCTTCGTTGGCGACGAACACGTCGGGCACCGCGTCGCCGTCGAAGTCGCCGACACACAGGTCGCGCGGGCCACGTTCCTCGGCCACCTCCGGGTCGCCCAGCTGGCGCGGCGCCGCGAACTCCTGGAACATCCCGTTCTGCTGCGCCAGCAACAGCTGCAGGAACGCGACACCACCCTGTTCGGTCAACGCCGCGAAGTCCGGCGCCGCCGCGGTGCTCGGCGCCTGGTCGAGCGCGATCGGCGCCACCGCCACCGGCAGGCGATCGAGCACGATGCCGCGTGGGCCGAAGAACGGGTCGGGGTTGGCGAACAGGAACACCTGGCTGGCGACGACCTGGGCAGTGCGCGCGCCGATGCGCACGCGCAGCACGATGTCGACCTGGCCCGGCCGGCCATCGGGCGACGGCGGCATCGTGAACACCAGGCGGTCGCTCGCCGATTCCGCGGGGCGCAGGTCCTCACGCGGCAACGGGGTGATGCGGCCACCCTTCTCGAGGACCAGTTGCACGTCTTCGAAGGCCAAGGGGGCCGGCGCCGTGCCCGCCGTGAAATCGGGCGGCACCAAGGCCGTGCCGATCAACGTCAGCAGGCTGCCGCCGGTCGACGGCCCCTGGCTCGGCAACGCCAGCGCCACGTCGGGGCGGTAGAACACGTTCGTCACCTTGGTCGATTCGCCGGCGAGTGGATCGCGCACGACGATCTCCGCCGCCAGCGGGAAGGCGCTGCCGGGCACGAACGCCGACAGCACCGGCACGCCGCCGACCGGCAGTTCGAATTGCACGTCGGTGGCGCGACGCACCACCACGGGCTCCGGATCGGTCGCCGTCGGCGCGGTCGCGGGATCGCGCGTGGTGACGAGCAGTTCGAGGTTGCTGGCGGCGGTGCTGCGCAGGCCTTCGACGCGCACCAGCACGCGTTCGCCGAACGGCGACAACGAACGCTCGGTCTGGCCCAGGTCGAGCTGCAATTCGGCCCGCGGCTGCCGCGCCAACACCACCGGCAACGGTTCGCCGAGGCGCTGCTCGTCGACGAACACGAGCAACTTGCCTGGCACGTCGGCCAGCGTGAGGTCGCCCACCCTCGCCTGGATCTGCGTGGTGACCAGCGTGAAGGTGATCGACGTCGAACCACCCTGGCCCGACGCGATCGCGTTCAACTGGTCGTCGCCGGCCCCGTCGATCTCGAGCCGGACGCGCAGGCTCGCGGTGGCGGCGATCTTGGCATTGGCGACCAGCACGCTGCGGGTGCTGTCGGGTGCGGGCTTGAGCGGCAAGGTCGCCGACAAGCCCAAGGCCGGCGGCGGCGTGCCCGCGCCGTTGTCACCGCTGGTGGCGATGCCGGTGATCAAGCCAGCACCGCAACTGCTCGTCAGCAGCAGGCAGAGGGCGAACGCGGCGCCCAGCGGCAGTTTCCAGGACCGGCCCATGGTGTCGAACAGTCTACCCCACCCCAGGCCCGCGGTTGCCGCCACGTTGTCGGCGATGCCAACGCGAGGATCGTGCCGGCAGCGATGGTAGAACGATCCGCCATGCAGCCTGCCGCTTTCGTCACCGCCCCGCCCCCGGAACGCGCGATCTTCTGCAACCGCACGCTGAACATGCGGTCGATCAAAGCGGTCGGCTTCGACATGGACTACACGCTCGTGCACTACGACGTGAAGGCCTGGGAAGCGCGTGCCTATGCCCACGTGCAGCAGCGCCTGGTCGAACGCGGCCTGCCGGTCGGCTCGCTGCGCTTCGATCCCGACCTGTTCGCCCGCGGCCTCATCCTCGACGTGCAGACCGGCAACATCGTCAAGTGCAACCGCTTCGGCTACGTCACGCAGGCTGCCCACGGCACGCGCTTCCTGCCGCACGACGAAATGCGGCGCACCTACAGCCAGGTCTGGGTCGACCTGTCGGAGCCGCGCTGGGTGTTCCTCAACACGCTGTTCTCGCTGTCGGAGTCGTGCCTCTACGGCCAGCTCGTCGATCTGCTCGACCGCGGCGTGTTGCCTTCGGGTCTCGACTACCGCGCGCTCTACGCGCTGGTCGAAGACGCGATGAACGTGGCGCACCTCGAAGGCGCCCTGAAGGCCGAGATCATCGCCGCCCCCGAACGCTTCGTCGATCTCGACGCGCGGCTGGCGCAGACGCTGCTCGACCTCAAGCACGCGGGCAAGAAGCTGTTCCTCGCCACCAACAGCGAATGGCACTACACGCGCGCCATGATGGGCTACGCGTTCGATCCGTACCTCGGCGCGAGCGAGGGCAGCGCGCAGCACTGGCGCAACCTGTTCGACCTCGTGATCGTGCAGAGCAAGAAGCCGGGCTTCTTCGACAAGCAGCAGCCGTTCCAGGAAGTCATCGACGACGCCACCACGCGGCCGCTGCAGGGCCCCCTGCAGAAGGGCGTGATCTACAAGGGCGGCAACGCCGAAGCGGTGCAGCAGCACTTCGGCTGCGACGGTTCCGAGATCCTCTACGTCGGCGACCACGTCTACGCCGACGTGCACGTCTCCAGCCAGATCCGGCGCTGGCGAACGGCGCTGGTGCTGCGCGAGCTCGAACAGGAAGTGCTCGCCGAACGCACCTTCGCCGAGAAGCAGCACGAACTCGAGCAGTGCCTGCACGACAAGGACCGGCTCGATCGCGAACAGGCGATGCTGCGGCTGTCGCTGCAACGGCTCGACCACGGCCTGCAACCGCCGACCGAAGTGACGGCGGGCCAGCACGCGATCCAGGAACGGTTGCGCGCGCTGCG
>SXPB01000031.1 GCA_005776475.1 Planctomycetia bacterium
CAATCGACTTCGAGCACGGCGTGCTGGCCGCGATAGACGACGCCCATGCCGCCCTGGCCGACCTTCGCGAACAGGGCGATCGAGTTGATCACCTTGTAGCCGGCGATCGTGGGCAGCGAACGCAGCAGCGGATCGGAGAGCAGGTCCTGGGCACTGGCAGCCATGGTTGCAGTCTCGCAAACCGACCGCGCCGGCGACAGTTCGCATTCCGCAGGTCGACCCGAGCCCACCGTGGCAGTCGGGGGCTGGCACGCTAGCGTTCCGGCAATGGCCGAGCCGCTGTTGCGCGCTTCGTTCGAGTTCGGACCCGAGGAACACGCCGACGTGGTGTGCCGGCACCTGCAGGCGTCGCCGCAGCACGTGCGCTACCGCGTGCGCGCCACCGTGCTGGTCGCGGCGTTCGTACTGGTCCTCGCGTGGGTGATCGACCGCGCCTACGCCCCCGACCGCGAGCCCCTCGTGCGCATGCTGGTGCTGGCGATACCAATGCTGCTGGTCACCGCCGTGTACTGGCTGCGCTGGCCGGGCCGCGTGCGCGCCGGGGTGCTGCGGCGCCTGCGGCGACTGCACGGCGACGGGCCGCACCGCTGCGACGTCGAAGTGCACGACGACCAGATCGTGTTCCACCAGCAGGGCAAGACGGCACAGGTGCCGTGGCGCGAGTTCACCAGCGTGCGCGCCGTCGGCATCGATCTCGAACTGCTGGGACCACGTTCCGCAGTGGTGGTGCGCGGCCACGCCTTCGCGACGAACCAGGAACGGCAGGCCTTCCACGACAAGGTCCAGGAACTGCACCGCCGCGCCGCGGCACCGCAGTAACCGTCCGCCCATGGACGCCGCCGTGACCTTTGCCCTGGCGCTGCTGCCGAGCTTGTTCTGGCTCTGGCTCGTGGTGCGCCACGACGACCACGAACGCGAACCGCTGCTCTTCGTCGCCGCGGCGCTCGTCGCCGGCGGCCTGTCGACGTTCGGCGTGCTGTGGACGCGGCCGTTCCTCGAGGACGGTTTCGCACCCCTGACCCCGGCGATCGATGCGTTCGTGGTTACGGCGCTGGCCGAGGAAGCCTGGAAGGCGCTCGCGTTCCTGCCGTTCCTGTGCTCGCGCGAACTCGACGAGCCCCTCGACGGTGCGGTCTACGGCGCCGCGGTCGGGCTCGGTTTCGCAACGATGGAGAACGTCTTCTACGCCGAAGCCGGCGGCGATTGGGCGCTGCTGCTGCAACGCGCCGGCACCGCGTCGCTGCTGCACGCGGCGGCGAGCGGCTGCCTCGGCGTCGCCTGTGCCGAAGGCAAGCTGCGGCGCTTCGGGCTCGGCACCGGCGTCTGGCTGCTGCTCGGCTTCTCGATCGCGATCGGGGCCCACGGTTGCTACGACCTGTGGCTCTGCGGCGCCGATGCGCAGGTGTTCGTGTCGCTGTTGGTGGTGCTGCCGACTGCGTTGGTGCTGCTCGCGCTCAAGGTGCGCTGGGCGCGCCGGCGGTCGCACCACTTCCATCCGCCGACGTGACGTTCACGCCGGCAGCGAGCCGGTGATGCGATGGCCGAGTCCGGCCAGCGCCTGGCACGCCGCGTCGAACCGCGACGCCGACACCAGCAGCCAGTCGGTGTCGTAGGTCGAGATCACGAACACCGGCACTGCGGCCGCCGCCAAGGCGCCGCACAACGACGCCAGGATGCCGATCGAAGTCATCGGCACTGTGCCGACGATGCCGAACGCGACCTTGTCGCGGTCGTGCTGCACGCCGGCCGGCACGTACTGTTGCGCGCACACGATCGACAGTTCGGCGCGAGTGCGCGAAGCGGTCACGAACGCACCGCGAGCCCAGGCCGGAACGGCGGCATCGGCGGCGAGGCGCGCGATCGCCAGGCGTTCGTCGTGAACCGCGAACTCGAAAGTCGGCAACGTGGTCATCGGGGCGAGCGCAGGTCAGTGGCCGGGAAACAACGGCTGCAGCACGTGCCGCAGCGCGTCGACGGCGGCGCCGAGGTTCCATTCGCCACGGGCGCGATCCCCGGTCCAGTTGCCGATCGCGCGCAGCTGCAGCAACGGAATCTCGCGCCGCCGACACACGGCGGCGACGGCGGCACCTTCCATCGTCTCGACGTCGGCATGCACGCGGCGATACAGGGCACGCGCGGCGTCGTCGGCGCCACTGCAGGTGCTGACGGTGGCGCCGCGCACCAGCGGAGCACCGAAGACGGCGGCGGCGTCGTTGGCGATGCGCGGGTTGGCCGGGAACGGACCGGTGTCGATCAGGCGCTGTCCTTCGCGCGCGGCACCGAGGTCGAGGAAGCCGGCCGCGGTGGCAACGCCTTCGTCGGCGAGCGTGTCGCTGGCCACGATGCACACTTGCCCCAGGCGCACCGGCGGCTTGCTGCCGCGCACCCGTTCGGGACAGGCGCCGGCCGTGCCACACAGCAACACGCCGCGCACCGGCCGCCGCGTTTCGAGCTGCAGCAGCAGGCTGTACAGCCCCATCGTCGCCGCCACCTTGCCGACGCCGACTTCGTAGGCGCAGTCCACGGGAAGCCCCGGCGACTCCAGCGGGGCCGGGTACACGACGAGGAACTCGGTGATCGGGATGCCGCCGAGGATCGCCGTCACTTCTGGCTCCCCACCACCTTGCCGCGCGACGCCAGCAACTGGCCCCAGGCGATCTCGGTGCGGGCGAAGCGTTCCGCCACGCGCCGCCACGCATCGGTCATCGCAAGGCTACGGCAGGCGTCGCTGGCATCGGGTTCGTTGCCGGACAGTTGGTGCGCGAACCCCTCGATGCCGGACGCCTCGCCCAGGAACCGCTGCAAGTTGACGACCTGGGCCAGGTCGTCCGCATCGTCGTGGTCGAGGTCGTGCAGCATCACCACGCCGGCGACGAAGCCGATGCGACCGAGCCGCTCGAGTCGCTGCGCCATGCCCTTCGACCATTGCGGCGCCTTGGCGAGTTCGAGCAGTTGCGCCTTGTACAACGCGAAATCGCGCGGCAAGCCGAACATGGCCTCGTCGACCTCGCGCAACGCGGTGCGGCGCTGCTTCTGGACCGTGGTCCGCACGTTCTGGTGCACTCCGTTGAGGAAATGGTCGAAGGCGTTGCCAGAACCCGGCGTCGTCGGCCCGCGCTGCGGCGCTCCGGTAACCGGCGTGCGCGGCATCGACCAGGCTTCGTTGACGACCACTGGCCCCGAATCCCCATCGCGCACGCCGTTCACGTAGAACATCGCGAACACGAAGCCGAGCGCCAACACCCCGAACCACCCGGCGAGACCTCGGCGTCGACGCGTCGGCAAGGGCGGTGGCGTCGGCACGGGTCGGGTCGAAGCGACGGCAAGCGCTGGCGCCCTGGTCGGCGCACCAGAGAACGCCGGCATCGGCAGCGGCGGCGGCACCGACCTTGGCGGTGTGGCCGGCGCTGACGTGGCTGGCGCGGCCGGCGTGGCAGGCATCGCCGCCTCGGCCCCGAACGCAGAGAGCAGATCGTGCACACTCTGGAAGCGCGCCGCCGGATCCTTCTGCAGGCACCGCTGCAGGATCGCGACCTCGCGCGACGACAGGTGCGACGGCATCGCCGGCGGTTCCATCTCGTGCTTCTTCAGCACTTCCCATTCGCTGTCGCCG
>SXPB01000268.1 GCA_005776475.1 Planctomycetia bacterium
CTTCAACAACCTGCTGACCGCGATCACGGGCTTCGCCGACTCGGTGCACGAGGAACTGCCGCCGGGCAGTCCCTTGCGCAGCGACGTGAACGAGATCCTCAAGGCCGCCGACCGCGCCGCCGGGCTGACGCGCCAACTGCTCGCGTTCGGTCGCCGCCAGGTGATGACGCCGCGCGTCGTCGATCTGGTGCCGACCGTCGACCAGACCAGCGACATGCTGCGCCGACTCATCGGCGAACACATCACGCTGTCGATCCACCACAAGCACGACAGGGTGTTCACCCGCGTCGACCGCGGCCAGCTTGAACAGGTGTTGCGGAAGCCCGTGCTCAACGCGCGCGCTGCGCTGCCCACCGGCGGCACGGTGACGAGCGGCACCGACGACGTGGTGGTCGATGCGGCGAAAAGCACTTCGGCGATCGATCTGCCGCCCGGTCGCTACGCCGTGCTGCGCGTCACCGACGACGGCATCGGCATGCCGGCCGATGTGCTGGCGCGCGCCGTCGATCCGGTCTTCACCGCCAAGGACCCGGGCAAAGGAACGGGACTCGGGATTTCGACCGTCTACGGCATCGTGCACCAGAGCGGCGGCGCGATCCGCATCGACAGTCGCCCGCAGGGTGGCACCACGGTCTGGATCCATCTGCCGCACGTCGCCGAGGAGCCGCAGGAAGAACGTGCCGTGACGATCCCGCGGCCGCACGCCGACAAGGCGACGGTGCTGGTGGTCGAAGACGAGCCGCTGGTGCGCGAACTGGCCCAACGTGCCCTGGTGCGCGCCGGCCACACCGTGTTGACCGCGAGCAACGGCCAGGAGGCCCTCGACCGTGTCGCCGAACGCGATGGCGCCATCGACGCCGTCGTCAGCGACGTCGTGATGCCGTACATGAGTGGCCGCGAATTGCGGGCTCGCTTGAGTACCGCGTGGCCGCGCATTCCAGTACTGCTGATGTCCGGCTACGCGCACGAAACCACCAATCCGGCCGAGCAGGCGACGATCCTGCACAAGCCCTTCACCGCCAGTGGCCTGCTGCAGGCCATCGACACGCTGCTCGCCACGCACGGGGCGCGCGCGACGGACCTCGACGCACCCGACCGTGGCAACGCCGCGAACCGGCCGGTGCCGCCGGTGGTGTCGTGAGCCACGCGCTCGACCACCTGTTCGTGTTCTGTCGCGACGGGGCGCCAGAACTCGCCGCGTTGGCCGCCCACGGGCTCACCGTCGATCTGCGCCGCGACCACCCGGGCCAAGGTACGCAGAACGCGTGCATCGGTTTCGCCAACGGCTACCTCGAACTGCTGTGGCTGCACGACGAACAGGCGGCGCGCGACCCGCACGTGAAACCACTCGGACTGCAGGAACGGGCGCGCTGGCGCGAGACCGCGGCGTCACCCTTCGGCATCTGCGTGCATCCGTTGGTCAGTGGCCAGCAGCCGCCGTTCCCGACCTGGGACTACCATCCGCGCTGGCTGCCGCAGGACGTGACGCTGGACATGGCCTGCAACAGCGGCGTGCTCGGCGAACCGCTGCTGTTCCGCATCAACCGCCCGCTCACCGCGATCGGCGGCAGCCACCGGCTGGCGAAGCGCGTGCTGCGGCAAGCGACGTTCTCGATTCCACTGCTGGCGCCGATGTCGCTGCTGCGCGATGTGCGCATCGATCGGCTGCAGCTGGTCGACGGCGCGCAACCGCGTCTCGACCTCGAGTTCGAAGGCGCCGCCGAGGAGATCGACCTGCAGCCGACGCTGCCGCTGCGGCTGCGGCTGTAGGCTCAGTCCGCGGGCGCCTCGACGATCGTCGCCGTGCGCACCGCCTTGAGCGGCACCTGCACCACGGGCAGATCGCATTCGCGCCGACCGTCGCCGGTGGCGAGCGCCTGCAACGACGGGCCACAGATGCGACCCTGGCACGGGCCCATGCCGGCGCGACAGCCGACCTTGATCGCGCGCAGCGAGTCGCCGTGGCACGCCGCGGCCGCTTGCGCCGTCGCCAACTTCACGTCTTCGCAGCGACACACCACGGTGTCGGGTTCGGCCAGCGCGTGCAGGCCAGGCAACGGCGCGAACGCGCGCAACATCGCATCGGCCGCCGCCCGTTCGGCCAGCGCCCGCGCAACGCTCGCGCGCGGCACCGGCGTGCCACGCACTTCGTGCAGCAGCGCGTGCGCCGCGAGCGTGCCCTCGGCGATGGCGACTTCGGCGCCGCCGATGCCGCAGACTTCGCCGGCGGCGAACCCGCCCGGCACGCTGGTGCGCTGCCGATCGTCGACGATCAGGCGATGCCCACCGCGGGCGGGGTCGAAGCGCGACGCACACCCGAGCAGTTGGCCGATCTCGATCGATGGCACGAGCCCAAAGCCGGCCCCGACCACATCGACTTCGATCGTGCGCGCCGTCTCCGGTCGCGGGCGGCCGTCGCGGTCGACCTGGCCGATCACCGCGCGCTGCACGCGGCCATCGCCCTCGCAGCGGAACACGGTCCAGCCCCAGCGCAACCGCACGCCCGCGCGCAGGAGTTGCTTGCCGTACCAGAACGCCTCGCGAATGCGCGCCAGGTTGCCGAGCACGCCGGGCACCGCCCGCAGCGCCCGCCACCGCGAACTTGCTTCGAGCGCCGCCACCACCTGCACGCCGGCCGACAGCAGCGCCGTCACCGTCGGCAACAGCAGCGGTCCCGAGCCCACGACCAACGCCCGCTTGCCGGGCACGACGCCGAACCCGCGCACCATCACCTGCAGCGCTCCCGCGGTCAGTACGCCGGGCAGGGTCCAACCCGGGAACGGAATGCAGCGGTCATAGGCGCCGGTGGCGAGCAGCAGATGACGACAGCGCAGCAACCGCGACGCGCCGTCGTGCTCGAACCACACGCGGCCGGGCTTGCAGTCCCACACGGTGGCGCCGGCGATCGTGCGCACCGTGCCGCGCGCGAACTCTTCGAGCAGCGTGTGGCCATGGCGATGGCTCGGCGGCTCGGCGATCGCACCGTGCGCGTCGACGCCTTCCGGCAACTGGCGGAAGATCTGCCCGCCGGGGCGATGCCCTTCGTCGACCACCGTCACCGCGAGCCCCGCTGCGGCGAGCACGTTCGCGGCTGCCATGCCGGCCGGACCAGCACCGACGATGCCGACGTCGGCGTCGAGGATCGCTGGTTCGCTCACGGGCGACCTCCACGTTCGACCTGCATGCCGGCGCGCACGACCGTGGTGCACGCGCGCACGGTCACGCCATCGACGACGACCAGGCACTCGTAGCAGATGCCCATGTTGCACAGCACTCCGCGCGGCGCGCCGTCGCGGCTGCTCTGCCGCAGGGCCACTTCGTCGGCAGCCCACAGTGCCATCGCCACGGTGTCACCCACCCGCGCCTGCAGCGAACGCCCGGCGAACGTGAACGCAATCGCCGGTCGCGATTGCATGCCTGGGATCCGGTTGTCGTCGTTCATGCAAACCTCGCCGGCAAGTACGGCGTCGCGTCGATGGCGGTCGGCACGCCGGCGATCTGCTGCGCCAACAAGCGGCCGGTGATCGGCGCGAGCGAGATGCCGAGTCCTTCGTGGCCTGCGGCGAGCCACAGACCGCGCACGCCCGGCCACGGCCCGATCAACGGATGCTTGTCGAGCGAGAACGGCCGCAGCCCAACCCACGTGCGCACGATCGGGGCCGCCGCCAACGCCGGTGCGTAGCGGACCGCGCGCAGCAACGACCGGTGCAACAGTTCGCGATTCAGCGAGCGGTCCATGCCGCGGAACTGGCGGGTGCTGCCGACCAGGCAGCCGCCGTTGGTCTGCGGTTGCATGTTCACCGCGTGGCCACCGGGATCGCCCGCAGCCAGCGGATCGACCTTGGCGGTGCCGTGCGCGAAGCGGATGTAGGCGATCTCCAGCAGCTGGGTACGGATCGGCGACACGTGGTGCCCGGTGATCGCGAGGTTGCCGGCGCGCGGCACGATCGGCACGTTCGCGATGCCGGCCATGCGACCGATCTCGGCCGACCACACGCCGGCGGCGGCCACCACGAGCGGTGTCGCGATGCGGCCCTGCGCCGTGTCGACGGCGACGATGCGATCGCCTTCGCGCACGATGCCCGTCAACGCGCAGCCCGGCCGCACGACGAGGTTCTCGTTGGCACGCTGCGCCACGCGCAGCATCGCGCTGCAGCCGAGCATCGGCAGCACGACACCATCGCCGGGATAGAACAACGCCCCCGGCAGGTCGGCGGCGAGTCCCGGTTCGAGTTCTCGCAGCTGCTTTGGATCGAGCACATCGGCGCGGTCGCCCATCGCCGCGAACTGCTGCTGCAGCACGGCGAACAGTTCGATGTCCTCTTCGCCATCGGCCAGGTAGAGAGCGCCGGTCGGGTTGTAGTCGAAGCCGCCTTCCTGCTCCTGCAGCTCGTGCC
>SXPB01000269.1 GCA_005776475.1 Planctomycetia bacterium
GAGCAGGCCAAGCGCAACGCCCACGACGGCATCTCGTTCGTGCAGACCGCCGAAGGCGCCCTGAACGAAGTCAGCTCGATCCTGACCCGCCTGCGCGAGCTGGCGATCCAGTCGAGCAACGGCTCGGTCAGCGGCCAGGACAAGGAGACCCTCGACGAGGAGTTCCAGAGCCTGATCAGCGAAGTCAACCGCATCGGCCGCTCGACCGAGTTCAACGGCATCAAGCTGCTCGACGGCTCGAACACGTCGGTGAACTTCCAGGTCGGCTTCGGCACCACGAACAACATCGACACGCTGGCGGTGAGCCTGGCGGCGGCCCTGAGCACCTCGCTGGCGCTGCAGTCGCTGGACATCGGTTCGGGTGGCGTCACCACCACCGCGATCACCAACATCGACTCGGCGATCAACAAGATCAGCTCGCTGCGTGGCTCGCTGGGCGCGATCCAGAACCGCCTCGGCAGCACGATCAACAACCTGGCGATCCAGGTCGAGAACCTCAGCTCCGCCGAGTCGCGCATCCGCGACGTCGACGTCGCCTACGAAACGGCCCAGCTGACGCGCAACAACATCCTGCAGCAGGCGAGCATCTCGGTGTTGGCGCAAGCCAACGCCCAGCCGCAGTCGGCCCTGCAGCTGCTCGGCTGAGCCAAGGCTCGCCGCCGGCGCCGGGCCTCGCGGCCCGCGTCCGCGCCCAAGCCGTCGCAAACGAGGCGACGTTCCCCACGCGGGGAACGTCGCCTCGCGCGCTTTCCGGTGCCATGTTCCGGGACGCCGCCGCCGCGACCACCGCCCCCACCTGTCGAACGCGGCGACATGCGGGAAGACCCCTAGTCGGGTTCTGCGTGCCGGTGCAGGTCCGGTGCCACCGGCCGAACCGTCGAGGACTTCAACAAACCGGGCGGGCCAGCGCCGGATTTCGCCGCGCTTCGACCGCCAACCGCTCAAGGGCGCAGCAGGGCAACCGGAGATTGCGTTGCATCCTCGCTCGGGCGACCGGGCAATCAACGAACCGACACCAGGGAAACATGGGTCTCAGAGTCAACACCAACGTCACGTCCATCAACGCGCAACGGAACCTGTCGACGGTCACCGAGCGTCTGGGCAACAACTTCCGCCGCTTGGCGACTGGCCTCCGCATCTCGGCCGCGGCCGACGCCGCCGCCGGCCTCGCGATCAGCGAGCGCCTGCGTTCGCAGGTCCGCTCGCTCGAGCAGGGCAAGCGCAACGCGAACGACGGCATCTCCCTCGTGCAGACGGCCGAAGGCGCCCTGAACGAAGTCAGCTCGATCCTGACCCGCTTGCGCGAGCTGGCGATCCAGTCGAGCAACGGTTCGGTGAGCAACGCGGACAAGGAGACGCTCGACGAAGAGTTCCAGAGCCTGGTCAGCGAAGTCAACCGCATCGGCCGCTCGACCGAGTTCAACGGCATCAAGCTGCTCGACGGCTCGTCCACCTCGGTGAACTTCCAGGTCGGCTTCGGCACGACGACCAACATCGACACGCTGGCGGTGAGCCTGGCGGCGGCCCTGAGCACCTCGCTGGCGCTGCAGTCGCTCGACATCGGTTCGGGTGGCGTCACCACCACCGCGATCACCAACATCGACGCGGCGATCAACAAGATCAGCTCGCTGCGTGGCTCGCTGGGCGCGATCCAGAATCGCCTCGGCAGCACGATCAACAACCTGGCGATCCAGGTCGAGAACCTCAGCTCCGCCGAGTCGCGCATCCGCGACGTCGACGTCGCCTACGAAACGGCCCAGCTGACGCGCAACAACATCCTGCAACAGGCGAGCATCTCGGTGTTGGCGCAAGCCAACGCCCAGCCGCAGTCGGCCCTGCAGCTGCTCGGCTGATCCGAGCCCGGTCGCGGCGACGGGCAGCAGGCCCGCCGCCGCCCCAGCCTTTCGCATTCGCGCCAGACGAGGCGGCGTTCTCTCCATGGAGAACGCCGCCTCGCGCGCGTTCCGGGGCAGTGTCGCGCGGCAGCCTTCGCATCGGTTCGTCGGCAGCGGCCTCAAGCGCCCCCCTCTCCTCGCCGAACATCGGGGAGAACCCCTAGGGGAAATCCCTGGGGGGGAACGCCCGCGCCGCCGCTGCCCGCACCCACGATGAGCCTCCGCCTCGCCGACACCACTGCCCGCCCGATCCTGCGCACGCTCGAAGCGCTCGGCAACCGTCTCGGGGCCACCATGAAGAAGCTGTCGACGGGACTGCGCATCCCGACCGCTGCCGACGATGCCGCTGGCCTCGCGATTTCCGAACGACTGCGCAGCCGCATCCGTTCGACCGACCAGGCCCGCCGCAACGCCAACGACGGCGTTTCCATGGTGCAGGTCGCCGACGGCGCACTCGGCGAAGTCGCCAACCTGCTGGTCCGCATGCGCGAGATCGCAGTGCAAGCGCGCAACGGCACCATCAACAGCGCCGACCACGGCACGCTCAACCGCGAATACACCGCGCTGCAGGAGGAGATCACGCGCATCACCGAGTCCACGCAGTGGAACGGCATGCAGCTGTTGAACGGTTCGCTGCGTTCGATCGACCTGCAGGTCGGCATCGGCACCACCGCCAACGTCGACACCCTGCGCTTCGCGATCGCCGGCCTGGCCGGCACACTCAACGTGCGCACCACGAATCTGCGCAACAAGACCACCGCCGCCACCGCGATGAACCGGTTGACCACGGCGATCGACCGGCTGTCGTCGATGCGCGGTTCGCTCGGCGCCGTCCAGAGCCGGCTGGCGTCGACGATCGCCAACCTCAGCAACCAATTCGAGCACGCCACCGCCGCCGAATCGCGCATTCGCGACGTGGACGTCGCCGGCGCCACCGCCGACCTCGCCCGCCAGCGCATCCTGCAACAAGGCGCCATGGGTCTGCTGGCCCAGGCAAACGCGCAGCCTGCCGTGGTTCTGCAGCTCTTGCAGGGTTCTTGACCACTCCCGGCAGTTCGTGCCTGACGGGCGCAGTCCTTGGCACGGGCGGATCGTTGCGAATAACCACAAGCGATCGAAAATCCGACGGAAGCACTTCAGTGCGCCGGGTGCGGTGTGCCGATCCTCATCACGCGGACGGAAAACCGTTCGCACACACGACAACGACACGCAACGGGGAATGAAATGGGTCTTCGGGTCAATACCAACTCGGCTTCGATCAACGCGCAGCGAAACCTCGCGACGGTCACCGAAAAACTGGGCAACAACTTCCGTCGCCTGTCGACGGGTCTTCGCATCTCTTCCGCGTCGGACGACGCCGCTGGCCTCGCCATCAGTGAACGACTGCGCTCGCAGATCCGTTCGCTCGACCAGGCCAAACGCAACGCCAACGACGGCATCTCGCTCGTGCAGACCGCCGAAGGCGCGCTGAACGAAGTCAGCTCGATCCTGACTCGTCTGCGCGAACTGGCGATCCAGTCGAGCAACGGTTCGGTCAGCAGCGCGGACAAGGAGACGCTGGACGAAGAGTTCCAGAGCCTGGTCAGCGAGGTCAACCGCATCGGCCGCTCCACCGAGTTCTCGGGCATCAAGCTGCTCGACGGCTCGTCGAGCTCGGTCAGCTTCCAGGTGGGCTTCGGCACCACGACGAACATCGACACGCTGGCGGTGTCGCTGAGCGCGGCGCTGAGCACGTCGATGTCGCTGCAATCGCTCGACATCGGTTCGGGCGGCGCCACCACCACCGCGATCACCAACATCGACGCGGCGATCACCAAGATCAGCGGCCTGCGCGGCTCGCTGGGCGCTGTGCAGAACCGCCTTGGCAGCACGATCAACAACCTGGCGATCACGGTCGAGAACCTGTCGTCGGCTGAGTCGCGCATTCGCGACGTCGACGTCGCCTTCGAGACCGCGGCGCTGACGCGCAACTCGATCCTGCAGCAGGCCAGCATTTCGGTGCTGTCGCAAGCCAACGCGCTGCCGCAGTCGGCCCTGCGCCTGCTCGGCTGAGCCAGACGCCGACGCCGAGGATGCACGACCTGCCCGGGTCGCCGTGAGGCGACTCGGGTGTGGTCATTTGCACCGCTCGCATGAACCTCGATCGCTCGCAGCCAGCCCGCGCCCTGGACCTGCAGGTCCGCACCGCGCGCACGCAGGAACGGCTCGAGCAGCCGATCGCGACGTCTTCGCCACCCGCCCGACCTGAGCACGGGGGCGTCAACGCCGCCGAACGGCCCGAGAACCGCGCCACCGGCGACGCCCTGGCTCGCGATCGCAAGCGCCGGGCCCTGGCCTGCCTGCGCAAGAAGCTGGGCCTGCCCGCCGACGCCGAGCTCGACGTCGAAGTCGATGCGAGATCGCAGCCCGTGACCTTCCGGCTGGTCGATCGCCACACCGGCACCGTGCTAAGGGAAATCCCTGAGTCCGAAGCCGGCGATCTGGTCGAGGCGCTGCGCACCAGCCCCGGCAGCCTGTTCGATCGCTCAAGTTAGGCGCCGCTGTCGCGGTGAACCGCCGACGCCATCGACGCGATTGCCGCAGCTAACGATCAAGTGGCCCGGGGCCGATTCCGATAGTCCGGTGGGGAGCCGCGGCTTCCCGACCAAACCATGTCGACCGCAGGAATCAGCTTCGGCGGACTCGCGTCCGGCCTAGACACCAAAGCGATCATCTCCGCCCTCGTCGGCATCGAGGAGCGCCCGATCCGGGCGATGGAGTCGAAGAAGGCGTCGTTCTCGAAGCAGAAGACGATGTTCGGCGACCTGAAGGGCATGCTCGAGAAGCTGTCGACTGCGGCGAAGGCGCTGAAGACGACGTCGGACTTCTTGAAGATGAAGGCGGCGTCGGACGACGAGAACGTGCTGACGGCCACCGCCAGCAGCTCGGCGACGCCGGGCTCGTACACGGTGCGCGTGAACTCGCTGGCCAAGGCGCAGGTGCGCTGGACCACGGGCAGCGCGTCGCCGACGGCCACCATCGGCAGCGTCGACACCGGCCTGATCATCACGGTCGACGGCCAGAACCACATCATCCCGACCGGCAACCCGCCGACGCTCAATTCGATCGCGTCCGCGGTCAACTCCAACGCCACGACCAACGAGAAGGTGCGGGCCGAGGTCGTCGACACCGGCAACCTCGCCGGCGGCGGCGCCCAGCGCTACCAGCTGGTGCTGCGCTCGATGGTGCCCGGCACCGCGAACACGTTCACGGTGGACATGGACGAAGGCGGCACGGAGTTCCAGACGCTCGTGACGCAGATGCAGAGCGCCCCGAACACGGTCGCGGCGACCGACGCCAGCCTCACCGTGAACGGGATCAACGTCACGCGATCCACCAACCAGATCAGCGACTTGTTCGCCGGCATCACGCTCGACCTCAAGTCGGTGCCGAGCCCGAACAAGGACATCACGATCACGATCTCGACGGATGCCGAGGAGACCTCGAAGAAGGTCCAGGACTTCGTCGATGCGTACAACAAGGTCGTCGACTTCTTTGCCGAGCAGAACGTCGTCGACTCGGCGGGCAAGGCGAAGAGCGCGCTGTTCGGCGATCCGACGCTGCGTTCGATGCGCTCCAGCCTGCGCACGATCGTCGGTGGCTCGGTCACCGGCACCGGCAACGAGGCCTACCAGCTGCTGTCGCAGATGGGCATCAAGTCCGACACCGGCGGCAAGCTGACGTTCGACAAGTCGAAGTTCGAAACGGTGCTCGCCGACGACGAAGCCGCCGTCGCCGCGATCTTCACTGAAGCCACCAACGGCATCGCGGGCCGCCTCGAAACGCAGATCAAGGTCTACACCGACTCGGTGGAAGGCCTGATCAAGAGCCGCACCGAAACGTTCGATCGCCAGGTCAAGGACACGCAAACGCGCATCGACCAGGCCGAACGCCGCCTCACCCTCTACGAAAAGCAGCTCGAGACCAAGTACGCGAACCTCGAGAGCCTGTTGTCCCGCCTGCAGAGCCAAGGCAGCTCCGTCGGCAACATCAGGCGCTGACCCCCTTCACGATCCGGAGAACCCCATGACCTACGCACAAGCCGCCGCCACCTACCAGCGCAACTCCATCCTCACCGCCTCGCCGGAGAAGCTCGTCAAGCTGCTCTACGACGGCGCGCTCAAGAACCTCGAGAAGAGCAAGCTCGGGCTGACCGACCAGAAGACGGCGCGTTCGCCCGAAGTCGGCCAGTCGCTGAGCCGCGCGATGGGCATCCTCGGCGAGCTGCGCGCCAGCCTCGACCACGCCGCCGGCGGCGCGATCGCCAAGGACCTGGATCGGCTCTACGAGTACAGCCTCGACCAGCTCAGCCAGGCCAACCTCACGCGCACCCCGACCGGCGTCGCCAACACGCTGCAAGTGATGCGCACGCTGAAGGAAGGTTGGGATGGCATCATCCCCGGCTGATGCAGCGACCCCTTCGGCGCGAGCGTTCGCGCTGCAGGAACTCATCGCGTGCTGGAATCAGGGCTACGAAGCCCTGGCTCGCGGCGAAGTCGATCGCGCCCAGGCGTTGCTCGACGTCGCCGAGGAGCACCTCGCCGCCGCCGGCGATGGCCTGACCGACGATGCGACGGAAGCGGCGCTGCGTTGCGAGGCCATTTCGTCGCAGGGACGACTCGCCCATGCGATCCGGGCCGGCCTCGACGGCATTGGCGAGGAACTCGGCCGCACCCGCCGCGGTGGCAAGGCCCTGCGCGGTTACGGCTCCGCCACCACCGCCGCCACGGTCGTTCGCGACGTCTGAGTCGCAACGCAGCTCGTTGTCGCCCAGCAACCACGACAGCACCTCGCGTCCAGGGCGGCGGGTTGCGAGCTGACCGCCTTGCCACGCAACCGGCCCGAGCCGAGTGAACCTCGATGCTCGGGACCGGCGACGGCAAACTACGGGCATGACACACGAGTCGCGCCGCAACAACCAACGAGCCATCGGAACATGGGCACTCCTGTCGATCGCTGGGTGCGCTTCCGCCCCGCCTGCACCGGCCCCCATGACGCTTCTGCGCCAATTCCCCGACCAGACCCCGGAATGGCTCCCGCGAAGCGCACTGGAATCCGTGGTCCTGATCCATGATCCAAGGACTGCCATCCTGGGGAGCGGGACATTCATCGCACCGGACCTGGTATTGACAGCCGCGCACATTGCAAAGCACCTGACACGAACGGAGTCAGGCGGGGTGAGCGCATCCGTCGACGGACACCCGCGCCAGCTCGCCCTGGTTGCGACTGGGGACGAGACGGAAACGCATGGCGACTGGGCCTTGCTGAGGTGCGAGGCTTTCACTTCGGAGCATGTAGCTGCCGTACACGAGCCGGCCCGTGCGCCTGGTTGGTCTCCAGCTCCCGGCACGCGAATTCTCCTCGCGGGGTATGCAGCCGGATTCTATCCCAAGGAGCACTACGACTTGACGCGCCCTACTCCGTGTGTCCTTGCCACGATCGACGCCGGTTCTCCCGACTCCCCAAGCTGGTACGCGAGTGGCGATCCGCTTCAGCTGGACGGCATGTCCGGCGGAGCAGCGATGATCTGGAACCAGGCTACGCGCCGAGCTGAGCTGTTCGGTGTGTTTCGCGGTTGGGTTCCGACGGAGACAGTGCGCAAGGAAAGTTCGACCTTTCTCGGCGTCGCGGTCTCCACCCACGAGGTGCGCACTCCAGGCCTTGCCTTCACAATACACCGGCTGCCGGAACAGCTTCGCGAGCGAAGGTGACTTGCGTCGGGAGACGCCAGGCGGCGCACCAGCCTGGTCGCCACGAGCGGCCCGTCGGTTGCCGACTACGCGGGGCCACATCCAGAACCAGGCACTGCCAACGCGGCGATTGGACTGCTGCTTCGGGAAGGCCGCCGTCGATTGCGCACGACGACACTCCGGCCCCTCACCGGGGCCGAAGCGTCTCACACCGGAGCGTAGCTGCGCCGTCCGCTCAGCGAACGTTGGCGAGGTTGTAGATCGCGTCGGCGTCGTTCGCGTCGATCTGCAGCGCCTTCTGGAAGCACGTGCGCGCATCGGCGATGCGGTTGCACTTCCACAGACACACACCGCGGTTGTTCCACGTCTGCGCGTCGTTCGGCGCGATCTCGCAGGTGCGGCGGAAGCAGTCCTCGGCTTCGGCGTACTGCGACTGACCGAACAGCACCATGCCCAGGTTGAACCAGGCCTCGCTGTTCGTGCTGTCGTTGGCCAGCACCATGTTGAACGCGTTGATCGCGCCGACATCGTCACCGGTCACGTAGCGCACGAAGCCGAGCTGCATCTGGTACTCCGGCTCGGCCGGCGAGAACGTCGCCGCGGCTTCGAGGTGCGGCAGCGAGAGCTCGTAGCAGCTCTGCGACAGGTACGCCTCGGCAGCCGTGCGGTGGATCTCCGCCAGCTTGGTGCCGAGCTCGCTCAAGCTCTGGCGCACCGCGGCCTTGTTCTGCTCGGCCATCGGTTCAACGACGAGCGGCGGCACCTGGGTGTCGCGGACGTCGCGGATGCGCGTCGGGATCGGCTGGAAGCCCGTGCGCTGGGGATTCGCCGGCGAGATCGTCGGCGCCTGGTTCTTCGTCATCGTGGTCATGTCAACTCTCCTGTCTCCGGGGGATTCTTCGGCCGTCACATCGCGGCCAGCAACTTGTTCATCGCGGCCGCTTCATGTTCGAGGGCACGCGCCTCGAGCAACTGCACGGCATGTCGGCCGATCCGCTTCGCCGCGGCCGTCTGGCCGAGGCGCTGCAGAATCAGCGTGAGCTGTTGGCAGGCGCCCGCAGAGTCCGGGTGCGCTGCCAGGAAGTTCGTGAGGACCCGCACGGCGCGCGCGTTGTCGCCGCGCTGCAGCCAGAGCCGCGACAGCGCCAGCTGCGCGACCTCGTAGGTCGGTTCGAGGGCGATCGCGCGCTCCAGCATCGGCAGGGCGCGATCGAAATCGCCGCGCTGCAGCCAGGCCTGGGCGATGCCGGCCAACGACACGTGGCCAGTGATGCCTTCCTGGATCGGCACGACGAGCACCTGGCCGTGGTAGGCGAGGCAACGCCGGTAGTGCGCGATCGCGTCGTCGCAGCGGTTGGCGGCCAGCGCCAGACCAGCCGCGAGGTAGTGCAGGTTGGGCGTCGGGATGAAGCGGCGCAGCGCCACATCGATCACTTCCCCGGCGCGGGCCTGGTCGCCGCAGCGAGCGGCTTCGAGGGCGCACAGTGCCGCCACTTCGCTCGCGTAGGGCAAGCCCCGCGGCAACGACGGCGAACCCGTGAGGATCAGCTCGAGGCAACGATCGAGCAGACGTCGCGCATCGGCCGAACGTCCGGGCACACGCCGCAGGAAGTCGCCGTACTTGTAGTGCACGTAGACGTCTTCCGGCGTCTGCGCCATTTGCTTCTGGAACAGCCGCTCGTTGCGTTCGTTCTTGCCGCGCGAGTCCATCACCGCGGCCGAATAGCCGTGGTGCTCGACCTCGACGTCAGCCGAGCCGAGCACGAGCCCGAGCTCCGAGCCCAGTCGCTGCAGGCTCGGCGTCACCTGCTCGTGGATCACGTTCTCGTAGGCGATGCCCGGCAGGTTGCGGAACAGCCGCACCATCATCACGCCGAGCGTCTTGCCATCGCCGAATACGTTGACGAAGCGCAGGTGGTAGCCGAGCGCCTTCGGGTCCTGCACCAGTTCGCGAATGCGCTCGCAGGCGCCAGGCTGCAGGAACTCGTCGGCATCGAGCACGAGGATCCAATCGCCGGTTGCCACCTCCAAGCCCACGTTGCGCGGCGCCGAGAAGTCGTCCTGCCATGGCGAATGCACGACCTTGGCACCGAACGACTCGGCGATCTGCACGGTGCGGTCCTTCGAACCGGTGTCGACGACGATGATCTCGTCCGCCGCGTCCTTGGCGCGCTCCAGGCACTCCGGCAGGAAGCGTTCTTCGTCGCGCGCGATCATGCACAACGACACGCGCGGTGCCCGACCGGCCCACGGTGGTGACGTCGGCGAAGTCGGCGCAGCGGCCACGACCGGCGCCCCCGTCTCGGCGGGGTGCAGCAGGCCGGTCGGCTGGATCGGCGCCCACCGGGCGACCAACGCCTCGGTCTCGGCGACGAACGAAGCCGGCGACTCCATCGGCGCCTGCGGTGCCTGCAACGACGCCGCGGCGACCTGCACCGGGGCGAGCTTCGCCTCGGCGCGCATCGTCCATTCCTCCAACGCGACCTGCGCGTTGATGACGTCTTCGGGCAATGGCCCGACGAACAACACGTCCAACCGCGGCAGCATCAGGCCGACGACGTCGCCCGGATACTGCTGGCCCCCACCCACACCGGGCACGATCGGTGCGATCGCGGCCCGCGTGACCTGGGCCGCAAACAACTCCGCGGTGGGTTCCGCACCGCCGCGCAAGAACCACACCAGTTCGCCGCGCGCCGTCGAAACCGCCCGGTTCCACTGCGCGCATTCGCGAACACCATCGCCGACGACGACCTCCCAGTCGCTCGGCAAGAACGAACGAACGGCCGCCTCGGTGCGGGCGCGCGCCGCGGCATCGCCGCCAGCAAGCACCACCGAACCAGCCAACGGCTTGCCCTTCCTGCAGCTCATCCAGTAGCGCGGCGGCGGCGGCCCTTCGAGCCAGTCGAGCGGCAGCAAGCCGTTCTCGAACATCGCCTTGGTCATGCCGGTGGAGAACTCCGCCGCGGCCGGAGGCACCGCGATGACGTCCTGCACCCACAAGCCACTGGCTGCCGTCGCCGCGAGCACGCGACGCAACGGCAGGAACAGGGTTGGATCGGCATTGCACCCGGCCGGATCGAACTGGCCCGGTCGCCCTTCGACGACGAGGCGCAGCATGCGAGCGCACTGGATGTTGTCGATGTCGAGCAGCAGCGTGCCGCATTCGGCCAGGCAGGCGCTCAACTTCGGCAGCAGATCTTCGATGCGACCGAGCGACTCGGTCCACGCCGTCACTTCGACGAAATCGAAGGCGGCGCCGGCCGCCAGCGCCTTGTCACGCTGGCTCGGCAAATGCACCGAACGCGCCGCTGCGGGCGCAAGGCTGGTCCAGGCCCGCACGGGACCGAGGAAGCCGATCGGTAGCAACTCGCCAGTCTTCATGTTCCTTTGCCGACGCGGACGACACCGTCCAACGCTTCCACACCATCGGCAGAACTGGACCCCGGACTTCAGTCGGCCATGATGCGGGCCCTTCCGGACGCCCCGGCAATGCCTACCGACCCCCAGATCGAGACACTGCTGCGAGAACAGACGCGGTTCCGCCGGTTGGTCCATCTGACGTCGTGTGGTTCGACACAAGACTTGGCGGCGGCGGCGGCAAGGGACGGCGACGCGGTGTTCTGGGCGGACCACCAGACCAAGGGGCGCGGGCGCCAGTTGCGCGAATGGCACGACGAACCGGGTGTCGATCTTGCCCTCACTTTTCGCGTCACCACACCGCTGCCGAAGCCGCTGGCACTGGCCGCCGCCTTGCCGGTCGCCGTGCTGCGCGCCGTCGAACCACTGGCCGGCCGCCCGCTGCGGGTGAAGTGGCCGAACGACCTGTTCCTCGACGGCCGCAAGCTGTGCGGCGTACTGATCGACACCGGCACTGCGGGCGTCGACACCTACCTGGTCGGCATCGGCGTCAACTGCAACCGCCTGCGCTTCCCGCCCGAACTCGAAGCCATCGCGACGTCGCTGGCGATCGCCACCGGCCACGAAGTCGACCGGCCGGCATTGCTTCTCGCGATCGCTCGACAACTCGACACCTTGCTGCGCGATCTCGTCGCCGGCAACGAGACTCCCTGGCTCGTCACCTTCCGCGAACGTCTCGGCCTGCTCGGGCAACGCGTGGTCGTCGATGCGGGCAACGCCAGCGAGGGAATCCTGACGCACGTCGACTTCGAACAGGTGCAACTCGACGGCGCCCGTTCGCTGCCGCTGGCGATCGTCCGCGGCATGCGCCGCGCACCCTGAACTCAGGCGGCGTCGTCGAGGCCGCTCAGCAACCGGGTTTCGAGCGCGAGCAACTTGGTCGGCGGCGGACCGCTCAGCAGCTTCGACATCATCGCCTGGTCACCCTGCTCCGGCGGCAACAACGGGAAGCCCTTCCACTGCAGCCACGCGTTCATGCCGAGCCAGGCCATCACGAGATTGAAGTCGGGGAACGGAGCAATGCGCGAGAACCGCCACAGCACGCGGAAACCCTGGCGCACGGGATGCAGCGCCTGGAACGCGAGCGGGACGTCGCGGTAGCAACGCTGCAGGTCGAAGGTGTCGAGGACCGGGCGCAACTGCTCGGGCGGCGGGTAGTCGATCCACAGGACCGAGTCCCAAGGCGGACCTCGGCGCAGCTCGTTGTTGCGGAAGCGCGGCAGGTCCGCAGTCATGGTGCGGAACAAGTCGACGAGGAACCAGCCGTCCGGTGGCAAGCCCTCGGCGGCGCGCAGGCGGACGAGGCGCAGGCATTCCTGCAGGCCGCGCAGGAGACGATGCTCCTGGGTGATCGGCGACAAGCGGCCGCGGCGGCCAGCGAGCACGTCGGCGACGTCGTCGTCGTCCATGACGAAACCGCGCAGGCGCAGCAGCGATGCGAGGAAGGCGACGTCACCGGGGGCCGGGCGGCGGACCCGATCGAGCACGCGCTGGGCCACGGCGAGCGGTTCGTCTTCGGTGGCGGTGACGACCATCGCCCGTGCGAGCGCGAGGTCGACGCGTTCGAGCACCGACAGTTGCCTTCCTTCCGGATGGATCACACTCCAGTGTAGTCCACGGC
>SXPB01000270.1 GCA_005776475.1 Planctomycetia bacterium
CGGCAGCTTGGTGAAGAACGCCTCCAGGAACCCGAAGGCGAGCATGGTCGCGACCATGCCCTTGTAGCGGCAGATCGCGGCCCACAGGCGGCGCAGCAGCGCGCGGAACGCCGCGCGCGAATCGTCGGTTTCGGTCACCGTGCCGATGGTAGTGGACCGCCGCAGCGACTTCCCGCATTCACTCGCGGAGGCGGGCGATCACACAGGCCGCGTTACTCGAACTTGGCCTTGCCGATGACTTCGGAGGCCCAGGTGAAGAAGCGGCACGTGATGTAGTCCTCCTTCACCAGGTCGCGCTCGCGCTGCACCTTGACGTCGATCTGGCGACGGGCCGGCGTGCGCGAGTTGACCCGCACGATGAACCAGCCGTCGGGACCCTGCACCGGGCCGATCGTCTTGCCGACTTCGGCGTCGAAGAACAGGAATTCGGCGAGCGAGAAGCCATCGAGCAACTGGGTGAACTCGCTCTCGCGCAGCTGCTGCTTGAGCTGGTTCAACGGCAGCATGCCGAGGCGACCCTTCTTGTCGTCGTTGCTGAAGAACTCGAGGTGCTTGTCCAGCGCCTCGTCGAACGTCATCTTCTTCGCATCCATCTCCGCGAACACGGCCTCGCAGCGCGCCTTCGCCGCCGTCATGCCGTCCGGCTCCCACGCGCCCGTCTTCGGGTTGCGCGCCTGGAACGGGATCAGGTTGCAGTCGATCTGGCCGTCGGCGAAGAAGGCCGAGCGCTTGTTGGCGTGGGCCTGCAGGTTCTCGTCGTTGACGTCGTCCTTGATCAGGTCGCCGTACGACGAGATCAGGCGCCAGCGGGCGCGGAACGCCTCGAGGCACGGGTAGCCCTTGAAGCGCGTGGCGATGACTTCGACCGTGAACGGCGTGGTGTCGTAGGGCTGACGGTATTCCTCGTAACGGCGCAGGAACTCCTCGTCGCTGATGAACGAGTTCTTGCCGGCCAGTTCCTGGCGCAGCGCCTCGCGCACGACGACTTCGTGCATCGCGCGTTCGATGTCCTGCACGAACAGTCCCTTCTTGATGAAGTCGAAGGCGTCGGCGGTCTTCCACTCGAGGTCGTTGACCTTGAGCACCGTGTCGGCCGGCAGGCCGTGCGACGCGTAGCGGATGTCGGACCAGCTGCGCAGACCCTTCTGCACGAACTGGCGCATCATGTTGACCCAGAAGTCGGGCAGCTTCTTCGGCTGACCCTTCTCGTCGACGCCCTCGGTCGCCTTCTCGAGTTGCTCGAGGAAGCGCGGGCCCTGGTCACTCTGGGTCTGCGCCTTGATCGCTTCCTTGGTGATGTCCGGCCAGTCGCGCGGCGCCCCCGGGAAGAACACTTTGTCGAACAGGATCGCTTCCTTGCGCTGCTCGAGGAACGTCTCCTTGCTCAGGCCGTACTGCGAACGCACGACCTCCCAGAAGTCGACGCCAGGATTCTTGGTCTCGAACTCCGACTTCATCGGCGCCAGCTGGTCGAGCACGTCCTGCTCGCTGACGTAGAACTCCTCCGCCTTGCGCTTGCCGGACTCGACCTGCTTCTTCAACTCTTCGAGGATGAAGAAGTTGGCGACCTTGGCTTCCACCAGCTTGCCGCCGGTGAGATAGACCGCTTCGCGCATCACTTCCTGCGAGTCGAGCGTCTTGCCGTTGACCTTCAGCGAGGTCAGCAGGCTGGCGCGCTCCTGGATCAGCTTCTCGTTGAGGTCGTCGACCTCGCGCCGCAGGGCCTTCACCGGGTCCTGCGGATCATTCTGGGCGACGAGCGGAGAAGCGACGACGGCCAGGACGGCCACGGCCAAGGCTGAGACGCGATGCATCGGAAGTCTTCGGTTACGAGGAAGGGGCGGAGAGTCTAGCAACAGCTGCCGGCGAAACGAGCCGCCCCGGGGATTCCTCCCACAATCCGGCGTGAAGGCCAGTTCCGATCCTGACCGGGCGGCACGAGGCCCGTAGCATGCGGCCTTCGCAACGATGACCTACGACCCCCGAACGATCGCCTTCGCGGCGGAGATCCTGTATCCGCCGCAGCAATTGCGCGCCGACCTCGTGCAGAGCGTGCACAACGCCCTGTGGCGGCAGCCGGCGATCGGCTACCAGAACTTCCAGGTGGCCCCCGACGGCATCCACCTGAGCAACCTGCCCCAGGGTCCCGGCCAGGTCTCGCTGGCAACGTTCACCTGGGATCGGCTGATCCTGCGCGAGGAGCTGCGCGGCACCAGCGTCGATGATTTCGCGACGCGCATCGTGAACGTCACCGCGACCGCCTTCCAGACCCTCGGCATCACCACCTCGCTGGTGCAGCAGTTCGTGGTGCGCTCGCTGATCGCACCGCGCAACTTCCGCGACGGGCGCGAGTTCTTGAGCCGCCGGCTGATCGCGCCCGGCACCGAAGCGTGGCAGTCGTTCGATCGGCCGCTGCAGTCGCTCGGAATCCGGCTGGTGTTCCCCGCCCAACCCGGCGGCCGCGAGAGTTTCCAGGCGCGCGTCGAGACGTGGCCGCAGGACCCGCGCTCGTTGTGGCTCGAGAACACCGGCAGCTTCACCGGCCCGGTCGCAACCAGCGACGCGCCGGCACTCGCCAACCTGCTCGACACGACCTACCGTTTCCTGACCGGGCCGCTCTGCAGCTTCCTCCAGACCCTCGACACCCCGTGAGCCTGACCAAGAACTTGCTCGCCGCCGGCGCCGTGCTGGCCGCTGGTGCGGTCCTGCTCGTGTGCACCAAGGCACCGCCCGCCAAACCGCCGCTGCTGGTTCTCGACGGCTTGGAGATCCGCCACGAGGATCTCGCGCCGTACGTCGCGTTCCTCGATTCGTTCCTGCCGGAAGGAGGGCCCAGGACCAAGATCATGCGAGTGCTCGAAGAGCACGTGATCCCGCTGCGGTTGGCCCAGCGCACCTTCGCCAAGGAACGGGCCGCGATGCTGGAGAGCGCGCTGGCGCTGCGCAGCGTCGCCTCCAACGTCGAGGAACTCGCCAGCCAATCGTCGCTGATGAAGAACCAGCGCCGCGCCAACCTGAACCGCACCCACGCGCTGATGCCGGTCGCGATGTTCGTGTTCGATCCGCTCGCGATCGGCGCAGTGAGCGACCCCATCGAACTGCCGCACGGCTGGTTCGTGGTCGGCGCCTACGAGCTGAAGGAATCGCCCGGCCAATTGCTCGACGACTATGTCGATGCACTGCAGGTCGGCTTCGTGACGCACACGTCCGGCGATTGGAACGACTGGTACGAAGCGCAGAAGGCCGTGCTCGCCGACAAGGCGACCTTCATCGATCCTGACTACGCGACGGCGATTCCGCCGTGGATCCGTCCCCCGAAAACGCAGAGCAAGTCGTGATGAACCTCCATTGCAAAGGACTCGCCGCCGCCGCGTTCGCGCTGGCCCTGGCGGGAGTCGCCAACCCGCAGACGCCAGTTCCCGGCGCCACGCCGAAGGTAACCGAGTGGCCAGCCCTCAAGGACAGCGAGAAGGACCGCGTGCTCGCGCTCGCCGGGCAATTGCGCAAAGAGGACGCGAAGCTGCACGAAGACGCCAAGAAGGGCTTGCTGCAGATCGGGGCTGGCGGTGCCGGGTTGCTGCTGCAACAGGTGAGCGATCGCGAAGACCGCGCCAACGAACTGCTGTTCGAAGTGTTCGACGCGATGCTGACGCCCGCCCACGCGGCGCTGATGGCGCGCGAGGCGAAGAAGCCGAAAACCCTGCTGCGGCGCTACCTCGCGCTGCGGATGAGCCAATTCCACGACAAGGACCTCGCCGGCGCGTTCGAAGCAATGCGCAAGGACAAGGACGAGCAGACCGTGTTCTACGCCGAGCTCGGCCTGCTGTCGCTCGGGCGCCGCGAAGTGGTGCCGACGGTGCTCGCCTACACCAAGACCCGATGGAAGGACGTCGGCGAACTGGTGGCGAAGGCGCTGGCGCCGGCGCGTTCCCGCGAGCACGCCGAGTGGGTGTTCGAAGCGATCGCCAAAGCCCCCGCCGCCGACCAGATGGCGGGCTTGCGGCTGCTGCGCTACCTGATGGTGAAGGAGCAGTCGGTGATCCTGCGCACCTACCTCGAAGCCGCCGACCACACGGTGAAGCGCGAAGCGGTCAACGCCGCGCGCGTGCTGCACGGCGAGGCGCCGATCGAAAACCTCGACGTCTTCCAAGTGATCGGACACGCCAAGGACTGGTTGAAAAAGCTGTGACCTCTTCGACCACGCGCCCTCGCTCTCTCGCCATTCGCACGCTTCTCGGCGTGGCCGCACTGGCATTCGCAGGCCTGGCCCCGGCCCAGGGTGGCAAAGCCGACAAGCCGCCGAAGTGGCGCCTCGACCCGTACACCAAGAACGACCCGATGGCGATGGCGAAGCTCGGCTACGTCTCGTACGGGCCGTTTCGCTTCGGCAACCTCGCCGACAAGCCGATCGAATCGTCGCAGATCGACGATGCGCTGCCGTACGTGCAGATGCTGTGGGTGGAGACGAAGCACTTCCGGATCGGTCAGGCATTGCCCGAGTGGGTCGTGCCGCTCGAACCCGAAACAAAGGCCAAGCTCCGCGCCGAACTCACCGAATTGCAGAAGGTGCTGCCGAGCATCAACCCCAAGCCCCGCGCCCTCGATCCCTGGTTGCGACTGCACCTGAACGCGATGCGGCTGGAGAAGCTGTACACGGAGACGATGACGCTGTTCGGCGTCAAGGACGCGGACTTCCCGCAGGACTCGACCAAGGTGTTCGTGCAACCCGACGTGCGCTACATGGGGTACGGGCCGTACCTCGGCATGAAGGACAAGTACCTGGTGTTCCTGACCGAGAAGCAGGGTCCGTACACGCAGTACATGAAGGGCTTCCTCGGCCGCGACACCAAGATGCCGCAGCGTTGGCACTTCAAGGAGACCAGCTCGCTGCTGTTCGGCACGGCGACCGAGTCCGACCTGTTCCCGCTGAAACACGACACCGCGCTGCACTGCGCGCTCGCGTTCAACGTCAGCCAGAACCTGCTCGACGGCTTTCGCTACTACTCGTACGACCTGCCGGTGTGGATCAAGGAGGGCTTCGGCCACTGGAACTCACGCCGGATCAGCGGTGACTGGTCGAGCTTTGACCAGAACGAAGGCTCGATCGCCGACATGAAGGTGATCGAGAAGTGGAACGTCTATTGCCGCGGCATGCTGGCCGGCACCGGCAAGTTCGTGCCATTCGTCGAAGCCGCGGCGTGGCGCGACTTCGGCGACATCAAGTTCAACGACCACGTCGCGGTCTGGTCGCGCATGGACTGGCTGCAGTCGATGGGCCCCGAGAAGTGGCAGAAGTTCCTGTTCGCCGTGAAGGGCCGCGTCGATGCCCAGTGGTTCCCCGACCAGAACGACCTCGTCGGCGCCACCCGAACGGCCCTGCAGGAGGCCTACGGCGTCACGTTCCTCGACTTCGACCGCAAGTGGGGCGAGTGGGTCAAGCAGACCTATCCAGTGCAGTGAACTGCCCCGGGCAAAGCGACCCTCAGCTCGGATCCCACAGAATGAACCGGTAGATCGGCAACAGCGCGATCAGCGACGCGCGCACCCAGGCCTCGGCCTCGGGCCCCATCGCCACCGCGTCCTCCTTCGGCAACTGCCGCTGCACGTGCAGCCAGTGGTTGCCCGGCGTGTAGTGCGTGAACATCTCCTTCACCTCGATCGGCTTGGCGGACGCGCACCAGTGGTCCTTCTTCCAGTCGTGCAGCTTGAGGTTGAAGCCCGGCGGCAAGGCGCGCAGCAGCTGGCAGAACTCCTCCAGCCGCGCGGCGTCGTTGAGCACCTTCTTCTTCAGGTTCTCACCGTCCCACCACGCCTGCGGATGCACGCGCAATGCCGCTTCGACGAGCTGGTCGTCGATGCAGGCCTCCAGCACGGTCTGGATGTAGTGCGTCTCCGCATCCTTGCCGAGCGCGTCGCCGAAGAACGTCGCCAGCTTCTTGCGCTCCTTGGCGCCGCGGCAGGCGTAGGCGCGCTGTTCGCGCACGCGGTAGGCGTTGAAGGTGTACGGGTGGTGCAAGCCGGCCTGGGCACTGAGGTCGGTGCCGAGCGGTTTGCATTCCTTGACCAGCGCATCGACCATCGCCTTGAGCTTGCGCCGCACGGACAGCCGCAGCGCGTTGTACTCGGGGTCGTCTTGGCGATGCTTCTCGTAGGCCTTGAAGTCGCGTTCCAGGAAAACTTCGCTCATCGCCAACAGGCTACGGATCGCGCCCGCGCACGCCATCGCGTCGTCTTCGAACGGGCGCCGCGCTACCGTTGTCCCGATGCGCGCTCCTGCTGTCCTGGCCTTCGCCGTGTTCGCCGGTTGCTCGTCGACCACGTTCGCCGAACCACGCATCCTGGTCTCGCCATACCTGGCGCTCTACCAGCTGCGCGGCGACGCCAGCATGCAGAGCGAACCGACCCCCGGCAACGTGCAGAACAACGCACCGCAGTCCATGCGCACGTTCGGCCACGAACGCCACAAGGAGGACATCGGGGTGCGCGCCGACATCGGCGACGGTTTTGCCGGCGCACGCATCGACTGGTGCCAGCTCGACATGAACACGTCGCACACCGGCGTGCTCGACGCCGACTGGGGCAACCTGCGCACCAGCGACGTGGTGCGGGCGAAGGTCAGCATGGATGAACTGCGCATCGGCTGGCTCGAGTCGATTGGCACCGTGCGAACGCAGTGGCGCGACCAACCGCTGACCGTGCGGCTCGCCGCCGGCGGCGTGCTCGCCCACCGCGACCTCGACGTCAACGCCCGCACCGACGACGGGCTGTTCACGCAGAATCTCGAGATCGAAGGCGACACTGTCTACGCCGCCGTGCGCATGCGGGCATCCTGGCGCGACTATGCGATCGATCTCGACTACGCGATCTGCCCCGACCTCGAGTTGCGCGGCGCCTTCGACGGCGTGCTGCAGGACCTCGAATTGCGCGGCAGCTGGACGATGCCGCTGCAGGACGTGACGTTCTTCGCCGGCTACCGGCTGTCGACGCTCGAAGGCCGCGGCAACGCCAACGGTTTCGGCTACGTCGCCGACTTCACGCTCGACGGCTTCCAGCTCGGTCTGTCGGTCACGTTCTGACCGGGTCGGCGATGGTCGGCGGTGCCACGGCATCCGGATCGAGATCGCACAGGCGCTGCACGAAGCGATCGACGGCGGCCTTCGCTTGGTCGTCGCTGCAGGTGAAGTCGTTGAGCATCACGCAGAACGCGAACGTGCCGTCGCGGCGCGGCAGGTAGCCGGACAAGCAGACGACGCGCGAAATGAAGCCGGTCTTGGCGCGCACCACGCCGCGCGCCGAGCTGTCGCGGAACCGGTTGCGCAGGGTGCCCGTCTCGCCGGCCACGGGCAGCCCCGCCACGAACGGGGCCTGCAGGTCGGAGCGATGCATCGCGGCGAGCAGCATCGCCAGCTGGCGCGGGCGCACGAGGTTGCGCCGCGACAGCCCCGACCCGTCCGCCAACACGCACCCCGCCGGATCGACGCCCAGCTGCTGCAGCACCGCCTTCGCATGCCGCGCCATCGCTTCGGTGCTGCCGTCACCAGTGGCGACGCGGGCCGAGGCCCGCGCGACTTGTTCTGCGTAGAGGTTATCGCTGACGCGCAGCAGCTCGGCCACGATCGCGTGCAGTGGCGGGGACTCGATGCGGGCCAGCAACACCGGTTCCGCCGACCCGGCGACAGCTTCGGCGCCCACCACGATGCCCGCGGCCCGCAACATCTCGGCCAGATCGCGCGCCGCGAACGCGGCCGGATCGGGCACCGGGATCTCGAACGTCGCGACCTTGCCGTCCGCGGCGATCGTGCCGCGAACCTCGATCGGATCGCGCGCCAGCGCGCGGTGGACTGAGATCTTCGGGCTCGCACCGGCAGCGGCCACCTGCACCTCGGCCTGCACCGGCCACCACGCGGGCACCACCGTGACGACCGGCGCCGCCGCGTGCGGTTGCACCCGCACCGTGACCACGTTGTGGCGCCAGCACAAGGCGCCGAACGGCGCGGCGTAGTCTTCGTCGAGGTAGTCCCATTGCCAGCCGAGCCCGAGGTGCTCGCGCCCGAGCCAGGTGTCGTCGGCCTTGACCCGCCCCGTCACGCGAGCCACGCCGCGGTCGCGCAGGGCGGCGACCAGCCGTTCGGCGCGCGCCATGCCGGCCTCGCCGTGCGCCAGGCTCGGATCACCCAGGCCGCGCAACAGCAAGTCGCCGTGCAGGACGCCATCGCGGATCTCGCCGCCCGCCAGCAGTTCGGTGGCGAACACGTGGTCCGGACCGAGGGTGTGCAGCGCCACCGCAGCGCTGACGAGCTTCATGTTCGACGCCGTCGCGAAGCCGTCTTCGTCGGCGAAACCGGCGACGCGACCCTGTGCACCACAGTCGAACACGGACACGCCGACGCGGGCGCCGGCGAGCACTGCCGTGGCACGCAGTTCGGCAATCGCCGCATCGATGGCGGCGGGGTGGTGCGGTGGCAGGCGGGTGCCGACACACGCCACCAGCGGCAACCACAAGAAGCCGAACGCCAGGCAGCGCCGATGCATCAACGGAACTCCCCGGCGCGCACCTTGCGCTCCCATTCGGCCTCGATCGCGCGGATGCGATCGGCGGTCAACGGAACGGCACGTGCCCGCACCGAACCATCGAGTCCGACGTTGGCGTCGAAGGCTGACACATAGCCCGGCGGCGGAATCCGGTCGTGGGCCATGCGACGTGGCGCGTCGAGCAGCGCGAGGATCGCCGGCACGTGTTCGGCGGCGACGGCATCGGGCTTCGCGTCGGCGTAGACCTCGATGAGGAACTGCAGCAGGAAGTCGCCGCCGGCGTCACCGGCGCCGGTCCGGAACGCACTCGCGCACGCCTGCCGCAGCTCGACCAGCGTGAACCAGCCATCGCCATCGGCATCGGCCTGCGCCGCCACTTCGTGCAAGCGTCCCACCGGCACCGGCGCGTTCATCGACGCAGGCGTGCGCGCGATGACCCAGTCGTTGAGGCCGTACTCGTCGATGATCGCACAGTCGGTGTACAGCCAGCTCGGCAAGCCGACGGCACCCGTTGCGAGCACAGGGAACGTGCCCGGCGCCGCCACCGGCCCGCGCGACCGCGCGGCGTTCTGCATGTAGATCGACAACACCGTCTGATGGTGCTGCACGCGCAAGCCGACGTAACGCACGAACAACCACAGCTGCTGGTGGTCGAACCAGCGCGCCAGCGGCTTCAGGAAGCCGGGCACCTGGGGCGTCAACGGCCGCGCGCCGTTGCGCAGCGGATTGGCGTCGCTCGTGACGGCGTAGTGCCAGAACCCGACACTGCCGGCGAGCAGGAAGGTGCCGGCGGTCGCGATCGGCAACCACAGCGAACGCCCCATGCGCGCCACCATCGCCACGCATGCGAGCACGCCGAGCGGCACGGTCTGGCTCAGCACGCGGTACTCGAAGTGGTCGCCGCCGACCTTGAACAGGTAGTAGCTCGCGTTGAACACGACGACGACCACCACCGCCACCGCCGCGACATTCTGCAGCAGCGCTTTCACGATCCCGGGCAGGCCGAACCGGCGCCATTCGACGAAGCCCCACACCGTGGCGATCGGGAACCACAGCCAGGCGCCGTTCTCGAGCGCGAAGCACGCGAAGTAGCGCAACCCGGCTTCGGGCCATGCTGCCACGACCTTGGCGTAGTAGGTGTTGGGCAACCACTCACCGTAGTAGCACCGCCGCCAGACGACGTGCGCGGCGACGGCCAGCAACGGCAGCAGACCGGTCGCGATCGTCCGCCAGTTGCAGCGCTTGCCGACCGCTTGCCAGAGCCCGACACCGACGGTCGCGGCGACGAGCGGCAGTCCATCCGGCCGCGTCAACGCCGCCAACGCCGCGAACGCCGACCACACCAGGAACCAACGCGCGCCGGGACGCGCCGCTTCCGTTCGGAACGCCCACAGCACCCAACCGAACAGCCACATGTTGAACAGTGCCGTGTCGAGCCCACCCGACAGCCACTGCAGGAACGTGCGACTGCCGACGATCGCCACGAGCCCGGCGAGCCCGACGATGGCGGGCAGCCGAGCGCCGTCAGGGGAGACCAGCCGGCGCGCCGCCGCCGCCAGCAACAGGAGCTGCACGCCGCCGAACAGGATCGACAGCGGGTTGGCGGCGTCAGGCGGCTCGACACCGAACACTTCCCACACCCCCCACAGGATCATCACCCACAGGAACCCGTAGCCCTCGACCGGCTTCCACGGCGCGGCGTTCCACACGAGGCCGTGCCCATCGTGCGCATTCGCCGCGTAGCGGAAGTGGATGAACGCGTCGTCGCACAGGAACGCCATCGCATCGGCGCCGAACACCATCGCCCCAGCCAGCGCCGCCAGCGCGAGCCAGCGGACGAAGTGCGGCAGGTCGCCGGGCCGTTCGAGAGAGGTCACCGGCCGATCATCGCGCGCTGCTCCGGTACGCGCAACGGCGACCCCGACACGCTGCGTGCCGAGGCCGCCGTTGCCAGGGCGTTCAACTCACAGCTTGCCGACGCGAACGCGCATGCCAGGCGAGAACGACGCGTAGCCGTTCGGCGCCGCGGCATCGACCGCGAAGGCCTGGAAGAACACGTTCAATCCGGCAAGGTACGGGCCAGGAGGAATCACGAACGACTCCTGCGCTTCCCCGGTCGCCGACGTGAACCCACCGAACACGCCGATGATCTGGATCGGTTCGCACCAGATCTCGAGGCCCGCGATGAACGGCAGCGGCGGCAGCCACGGGGCCAGGCCGACGATGGTGCGCTGTTCGACGAACGGCAGCGCGCCCTTCATCTGCACGTTGAGCACGCGCGGCTGCGTGTTGTCCTGCAGCGGCGCGGTCTGCGTGTGGATCTCGAAGGTGCTGCCATTGCCGTAGCCGTAGTTCTCGACGATCGGAATCAGCGTCGCCGTCGTATCGACCGCGAGCACCACCTGGAACGTCTTCTGCTCGAACGGCAACAGCGTGCGGTTCTGCCACTGGAAGGCACCCGTGTAGTCACCGGTGAACGGCGGCAGCACGCCCGACAGGTTGTCGACCGTCAGGTTCGTCAAAGCAGTGCGGATGGCTGGATAGGCCGCCACGGCGCTGAGGTCGTTGCCCAGCGCTCGCACCTCGACCTGGATACCAGTCTGGTCGGTGACGTAGTGCGAGCTGTTGGTGCCCGTGCACACGTCGTCGCCGAAGGTGCCGCCGATGTCGAGGTCGGTGTAGCAGAACATGTCGACCGAGATCGTCGCCGCCGAGGTGTTCATCAACGTCACGCGGCTGATGAACACGCCGCTGGCCGGACCCGAGTCGTAGATGTCGAAGTCGAAGCTCGCCTTCAGCAAATTGCGGTTGTCGACGTTCGCGAAGTCGCGATCGCCGTGGTCGTTGCTCGGCACGACGCCGGTGGCGACGCCACCCAGGTTGCGGAACGAGAACTCACGCGCATCGCCGGCGACCCGGTAGTACCACTGGTGCTCGAAGGCGTGGTTGATCGCCAGCGCATCGGCGCGCAGCTGGAACGAGCGCGGCAGATGCGACGTCGCCGACAGATTGCCGAGCACCACTTGCGTGTTGGCGTCGGTCAGGGTGATTTGGGCGGGAAGAACAGCGACCAGCGCCATTGCGCCGACGAAGAACCGGGTGATGTGCATGGGTGCAGACTCTCGGGCGAACCTTGGCGGGACAACCAAGCTCGATCGTCAAAAGACTAACTCACAGGATGGACGCGTGAAGTCCCGACGCAGGTTCCGCACCGAAGGCCGCTTTTCGCGATGAGCTTGCCAAGTCGCCGGACCGCATCGCAATTGCCTCGTGAGAAACTCTCAGATGCCGAGGTCTTTCATGCGCCGATAGAACGTGCTGCGCGACATGCCGAGCCGTTGCGCCGCCGCCGCCTTGTCTCCGCCGCTATCACGAATCGCCTGCAGGATCGCCTGGCGTTCGATCGCATCGCGTTGGCTCCGGAAATCGGCGGGCGTCGGCTCGGCGCGCTCGCCTTCCGCAACCGTCGGGGCCGACGACGCGGTGGGTCGCGAAACGGGAGTCGGTCCCAACGCGGGAGTGCCGCGCAGCACGTGCACCGGCAGATCTTCTTCCTGCAGCACGTCCTCGGCGCCGAGCGCGAAGGCCCGCTCGATCACGTTCTCGAGTTCGCGCACGTTGCCGGGCCACGGGTAGGCGAGCAGTCGTTCCATCGCTCCGCGCGAGACGGCGCGCACGGGCCGCTCGATGCGATCGTGCTTGCGATTGCCGGCAACGAGGAAGCTCTCGACCAGACGCGGCAAGTCGGTCGGCCGCTCGCGCAACGGCGGCAGATGCAGCGTGACGACTTCGAGTCGGTAGTAAAGGTCCTCGCGGAACCGCCCTTCGCGTACCAGCTGCAGCAAGTCGCGGTTGGTCGCTGCGATGATGCGCACATCGACGATGCGCGGCTGGCTCTGACCGACCGGCCGGATCTCGCCGCGCTGCAGCACGCGCAACAACTTCACCTGCACGCTGAGCGACGTCTCGGCGATCTCGTCGAGGACGATCGTGCCGCCGTCGGCCGCGCGAAACAGGCCGTCGCGCGCCTTCTCGGCGCCGGTGAACGATCCCTTCTCGTGACCGAACAGTTCGCTCTCGATCAACTCCGGGGCGATCGCGCCGCAGTGCAACGGAATGAACGGCTTGCTGCGGAATTGGCCGTCGAAGTGCAGGGCCCGCGCCACGAGCTCCTTGCCGGTACCGCTCTCGCCGTAGACGAGCACGGTCGAACGGCTCTGCCGCAATCGCGCCACGCGCTCCGACAGCTCCAGGACCGACTGCGAACGACCGACGAAATCGGTCATCCAGTAGCCCGGCGCATCGCCGTCGGCGGGATTGGCCTGCACCGCCAGGGGCTCGCGATCGGCAATGCGCTGCTCGGCCGCGCGGACGCCGGTGACGTCCTGCAGCAACAGCATCCGGCGGCCGTCGGGCAACGCGTGCCGCCGCACGTGCAGGATGGAACCACTACCGTTGGCGCCACCGCCCGGTAGCGCCAGGTCGGCGCTGTGCGCCCCGTCCTCGACCAACCGCGCGAGTCGCGCCGCGGCGTGGCCGCACGCGGCCAGCGGCTGGCCGACGACCAGGCTGCCGAAGTGCATGCCGGCCGCGTCGTCGGCCGCGACGATGCGCGCCGCAGCGTCGATCACGATCAGCGATGGCGGCGGACCGCCGGCCCATTCCTGGTGCAGTTGCTTGAGGTCGCGCAGCGAGTCGGCGGCCGCCGTGTAGGCCTGCTGCACCTGACCGAGTTGCCGCCGCAGGGCAACGTTCTCACGATCGAGCCGCGACCGCGTTTCTTCGAGCCGCAGCATCACGCGAATGCGCGCCACCAGCTCCTCGCGATTGACCGGCTTCTGGATGTAGTCGACGGCGCCGAGCTGGTAGGCGGCCAGCTTCTCCGACTCGTCGGTCAGGCGGGCGGTGAGGAAGATCACCGGAATGAACGCCGTGCGCGGATCGTTCTTGAGGCGGCGACACACCTCGAAGCCATCGATGCCGGGCATCATCACGTCGAGCAGGAACAAGTCGAACCTGCCGTTCAGTGCTGCTTCGACGCCTTCGAGGCCACCACCGGCAGTGACCAGTTCGAACTCGGTCCCGCGCAGATAGAGCTCGACCAGCGTCAGGTTCTGCGCGGTGTCGTCGACGACCAGAATGCGCGCCATGGGGTGCAACCATACGATGTGTCGATGCAACAGCAACCGCGCCTGCCACTGTGGTTCATGGTGGCGACCTTGGCGCTGATCGTGGCCGCATTCGCGTTGGGCATGCGCCTTGGTGGCGCCCGCACCGCCGATCTGCCGCAACAGCAGCTCGCCGCCCTCGCCATCGTGCACAAGGAGATCCTCGCCTCGCACGTCGATCCGCAGCTACCGGACCGCTTGCTGGACAAGGCGATCAGCGCGATGGTCGCCG
>SXPB01000032.1 GCA_005776475.1 Planctomycetia bacterium
GCCGCCGCAAGGTGGCCGCAAGCACCCCGAACAGAGCTACATCCAGGTCAACACGGAGCACATCCTGTTCATCTGCGGTGGCACGTTCTCCGGCATCGAACACTTCATCGCGCGGCGCCTGGGCCAGAAGGTGATCGGGTTCGGCCAGGAGAAGGAAGGGCCGGCGGTCGATCTGGACCTGGTCACGAGCCAGGTCGAACGCGATCGCCTGATCCCCTATCTCGACCAGAAGGACCTGATCGACTTCGGCATGATCCCCGAGTTCGTCGGCCGTTTGCCGGTCACCGTGCCAATGCGTTCGCTGACGCACGACGAGATCCTGAACGTGATGACGCAACCGAAGAACGCGCTGGTGAAGCAGTTCAAGGCCACGTTCGAGCTCGACGGCTGCCAGCTCGAGTTCACCGACGAGGCGCTCGGCGTGTTCGCCGACCAGGCGATGAAGCGCGAAACCGGGGTGCGCTCGCTGCGCTCGATGTTCGAGGAAGTGCTGCTCGATCTGCGGTTCGAGATCGGCGCGCGCAAGGGCGAGCGCATCGTGATCACCGACGAATACGTGCAGGAACGGCTGTCCCGGCACGGCACGCCCGAACGCCGCAAGCGCGATTCGGCGTGAGTCGGGCCCGCCGCCCAGCCACGGTAGTCTTGGATTGCCCATGCGAGCCCTGACCGAATCGACCGACGCGGCAGTACTGGCTGCGGTGCAGGAACTCGGCGGCCAACCGTTCCAGGGTCGTCAGGTCCTGCAGTGGATCTGGAAGCACGGCGTGGGCGACTTCGCCGCGATGACCAACGTGCCGGCGCGGCTGCGCACGGCGCTGGCCGAGCGCTTCACGCTGCGTGGCACCAAGGTCCAGAAGGTCGACGACGCCGACTGTGGCACCAAGAAGCTGCTGCTCGCGCTGCCCGACGGCGAATCGGTCGAGTGCGTGCTGATCCCCGACGGCGACCGCACCACGCTGTGCGTGTCGACGCAGGTCGGCTGCCCCGTCGCCTGCGTGTTCTGCGCCTCCGGCATGTTCGGCGTGCGCCGCAACCTCACCGCCGGCGAAATCGTCGAGCAGGTGCTGGTGGCGCGCGGCGAGCTGCCGCCCGGTCGCGCGATCACCAACCTGGTGGTGATGGGCATGGGTGAACCGATGCTCAATCTCGACGCGCTGCTGCCGGCGCTGCAGCGCATCCACGATCCGAACGGTATCGGCATGGGCGCGCGTCGCATCACCGTGAGCACGTCGGGCTACCCGCGCCAGATGGAGCGCTTCGCCGCCGCCGACCCTTCCTACAACCTGGCGGTGTCGCTGCACGCCGCCGACGACACCTTGCGGCGCCAGCTGGTGCCGACCGCGGTGGCGCCGGTGCGTGACATCATCGCCGCCGCGCACCGCTACTTCGGCCAGAAGGGCCGCGAAGTCACCTACGAGGTCGTGTTGCTCGAAGGCAGGAACGACCGCCCCGAAGACGCCGAGGCGCTCGTCGAGACGATCGGTGCGTTGCCGAGCACGGTGAACCTGATCCCGTGGAACCCGGTGGAAGAGATTGCCGCGGCGAAGGGCCTGCGGCGGCCGCGCCCCGAACGCGTCGACGCGTTCGCCGATTTCCTGCGCAACGGCGGCCTCAAGGTCACCGTGCGGCGGCAGCGCGGTGCCGACCGCAGCGCCGCGTGCGGCCAGCTGCGGCTGCGCACGCTGGGCGCGAACTGAGGCTCGGGCCGGCGGTGCCGCCGGCCGCGCGAGCCACGCGAGACGCGCGGGCTGCGGCTCAGCGGATCGTGCTGCCGCCCTTGCGCTTCTCCAGCTTCGAGGGCTTCGACTCGGGCGACGCCGGCTCCGCGGCGGGCTCGTTCGCTTCGGTCTTCTTCGCCTTCGCCGACCGCTCGGCCCCCTTGCGCACGAAGTGCACTTCGACCTCGGCACCTTGCTCGATCGGCCCCAGCGCCGCCTGCACGTCCTGCGGCGAGCCGACGGGCTTGCCGGCGACCTTGGTGACGATGTCGCCACGGTTGAGGCCCAGCGCCTCGGCCAGCGAGCCCTCGCTCACGGTCTCGACCTGCAGGCCGACTCCGTCTTCGAGTTCGAGATAGGCCCGCACCTCCGGGGCGATCGCGTCGCGGATCGAGATGCCGAGCCGCTTGCCGGCCGGCGGCGGCACCGCCGCCTCGGGAGTCACCGGGTCGATGCCAACGAACGGCGAATCCTCACCAACCGGCGGCAGGTTCTGCGGCTGCCACTGGCGGCCGGTGCCGTCGAGCAGGAAGCCACGCAGTGGCGCGAACCCACGCAGCGTGTTGCCGGGCAACAGCCCCATGCCAGCCCGGTTCTGTTGCAGCACACCGGGGTGGTTCTTGTGGAACGTCTCCAGGTCCGGTGCCTCGTAGGTCTTCGTCTGCAGCTTGCCGTCGTCGCCCTTCTCCTGCACTTCGACCTTCACCGCGCCGTCCGGTCCGATCTGCATCGACATGCCCTGCGAACGCGCGGCGCCCTTGCCGAGCTGCTGCTGCAGATCCTGGAAGAACGTGTCGTCGAAGAACCGGGCGCGCGGAATGTCGAGCCCGTGGTTCCGTTCGAACTGTTCGAACAACGACTCGAACTGGCGACGCATCGCGTCGGGGTCGGTGCCGAGGTCGTTGCCCCAAGACGTCACGGCGCGGCGGCGCGCCGGCTTGTCGGTCTCGACATCGTCGGCGACTTCGGGCGCCGTCGCTTGGCGGTCGCGCTGGACCAGTCCACCCTCGCCACCGGGCTTGCCGATCTGGCGCAGCAGGCGACGGGCGCGCCATTGCACCTCGGCGTCTTCGGCACTTGCCGCGGCCGCTTCGAGATCGCCGCGCGCCGCTTCCCCGAGTTGCCGCAGGCCACGTTCGGCATCCAGACGGCTGCGGTAGCTGTCGCTGCCGAGCTGCTCGATCAGGACCTTGGCGTCCTTCCCGGCCTCGGCAGCCTTGGTCTTCTGCTCGAGCTTCGGCTTCTCGACTGGCTCGGGCTCTTGGCAAGGAAGGCTCGCGGCGAACGTCGCCGCCATCGACACCAGCATGCTACGGAAATTGATCATCGTTGGTCTTCAGCGTGGCAAGCGCCTACGCGCGAGAGTCGGCAACGAGGCAGGCGGCGAAAGACTCCGACCGCCGGGCGCTCACCGCGGCGGGGCTTGCCGCGGCGGCAAGACCATGCGCTCATCGACCAGGTCGCGCAAGCGGTCGCGCGCCATCATGCCGGCACGTTCGCCGCCGAGATCGGAATCCGCCTCGTTGCCCAGCGGACGCATCGCCGGCCAGCGCGGTCCCGACCAGGGCACGACGAGGGCTGGCGAAGTGCCCGTCGCCGACTCGATCGAAACCGGCGTCGCCAAGGGCCGCCGATCGAAGATCGACGACTCGGTGCCACGGCCGAGCCAGAAGCCGAGGCCGACCAGTGCCATCGCCGCCAACGCGAGCCCGGCGCGGATGCCACCACCCGGCGAACCCGCGGCCACCCGGTGCTCCGCATGGTCCATCGCCTCGACCCGGCTGACGACCGTGCGGTGCAGTTCGCCGAAGAAGGCATCGTCGACGCCTGCCACAGGCGCCGCGGCGGCGCGCTGCAGGCGCGAGACGCCTTGCTGCAGGGCCGAAGCTTCGGCCCGGCACGCAAAGCAATCGACGAGGTGCGCCCGCACCGACGCCAGGTGCTCGGGCTCGAGTTCCTCGCCGACGAACCACGGCAACGCTGCACGGATCGAATCGCAGGAGGCCGCACTCATTGTTCCGTGCCTCCCTGCGCGCGTTCCCAGTGTTCCTTGAACATCAGCCGGCCGCGATGCAGGCGCCACCGCGCCGTCGCATGCGTGACCTTGAGGATCGGCGCGATCTCGCGACAGCTCAGGCCGTGGATGTCGCGCAGCACGAGCACGGCGCGAAACTTCGCATCGAGCTTGTCGAGCACGCTCCAGACCTGGCCACTCTCTTCGCCGCGCTGCAACGGCACGTCGCCGGCCTCTTCGCGTTCGTCGGTCAACGTCGGCAGCACGTCGTCGAGGCACTGGCCGCGCGCGCTCTTGATCTTGCGCAGGCTGTCGATCGCCAGGTTCATCACGATGCGATAGAACCAGGTGTAGAAGCTGCGCGTGAAGTCGTACTTGTCGAGCGAGCGGAACAGCCGCACGAACGCTTCCTGCGCGACATCGCGGGCGTCTTCGACGCGTCCGACGACGTGCCAGGCGATCCAGAACGCGCGCTTCTGGTAGCGCGCGACCAGCGCGGAGAACGGATCGTGCTGGCCGGCCAGGGTCCGGCGGACCAGTTCCGCGTCCGAAATGGCGCCGTCTTCGGCCAGTTGCAGCACCGCCGTCGGCAGGCCGGGCGGCAGCCCCACCGCCGCCGAAGCGGGCACGGCGAACGAACCAGGGCGGGCAGCGGCGTTGGCCTTGAGCATCGGGGGTCGTGGCAGGCTAGTCGGGCTGGGGGCGGCTCGACAACGGGGCTCCTTACGCAGGACTCCGCGACGACGCTGGCGACGAGGCGGGATTCCGCGGTTGCCGGCTCTACGACGACAGCGGCGCGCCCATGCGACGGAACTTGCGGTAGCGCTGCTCCAGCAGTTCGGGCACCGGAATCGCCTGCAGTTCGGTCAACCAATCGGTGATCTGGGTGCGAACCCGCTCGACCGCACCCTTGGGGTCGCGATGGGCGCCGCCCAGGGGCTCTTCGACCACCTTGTCGACAAGGCCGAGGCGCAACAGGTCCTTGCTGGTCAACTTCAGGGCCTCGGCGGCTTCCGGGGCCTTGTCGCCGCTCTTCCACAGGATCGCGGCACAGCCCTCCGGCGAAATCACCGAGTAGTAGCTGTTCTCCAGCATGCCGACGCGGTCGCCGACCCCGATGCCGAGCGCGCCGCCCGAACCGCCTTCGCCGATGACGAAACAAAGGATCGGAGTGCGGAGCCCCGACATGTCGC
>SXPB01000033.1 GCA_005776475.1 Planctomycetia bacterium
CCGTGCACCAAGGCGGTGGCCCGCTGAAGATCGGCGTCGTCGGCATCGGCGGCCGTGGCGGCGGTGCGGCCGTGCAAGCGGTGCGCGCCCACAAGGACAACGTGCTGCACGCCGTCGGCGATGCCTTCGCCGATCGCTTGGAGAACGGACTCCAGGGTGTCGTCGAAGCCCTGACCGAGGGCAACCTGCAGGATCGCGTGAAGGTCAGCGCCGACCGCCGCTTCGTCGGCGTCGATGCCATCGACCAGGTCCTCGCCAGCGGCGTCGATGCGGTCGTGCTCGCGACCCCGCCGGGTTTCCGCCCGATGCAGATCGAGAAGGCGGTCGCGAAGGGCGTGCACGTGTTCGCCGAGAAGCCGATCGCGACAGATGCGCCGGGCGTGCGCCGCGTCGCCGCCGCCTGCGAACTGGCGAAGCAGAAGGGCCTGTCGATCGTCAGTGGCCTCTGCTACCGCTACCACGACGGCCGCCGCACCATCGTGCAGAAGCTGCAAGAAGGCGGCATCGGCGAGATCCTTGCGATGCAGGGCAACTACATCACCGGCGAGCTGTGGAGCTTCGACCGCCAGCCGCAGTGGAGCGAACTTGAGTGGCAGTTGCGCAACTGGCTCTACTACCCGTGGCTGTCGGGCGACCTCATCGCCGAGCAGCACATCCACACCCTCGACGTGATGGCGTGGATCAAGCGCGACGTCTACCCGATCGCGGCGACTTCGCTCGGCGGCCGCCAGAAGCGCACCGACGCCAAGTTCGGCAGCGTCTACGACCACTTCTCGACCATCTACGAATGGGAGGACGGCACCCGCGGCTACAGCTACTGCCGCCAGCAGAACGGCTGCGCCCGCGACGTCAACGAGTACATCGTCGGCACCGAAGGCCGCGCCAACGTGTTCCAGCACCAGATCACCGGCAAGAACGAGTGGAAGTTCGGCGGCAAGATCCGGGACATGTACCAGAACGAGCACGATGAGATGTTCGCCGCACTGCACGCCGGCAAGCGCATCGACAACGGCGACTACATGTGCAAGAGCACGCTGATGGCGATCCTCGGTCGCATGGCGGCCTACACCGGCCAGCGCCTCACCTGGGACCAGGCGTGGAACAGCAAGGAAGTGCTGGTGCCCGAAGGCCTGAAGTGGACCGACGCGCCGCCGAAGGTCGAAGTCGCGATCCCCGGCCTGACCAAGTTCGTCTGAGCCCGCGCGCCGTTATCGAAACAGGACCGGTGCCATCGGCAGTTCGGCGCCTCGCCTGGCCAAAGCGGCCGGGTGATGCGGTGTGGAGTAGATTTCCCTCGTGACGACCCTCGGCGCCGAACTCGTGAGTCCCCACACCACGGTCACCCCGAACGCAGACGCCGAACGTCGCGGCGGTGATCGCCGGCAGCGGCCGACGCCGATGTGGAGCCGTTACGTGTGGAAGGGCGGCCGTCGTCGCACGGTGCGGCGCGCGGAAGAACGCGAAGGCGCCTTCGTCGATGTGCACGGCCCTCGCCTGTTGCTGCTCGTCACCGCGATCCTCGGGCTCAACCTGCTCGATGCGTGGTTCACGCTGCTGTTCCTGTCGCACGGCGGCAAGGAGATGAACCCGGTGGTGCAGGCCGTGCTCGACCTCGGCGGCCAGCCGTGGCCATTCCTGATCCTGAAGACCTTCGGCATCGGTGCGGCGTGCGCGTTCTTGACCCTGACGAAGAACTTCCGGCCGGCGCGCTGGGGGCTGTGGTTCGTGTTCGTCGGCTACACGGTGCTGCTCGCCTGGCACTTCTACTTGCTGCAGATGCTCGACCTGGTCGCGTGACCTGGGCGGGCCGGCGGGCGATGATCGGCACGATGCCGGTCGTGTCCTGCCATGGCGGCGAGGTGGTTGCATGCGCGTGATGCGCATCCTGACGCGCCCCAACCTCGGTGGCCCGACGCGCCAGTGCATTGCCTTGTGGCATGCGATGTGCGACCTCTCGGTGCCGACGTTGCTGGTCACCGGCCAGGTGGCAAACGGCGAAACGGCGCTGGATCCCGCGGCCTTCGGCGTGCCGCGTCTCACCGTGGAGCAGGTGCTTGCCGGCGGCGAAGCGGTCGCGGGCGTGGTCGAAGTCCCGAGCCTCGGGCGCGGTTTCGCGCCGCTTGCCGATCGGCGAACGCGCGCGTGCCTGCTGGCGATGCTGCGCGCGTTTCGTCCCGACGTCGTGCACACGCACACCAGCAAGGCCGGCTGGCTCGGCCGCAGCGCCGCGCGCGCCGTCGGCGTGCCCGTCATCGCCCACACCTTCCATGGCCACGTGCTCGACGACTACTTCCCGGGGCCGATCGCCTGGTGGCTGTCGCGCATGGAGCGGCGGCTGGCGCTGCACACGCACCTCGTCTTCACCGTCAGCGACAGTTGCGCCGACGAACTGGCGGCGAAAGGTGTCGTCGCGCGTGACCGTTTCCTGATCATTCCACCCGCGGTGCCGTTGCCGGCCGTGCGGCCGCGCGCCGAAGCGCGGCAGCGGCTCGGCATTCCCGGGGGCGAACGCCGCGTGGTCGCGGTCGGTCGGCTGGTGCCGATCAAACGGCTGCAGGATTTCGTGGCGGCGGTCGGGTTGCTGCCCGACGTGCACGGCGATGTGGTGGGCGACGGGCCCGAACGGGCCGCGCTGGAGCAGCAGGGGGCGCGCTTGGCGAAGGGCCGGGTGCATTGCCGGGGACCGTTGCCGGAGATCGCCGGCGACCTCGCGGCCTACGACGCCTTGGTGCTGCCGAGCGTGCGCGAAGGTTGGCCCCTGGTTGCGCTCGAAGCGTTCGCGGCGCGCGTGCCGGTGGTCGGCTACGACGTGCCGGGAGTGAGGGATGCACTGGCGCAAGGACGTGGGGTCCTGGTGCCGGTGGCAGCGGGGCCGGCGGGACTGGCGGCGGCGCTGCGTTCGCTGTTCGAACCGCCGTCGCGGGTGGCGGGGTTGGTCGCCACCGGGGCAGCCTTCGTGCCGATGTGCGACCCGGCGCGGGTGGCACGTGGTTTGCGCGCGGCCTACGCGACTGCCTTGGCGCGCCGCACTTCGTTACCATGAGCCGAGACTGGGCTAACCCCCGGCGACCATGCTTCGTCTCCTGGTCCTCCTGTTGCCGATGCTGTTCGCCGCGTGCGGCGATCTCGACGTACGTTCGGTGCGCACGCCGACCACGTCGGCGACTGCGTTCGCCGGCGAATGGGCCGGTGCGTGGACGTCGTCCCAGGTTGCGAGCACGGGGTCGGTCGTCGTGCGGGTGCAGTTCTTCGGCGATTCGCCGGTCGTGCAGCTGGTGATCGACAATCCGTGCTTCGAGCCGCGCGAGTACGAGCTGCGCGTGGTCGACGACACGATCGAACTGCGCATCGATGGCGAGTCGTTGCTCGATGCCGAACTCGGCGATGGGGAATTGGTGGGCACCTACCGATGCGGCGCCGACCAGGGCACCTGGCAGGCCGGATTCGTCCGCGACCTGCCGGAGGTCGTCGACCTGTCGGGCACGTGGTCGGGCGACCTGCTCGTGTTCGGCCAGCAGCAGCGCACGCTGCACTTGGATCTGGTGCAGAGCGCTGCGGGCGGCGCCATCCGCCTCGATGGGTTCCTGCAGTTGTCGGATTGGCCGCTGCCGATCGCGGTGCGCGGCATCACCACGTTCCGCGACGAGGGGTTCGATCTGCACCTGCACACGGAAGTGGGCAGCAGCCCACCGTTGGTACTGAGTGGAGCCGGGGAACTGCAACCGCTGCGCGTCGACCCGGGCCTGCTCGAAGCGGTCGGCCCCTCGCCGTTGCCGTTCCAGACGGGATTGTTCCGCATCGCGCCGACGCCTTGACCGCGTGGGCCGCTGCTCGCTCGAATGCGGCGATGAGCGACGACCTGCGCAGCGACTTCCTCGGCGCGTTTGCGGTGGTCGCGCGGGGCGACCGGATGCTGTTCGTCGGCAACGACCGCACCATCGGCGGCAAGTCCGTGCGCACGTGGGACCTGCCGGGTGGGCGGGTCGAACCCGGCGAACGGCTGCACGAGACGCTGCGGCGTGAACTGCGCGAAGAGACCGGGCTCGAGGTCCTGCGCGTCGGCGAGTTCCTGTTCGTGCAGGAAGGCGAACGGTTGCAGGCGGGGCAGCGCGAGTACGCATGGCGTTCGTTCTTCTTCGCGGTCGAAGTGGCGCCGGGTGAACCGGTGCCGGGGCACGAAGTGCGCGCGGTGCGGTGGCTCGACCGGGCGGCGCTGGCGCAGGAACTGACGGCGCCCTACCACGACAGTTTCCGCCAGTGGCTGCAGCGTGGCGGCACGTGGTTCTCGAGCGCGTGGATCGACTGAGGTCGCGGCGAGCGTCGTCGCGGCGGCGGGCGCCGAAGATTCTTCGCCAGGATGCCACCGCGGCGCGCGCCGTGTCCCCATGGCGGTGTGCTCACACTGGCGATGGTGCTGGCGGCGGTCGTTCCCGCTTTGTTCGCGATTCCGCTCGATGGCCGCGCGGTGCGCTTGGGCGTGCCGTTGCCGGCGGCAGCGGTGGCGCAGGGTCTGCGGCTCGAAGGCCGTGGACTCCTGCAATGGCGGCGCTTGCCGATCGGCGGCGACGAGGCGGACCCGGTCTGGGTCGAACTCGCGATCACCGGTCCGCCGGGCCTGGTGAAGGTGTTCGCCGGTGGGGCTGGTCCGTGTGCCGACGGCAACGGTCCGGTGTTTCGACGCGAAGAACGTGTCGAGACGTTGCCGCACGGCGTGCGCACGACGCGCACGTGGCACTGGCACGACGGCACCGTGCACGAATGCTCGCGCACCGTGTTCTCGGTGGCGACCGTGGTTGGCGGCGAGCCGTTCGCCGTCGGCGAAGCGTGGACCGAGGCCAACGACGGCTACCTGCGCGCCGCCGAACCGTGGTGCCGGCTGGAACGCAGCCTGGCGGTCGCGGCCGGCGTGTTGCCGGCCGCCGGTGGTGGCGGGGCTTCAACGAAAACGCTGCGCGCGCACCTGCGCACCGTGTGGCCGCGTCTGCGGGAAATGCCGGGCCTGCGCGGGGCGGGCGACTACCGGCGCCGCGGGGACGTCGTCACCAACCTCGAGTTCGACACCACGTTCGCGTTGTGGTGCGGTGCGCTCGGCCTTGGCGAAGCCGAACTGCTGCAGCGGGCGCGGCGGGCGGCGATGCACCTGCGCGACCGCGACCTCGACCAACGCACCGGCCTGCCGTTCCCGCACGGCCCCGACCACCGCACCGGCGTGCCCGAGCCCGGCCACGCGTGGTTGCAGGGCGTGCTCGTCACGGGGCTCTTGTGTGCCGACGACGAGTGCCTGCTGACGGCCGGGATGCTGGCGCGCGCCCTCGCGGCGCACCCGCCGATGGGGGAAGGCAGCCAGGAGCGGTTGCGCGACTACGCCTGGCCGCTGCTCGAACTCGAAGCGTGGCTGCGCGTCGCCACGGACCCGTTGGTGGCGCGGGCCGCCGATCGCCTCGCCGTGTCGATTGCGGGGCGCTACGACGCGGGCTTGCGGACCTGGCGTTTCGGCGAAGGCGCGCGCGAGGGCGGCGCCCACTTCGAACGCGCGTGGTTGCTCGGCGGACTGCTGGTGCCAGCGCTGCGTGCGCACCTGCAGCGGCGGCCGAACCGCGCGCTGCAGGCCCAGGTCGACGCGGCCGAAGCGATGCTGTTGCAGCACATCGGCAGCCACGGCCAGGGGCTGCCGACGCACTGGCAAGCCACCGCGAACGGCGTGTTCGCCGTGCATCGCGAAGAAGGCACCGCCGAGGCCGCGTTCCTGCTCGATGCGCTGCCTGCTGCCGACCTCGCCCGCTTGTTGCGGCGCAGCACGGTGCGCGGCGCGATCGACAAACTGCCTGGCCCCGACGACCCGGACCTCGCGACCCAGCTCACGCTGCTGCTGCGGTGCCGATGGGTGTGGCGGTGATTGGGCGGCGCGCCGCGCGATGCGTCAGCGTGCCTTCTTCACTTCGATCGTGCCGACCAGGTCCTCGTCGCCGCGCAGGATGCCGAGACGCACGCTCGCACCACGGCGGCTGTCGAGCACCGCCGCCATGTCGCGCAGCGACGTCAGTTGCGTTTCGCGCAAGCCGAACGCCTGCTGCAGGAACACCGACAGCACCAGGTCGCCGTCCTTCAGGCCGATCGCAGCCGCCGGGCCGTCCGGCAGCACGTTCCGCAGGCGCACCACGGCCGGAAAGATCTGCACGCGCCGCGCCGTCGAGCCACGGTAGAACGCGAGCGTCGCCTTGCGCACCAGCTCCTCGTCGAGGTTGAGATCGATCTCTTCGGGGATCGCACCGATCGCGGCGTAGACGGCACCGTGATCGCGAGTCAGTGGCGTCGTGGTGATCGGCACGCGGGTGTCGCCGCGCTGCAGCACCAACGGCAGCTGCTGCAGAGGGCGCACCAGGAAGAACAGGCGCAGGTAGTCGATCGACGTCTTCACGTCGTGTTCGCCGACGCGCTGGATCACGTCGCCGACCTGGATGCCCGCGACCGCGGCGGGGCTGCCCGGCTGCACTTCGGCGACCACCACGGTGCCGTTCTGGTCGGCGACTTCGAGCCCGAGCCACGGCGAATGCGCGGCGCCGGTGAAGCTCGTGCTCTGGATCAGTTCCTTCTGGAACTCGGCGCGCACGGTGTCCATCGGGATCGCAAAGCCGATGTTCTCAGCCCCCATCGCCATCGCGTTGTTGATGCCGATCAGGCGGCCGGTGATGTCGAGCAACGCGCCGCCGCTGTTGCCTTGGTTGATCGCGGCGTCGGTCTGCAGGAGGCCGGAGTATTCGCGCGGTTCGCCGGTCGGCGTGCGCACGCGGATCGAACGGTCGATCGCCGACAGCACGCCGCTGGTCACCGTGTTGGCGTGGCCCTGCGGGTTGCCGATCGCGACGACGGTTTCGCCGATCATCAGGTCGGACGAACGGCCGATTTCGATCGGTTTGACCTTCTCTTCGCCTTGCAGCCGCAACTGCAGCAGGGCCAGGTCGCGTTTGGGCGACGACGTCAGCACCTGCGCCTGCCGCGAACGGCCGTCGCGCAGTTTGATCATGACCTCGAGTTCGGTGCCGCGTTGGCTGCCGAGCAGCACTGGCGCGATCACATGCCAGTTGGTGATCACGAGTCCGTTGTCGTCGAGGATCACGCCCGAACCCTGGCCGACTTCGCCGCCGGCGTCGGCTGGCTGGTCGCGCCTTGCGAGCTGGTGCTTCAGGTAGATGCTGACGACGCTGTCGGCGGCGCGCTGCACGGCACGCACGACCGGCGTGGTGCGCAGATCGCGGTCGTTGGCGTCCGGTTCGACCACCTGCAGCGGCGAATCGCGTTCGGTCAGGCCCGGCTTCTGGGCGGCGAGGTCCGCTGGCAGCAGCATCGGCAGCAGGAAGGGCAGGAACGTGGCAGTCGGGTGGCGCATGCAGGGCCTACTACGGAAGCAGGGGCGGGAACGCTCCGCGGGAGTGGCCACGATCCTGCAGCCAGCCGTCGCGTTTGGTCCGCCCGCAGTCCACGATAGCCGTCATGTTCTTCCGCTTCGCCGCTGAAGTGCCCTTGCGTTGGGTGGATGTCGACAGCGCCGGCGTGGTCAACAACGCCAGCTACCTGAGCCTGATGGAGCAGTCGCGCTACCTGTATTTCCAGCACCTCGGGCTGATGCAGGGGCACCACGTCCCGTTCGTGCTGGCGGAAACGACGGTGAAGTTCCTGCGCCCGGGCTTGCTGGGCATGCGGGTCGAAGTGGCCGCCCGGGTGGCTTCGCTCGGCACCTCGAGCTTCGCGATGGAATACGAAGTGCGTGCCGGTGACCTCGTGCTGGTCACCGCCAAGGCAGCGTTGGTGTTCGTCGATGCGGCACGCAAGCCGACGCCGATCCCGGCCGACTGGCGCGCAGCCGTGCAGCAGTTCGAACAGTTGCCCGGGTGATCACGGCACCCGCCGGGCGGCGACGAAGGCCGCCCGCGCCCCGGCGTCGTCGCCCTCGGCGGTCGCAAGCACCGCCGCGAGCGCGGCGCGCAGTTCGCGATGGCCGAGTTCGCCGGCGAGCGCGTGGCTCGCACCGAGCCCGCGCCAGTAGGCCTCGTCGTCGCGCGGCACCAGGGCGGCGCCCTGCCGTGCCGCGGCACACGCGTTCGCGTCGCTGCTGGCAAGGGCACGGCACGGCAGCGGCCGATCGCCGTGCACGCGGCACTGGGTGGCGAGCAACAGCGGACACGCGAGGCCGACGAGTGCGCTCCAGGGCGTCGTCGCTGTGGCCGCCGCGGCGGCGCGCAGTGAATTGCCGAGGACGCGATCCGGACGCACTGCCGCGGCGAGCCGCATCGCTTCGGGGAACGTGATGCCGACCGGGAAGTGGCAGCAGTGCGCACATCCGGCCTTGCAAGCGACGTCGCCGCGCATCGCCATCGGCGTCGAACCGAACAGGGATGGCGCCGCCGTGTGCACCGCCGTTGCTGCTGCCACCGGATCGGTGGGACGCCCCGCCAACGCCCCGCTCGCCGCTTCGGCGCCGCGGTAGAACTCGGCGTGGTTCGTCGGCATCGCCCGATGTTACGTGCCGGCGGCCCACTTGCAGCACGGCCCGTGCGCGTGGTTTTCGGCAGCCGCGATCCAACACCGGGCCCCGGACGCCAGTATGGTGTCGCGCATGCTTGGTCACCGACGCTTCCCTTCGGCGTTGCTCGCGTTGTTGCTGCCCGTGGCGGTGGCGCTGGGGCAGGAGGAACCGGGCGATTTCGCGACGATGCTGGCCGATGCGCAAAAGCAGATGCGCCGCGGCCAGCTGTCGTCCGCCGAGTCGGCGTTCGAGGAGTTGCTGGCCGAGCTCGAACTGGAACCCGTGGCCAGCCGGCCGCAAGCCGTGCTCGACCAGGTCCGGCTCGGCACGTGGACGATCGCGCTGTGGAAGGGGCGCTACGAAGAAGTGCGCGACGCCGTGCTCGCCGCCGACGAGCGCCTGCGTTCGCAGCGGGACGTGGTGCTGCTGCTGGCCGCCGCCCGCCGCCGGACCGGCGACTACGCCGCCGCCGCCAAGGCCTACGAGGACCTCGTCGCCAAGGACAAGAACGACGTCGAAGCGCGCCATGAGTTCGGCGAGGCCCTGTGGGCCGATGGCTTGCGCACCGCCGCGCGGGCGGTGTGGTCCGAGAACGCCGCCGCCACGGCCGACGACGGCAGGGCGCTCGCGTTCCGGGGCCGATCGATGTACCGCCTCGGTGGCCGCAAGAACCTCGAAGCCGCCAGCCGGCTGCTCGTCGAGAGCATGCAGAAGCAAAAGGACCAGAAGGAGGCGCGCATCACCTACGCGCTGTGCAAGTTCGAGGCGTATGGCGAGGCGAATGGGTTTCCGAGCGGCGAGAAGGACCTGAAGCAGGTGCTCGACGAGTTCGGCGACGACGAGGAGGCGCTGCTGGCGATGTACCGGATCCGCAGCTCCAACATGGTGCTCGACGGTGGCAAGACCGACCGCTTCCTCGGCCGCGTGCTCGAACGCAACGAACGCAGTGTGCCCGCCCTCCTGCTGCGCGCCATCAACGTGCTCGACGATCGCCGCTATCGCGATGCGGCGCGCATGCTCGACGAGATCTGCAAGATCGACCCGAACGACCGCACCGTGTTGTGCCATCGCGCCGCCGCCGCCTGGCTGCTGCACCAGCAGGACTCGTACGTGATGTTCCGCGCCCGTGCGCTCGCGGGGGATCCCGGCAACGGCGACTGCGATCGCATCCTCGCCGAGCATCTGTGCGCGCTGTATCGCTTCGCCGACGCGCTGCCGTTCTACGCCGCGGCGGAGGCGGCGGCCCCGGACGAGCTGGCGACCCTGCACGGCATGGCGAAGGCGCTCATCTACACGGGCGAGGGCAAGCGGGCGAAGGAAGTGCTCGACCGCGCCAAGGCGAAGGCGGACGGCCTGGTCGATCCGTGGCGCAACAATGCGCTGGCGGTGCAGGCGCTGCTCGACGATGAGTACATCGTCGCCGAGCACGGCGATTTCCGCGTGCAGATGCACCGCGACGATGCCGAAGTGCTGCAGCAGTACCTGGTGCCGATCCATCTCGAAGCGGCGCAGGTGCTCGGCGCCAAGTACCAGTGGCAACCGACGCAGCCGACCAAGGTCGAAGTGTTCCACACCTGGGACGACTTCTCGGTGCGCACGATCGGCTTCCGCGGTTTCACCGCGCTCGGCGCGTGTTTTGGCCGCCTGATCACGCTGGTGTCGCCGGTCGACTCCGACCTGCGCATGCAGGACTTCATGTGGGAGGCGACGGCCTGGCACGAATACACGCACGTGCTGACGCTCGGCGTCAGCAAGCACCGGGTGCCGCGCTGGCTCACCGAAGGCTTCTCGGTGTTCGAAGAACGCGCCCGCGATCCGTCGTGGGAACGTGGCATGGACCGCGAGCTGTTCGATGCGTTCCACAACCAGGACATCCCGCCAGTGCACCTGCTGAACCGCTTGTTCCGCGGCCCGCGCATCCTGTTCGGCTACTACCAGGGCGGGCTCACCGTCGAGTGGATCCAGCAGCACCACGGGTTCGACAAGGCGCTGGCGCTGCTGCGGGCGTTCGGTGAGGACCTCGACACCGAAGAGGCGTTCCAGCAGGGCATCGGCATCTCGTCGCGCGAGTTCGACCGGGCGTTTCTCGACTGGATCGAACGCGAGAAGTTGCGCGGCATGCGGCTCGTGCAGAACTTCGACGACGCCGCGATGCAGCGGCGCATGGTCGATGCCGCCAAGGACAAGACCAACCTGCAGGCGCGCGTTGATCTGGCGTGGGCATGTCTGCAGCGCGACAACCCGGTGGACGCCGGCCGTTGGCTCGCCGAAGTGCTGCGCGTCGATCCCGAGCATGGGCAGGGCCTGCTGGTGCGGGCCGAGCTGTTGCGCCGCCGCAAGGAGATCGACGCGGCGGCCGATTGCTATCGCCGCGGTTTCGCGGCCGGTGCCGACGACTTCGACTCGCGCATCGCCTTCGGCAAGCTGCTGCTGGCGCAGCAGGACGCGGATGGCGCGATTGCGCAGTGGCAACGCGCGAAGGCCTGCTGGCCCGGCTGCACCGAGCAGGGCACGGCGCCAGAACTGCTGCTGGCGAAGCTCTACCGCGACCGCGGCGACCGCACGCAGGCGCAGGTGGAGATGAAGGCCTACTGCAAACGCAGCGCGCGCGCCTTCACGCCGCGGTTCACGTTGGCCGAGTTCGAACGCGAAGCGGGCAACCGCCAGGAGGAACTGAAGTTCCTGATCGAGTGCAACCGCATCGACCCGTTCCATCGCGACCTGCACGTGCAACTCGGCGAGGCCTACGAGGCGCTCGGCAAGTCGGCGCCGGCGGCGCTCGAGTTCGAAGTGGCCGCCGCCGTGCTGCCCAACCAGGACCGGCGCTACCTGCAGCGCGGCACGTCGAAGCCGGCGTTCGACGCGCCCGAAGAGAAGGACGAACGGGGTGCGTTGTGGTTGCGCGCCGCGAAACTGCGCCACGCGGTGGGCGACACCGAGCGCGCCACCGAACTCGTCACCCGGATCGCCCGCGAGGCGGCCGGCCGGCCGGTGGTGGAGGAGGCGAAGGCGTGGATGGAGGAGTGGCGAGGCAAGTGACGAACCACTAGCGTTTGCTCCCCGACCGCTGTCGCGGCCGGACCCTCGACCATGCTGCCCGTGCTCGAAGACAGTTGGACGCGCGTGCAGGCCACGCTGTGCGAGCGCGTCGGCAAGGCGGCGCACACGGCGTGGATCGCCGAGTTGCGCCCCTTGATGCTCGAGCGCTCGACGGTCTACCTCGAGGCGCCGAACAAGATGGTCGCCGATCGGGTGCGCACCTTGTTCCGGCCGCTGCTGCAGGAAGTCCTGTCGGCGGACATCGGCACCGCGCTGCAGGTCGAACTGCAGACCCGCGACGCGCAGCGCTTCGACGAACTCGAAGTGTCGCCGCAGCACCCGGTGGTCGACGAAGGCAACCGCACCGCGTGGTTGGTGCTGAAGAGCCTCGGCAACGGTCGGCCGCTGCCGTCGAACCTGTTCTGCTTCCATGGCCCGAGCGGGGTCGGCAAGACGTTCCTGCTGCGCTGGTGGCGCGAGCAGGTCGGCGAACGCTCGCCCGGCCGCGCCGGCACGGCGGCGGCGATGTGGTTCGACCTGCCCGGCCTGTTGAAGGCGTTCCAGGCCGCGCACCAGGAGAGCCGCGTCGCCGGTCTGCACGACGAGCTGGTGCAAGCGCGGCCGCTGGTGCTCGACGAGTTCCATCGCATCGCCGGCAAGGAGAAGCTGCAGCAGTTCGTGCTCTCGGTGCTGCGGGCGCGCGAGTCGCTGGTGGTGCCGACCGTGTTGGCGTCGCGCTGGCATCCCAACGACGTGCGCGACCTCGATCCCACGTTGGCCTCGTCGTGCTTGCAGGGCTTCGTCGCGTCGATCGAACGCCCCGGCCCCGTGGGGCGGCTGCGCTACCTGCGCGCCCTCGAAGGCGCGCCTTCCCGCAACGGCCGCGCCGCGGCCGTCGAGTCGCTGGCCCAGAACGTGGTCGGCGGCTTTCCCGAATTGCGCGCGGCGTGGGCCGCGTCGCGCGGCGCCTCGTTGCCGCCGAAGTACCTCGAACTGATCGATCCGGCGCGGGTGTTCGCGCGGCTGCGCGACCGCGTGGCCGAGACCTGTGGCGTGCCGGTGCAGGAACTGCCGGGCAAGCGCCAGGGCCGCACCATCAGCCGCGCGCGCAAGGTGCTCGCCTGGCTGTGCCTGCAGAACGGCTTGTCGGGCAGTGAAGTGGGCCGCTTCCTCGGCGGCCGCACGCGCGCCGCCGTCAGCTACATGGCGTTGACGCTGCAGGAAGAACTGGCGAAGTCGGCCGAACTGCGCGCCATCGTCGAGGCGCTGCAATGAGTCGCTACGTGATGCTCGACGGTCCCGATGGCTGCGGCAAGAGTTCGCAGGCGCGGGCCCTGTGCGAGTGGTTGGACGGCCAAGGGGCGCGCGTGCTGCACGTGCGCGAACCGGGTTCGACGCCGGTGGGCGAAGCGTTGCGGCAGTTGCTGCTGGCGAAGACGACCGGCGCGTTGTTGCCGTTGACCGAGGCGCTGTTGTTCTCGGCTGCACGCGCCCAGACCGTTTTGGCGGTGGTGGCGCCGGCGTTGCAGCGCGGCGAGGTCGTCGTCGCCGAACGCGGCTACCTGTCGACGCTCGTCTACCAGGCGCTTGCGTTCGAGCCCGGACTCGATTTCGACTGGGTGTTGGACCTGCAGCGGCGTGTGCACGGCCCGACGTTGCCCGACGTGATCTTCGTGCTCGACGTGCCGCCCGCGGTCGCCGCCCAGCGTCGCCGTTGGCGCACCGACGACCGCATCGAAGCGCGCGGCGCCGACTACCACGACCGGGTGCGCGCCGGTTTCCTGCGCGCCGCCGCGAGCGAACCGCGGGCGGTGCTCATCGATGCCGCGCGACCGTTCGCGCAGGTGCAGGACGACCTGCGCCGCCGGATCAGCGAGGCGTTGCCGTGAGCGTGCGGTCGGCAATGGACCCGGGCGGTGTCGGGTCGTTGCGCTTGCAGGCGCCGCTCGGCCAAGGCGAAGCGCTCACGCGCTGGACCACGTTGGCGCGCAAGGGCACCTTGCCGCATGGCTTTCTCGTCGCCGGGCCCCGCGGGGCGGGCAAGTCGACGGTGATGGGTTGGTTGGCGGCGGCGCTGCTGTGCCCTTCCGACCTCGATCCCGCGCACCCGTGCGGCGTCTGCCGCGTCTGCACGATGGTCGCGAACGGGCGCCATCCCGACGTGCATCTGCTCGACCTCGCGCACGACGACGCCGACCGCAAGGCGTGGAAGAAGAGCTTCTACGTGATCACCGTCGAGCAGGTGCGGCGCGCGCAGACGGCGCTGCAGCGCCACGCCGTCGAAGGCCGCGCCCGCATCCTGTGGATCGAGGACGCCGACTGCCTCGACGAAGAAGGCCAGAACGCGCTGCTGACGACGCTCGAAGAGCCGGGGGCTGCCACGGTCCTGCTGCTCGAGGCGTCGCGGCCCGAACGGCTGTTGCCGACGGTGCACTCCCGCCTGCAGCGCCTGTCGGTGCTGCCACTCGCCGAACCGGTGCTGCGGCAACAATTGCAGCAGAGAATTCCGCAGTCGGCGATCCACTTCGAACGGGCCATCGCGGTGGCCCGCGGCAGCCTCGGCGCCGCCATCCTGGCGTGCACCGAACATGCGGTACAGATCCACGATCTCGTGCAGTCCATGCTGGCCGAGCCCGACAGGTTGCGGCCGGTCGCGGTGGCGCGCGCGGCGCTCGCCGGCCAGGCCGAACTGCACCAGAAGCTCGACACCGCCCGGATGTTCCTGTGGTTGCTGCGCGCCGAGCTCGCTGGCCGGCGTGACGCCCTTGCAGACGACGCTCCTGCTATCTACGGTGGGCCGTCCGCAGAACCATGGACGACGTGGCTCGAACACACCCTGGCAGCCGAACGCGATCTGGATCTCCTGATCCCGCCGGAGCAGGTGTTGTGTGCGTGCCTGCTGTCGTTCGCACAGTGAACCCGACGCCCGAGGGGATCGTGGCGGCGGGGGTGGGTCGGCGGGGTCGAGCACGGGTGAGCGGTCACTCCTCCGTGCTCAAGGGCGGTTCCGGATGTGTCGATAGCGGCGTCAGCACGATGCCGTTTCGTCCAACGAGGAACCGAGCCGATGGCAGCCGCTGAACAGGACTTGCTCGAAGAGAAGATCCAGAACGTGCGCCGACGAGACCGTCGGTTTTCACGCCATGCCTACTACTTCGTGCTCGACGCGCTCGACTACACGATCACGCGCATGGGCCGCGATGCGTTGACCGGCGAAGAACGTCACGTCGGCGGCCGCGAGCTGCTGCTCGGCATCAAGGAATATGCGTCGGACCAGTTCGGTGCGATGGCGGAGCTGGTGTTCGAACGCTGGGGCGTGCGTCGTTCGTCCGACTTCGGCGAGATCGTCTTCAACCTGATCGATGCCGAACTGCTGAGCCGCCGTCCGTCCGATTCGCGCCTCGACTTCGTCGACGGCATCGATTTCCGCGACACCTTCGCGCAGAAGCACCGCGAGTCGCTCGATCGCATCGCGACGCGCTGACCGTTCGCGGTCGCGCCCCGTTTTCGTCGCGGCCGGAGCCGCGCTTGTGGCTTGGGGGGCCACCCGGTCCATTCCTGGCGGAGTCTCCGCCATGCGAATCCCGCTGCCCTTCCGTTCGTGGTCGCCGCTGCCGGTGATCCTTCTCGCCGTTGCCACGGCCCAGGCCCAGGATCCCACGACCACCGGCTGGCTGCGCCCGCCGGATCTGATCGCGAAGCTGGTCGAATCGCCGGCGGCGCCGGACGCCAGCCTGTCACCGCAGCGCACGTGGATGGTGCTGACGACCCGCGCGCCGTTGCCCGGGCTCGACGTGGTGGCGCGTCCGCACCTCAAGCTCGCCGGCCTTCGCATCGATCCGAAGAGCCGCGGTCCGCAACTGGGCACGCAGGTGCTCGCCATCACGCTGCGCTCGGTGCAGACCGGCGAAGAGCGTCCGCTGGCGATTCCACCCGGTCACTGGAGCGGTCCGGTCTGGAGCGCCGACGACCGCGCGTACTTCCTGCTGCGGGCGGTCGAAGGCGGTGCCGAGCTGTGGCTCGCCGACCCCGCCACGGCACCGCCGACGCCGGTCGAAGCAGTGCGGGTGAACCAGGTGCTGCGCACGGGCGTGCACTGGACGCCGGACCAACTGCACCTCGTGCTGCCGCTGGTCGCGTCGGGCCAGCCGCCGGAGCGACCGCTCGTGCCGGTCGGCCCGCAGGTGCAGAACAGCGTTCCCGGCGAGAAGGCGCCGGTGCGCACCTACCAGGACCTGCTGCAGGATGCGCACGACGAGGCGCTGCTCGAGTTCTACGCCGCGAGCCAGGTGGCGATCGTCGATGTGCGCACCCGCAAGCTGCGCGCGCTGGGCGCGCCGGGAATGTACGAACGCATCGACGCCTCGCCCGATGGGCGCTTCCTGCTGTTGGAGCGGATCACCCGGCCGTTCTCGTTCGTGCAGCCGCTGAATGCGTTCCCGCGCGTCGTCGAGGTGCTCGATCTCACCGGCAAGCTGGTGCGCACGGTGGCGACGATGCCGCTGCGCGATGCGGTGCCGATCGGCGGCGTGCCGACCGGCCCGCGCGGCATCGACTGGATCCCCGTGTTGCCGCACACGCTGTCGTGGAGCGAAGCCCTCGACGGCGGCGATCCCAACCAGCAGGTGCCGCACCGCGACGTGGTGATGCGGCTCGCGGAGCCGACCGGCACGGCGGCGCCGTGGTTCCAGACCGAACACCGAATCGCCGGCGGCCAGTACGGCGGCGACGGCGCGTTCGCGATGGTCACCGAGATGGACCGCAAGACGCGACGCCAGCGGGTGTGGCAGTACGACGCCAAGGATGCGGCAAAGCCCGGCGTGTCGCTCTACGAGCGGTCGATGCAGGATGCCTACGGCGATCCGGGCCGGCCGATCGGCGAGCGCCTGGCGGATGGCCGCAGCGTGCTGCGCATGCGCGGCAGCAGCGTGTTCCTCGCCGGCGATGGCGCGTCACCGCAGGGCAACCGGCCGTTCGTCGATGTCTGGGACCTGGCCAGCGGCAAGAAGGAACGCCTGTTCCATGCCGCCCCCGGCCGGCACGAGACGTTCGTCGGCTTCCTCGACACCGGCGAGCAACGGTTGCTGATCCGCAGCGAGTCGCCGACCGAGTCGCCGGCGCTCGTCGTGCTCGATCGCCAGTCCGGGGCGCGCACGACGATGCTGGCGTTCCCCGATGCGGCGGCCGAACTGACGAAGGGCATCACCAAGCGCCTCGTCAAGTACGAGCGCGAGGACGGCGTGCCGCTGAGTGGCACGCTGTACCTGCCGCCGACCTGGCGCGAGGGCCAGAAGCTGCCGTGCCTGTTGTGGGCGTACCCGCTCGAGTACTCGCAAGCGAGCGATGCCGGCCAGGTGCGCGCGACGCCGAACCGCTACCTGCGCATCGGCGGCAGTTCCCATCTGGCGCTGCTGCTCGCCGGCTACGCGGTGTTCGACGATGCCGCGATGCCGATCGTCGGCCCGCAGAAGAGCGCCAACGACACCTTCGTGGACCAGATCCAGAAGAACGCCCGCGCCGCGATCGCGGCCCTGGCGAAGGAAGGCTGCATCGACACCGCGCGGGTTGGTGTCTCCGGCCACAGCTACGGCGCGTTCATGACGGCGAACCTGCTGGCGCACACCGACATGTTCGCCTGCGGCATCGCGCGCTCCGGTGCCTACAACCGCACGCTGACGCCGTTCGGCTTCCAGAACGAAGAGCGCACCTACTGGGAGGCTCCGGAGGTCTACCAGGCGATGTCGCCGTTCGCCCACGCGCACAAGATCAACGAGCCGCTGCTGCTGATCCACGGCGCCGACGACAACAACCCGGGCACGTTCCCGATCCAGAGCCAGCGCCTGTTCGTGGCGTTGAAGGGGCACGGCGCCAATGCGCGCTTGTGCATGCTGCCGCACGAGAGCCACGGCTACGCCGCGCGCGAGAACGTGCTGCATTGCCTCGCCGAGATGGTGGCGTGGCTCGACAAGCACACGCACACGACCCGCTGAGCGCGGCCGCCGCGCTCACACCTTGGTCAGCTCGAAGCCGCGGCGGTAGGCCTTGGTCAGCAGCTCGTTGGCCTTGTCCGAGTTGGTGCGCATCGCGGCCGCATTCCACTCGATGCGGTCGCCGGTGCGCAGGGCGAGGTTGCCGAGCAGCATCGCTTCGGTGAAGGGCGCCGCGTACTCGAAGTTCGCCATCGGCTGCTTGCCGGCGAGGATGCCCTGCAGCCACTCTTCGTGCACGCCGGGCGAGCGCGGCAACGTCGGCGGCGGCGTCTCGTACTTCAGTGCCTTGCCGTCGAAGTCGTACAGGTCGAACATCTCGCCGTAGTCGGTGGGCGAGTAGAGGATCGCCTTGTCGCCGACCAGCATGAAGCCGCCGCTGCGCAGCTTCACGCCGGGCAGCAAGGTCGCCGGCGGCAGGTCGCCGCCGTCGTACCACTTCAGCGTGATCGGGCCGCGCGCGCCGCGGGCGGGGAACTGGAACGTGATCGTCGAACGCTTCGGCGCGGTCTCGTCGTTGCGATCGCTGGCGACGGCTTCGACCGAGGTCGGCGCGTCGAGTTCGAGCGCGAAGAACGGCAGGTTGGCCACGTGGCAGGCCATGTCGCCGAGGGCTCCGGTGCCGAAATCCCACCACGCGCGCCACTGGAACGGTGCGTAGCCCTTGAAGTCGCCGGTGGGCTTGCCGTCCTTGTCCTTCTTCTGGATCGCGTACGGCCGCCACGCTGCCGGCCCGAGCCACAGGTCCCAGCGGAACGACGCCGGGATCGGATCGACGTGGGTGGGCCGGCCGATGCCTTGCGGCCAGATCGGGCGGTCGGTCCACACGTGCACTTCCTTCACCGCGCCGATCAGGCCCGCGCGCACGCACTCGGTCGCGGTGCGGAAGCCGTCGAGGCAGGTGCCCTGGTTGCCCATCGAGGTGATGACCTTGGTCTTGCGGGCCGCGTCGCGCAGCATGCGAGCCTCATAGACGGTGTGCGACAGCGGCTTCTGCACGAACACGTGCCAGCCGCGCGCCATCGCCGCCAGCGCCGGGCCGGCGTGCAGGTGGTCGGGCGTGCTGACGACCAGCGCGTCGAGCTTCTCGAGGTCGAGCAGGTCGCGCCAGTCCTCGTAGAACGTCGCCTTCGGCTGCTCGGTGCGCGCCTGCTTCGCCTTGCCCATGTCGACGTCGCACAGGGCGACGATGTCGTGGGCTACCGCGCACGCTTGCATGTCGGACAGGCCTTTGCCGCCGCAACCGACGACGCCGATCTTCAGGCGTTGGTTGGGCGACAGTCGGCGCGTTGTTGCCGGGCGGGACGCCGGCAGGGATGCAGCCACGCCGGCGGCGGCGCTGCTGAGCAGGAAGTCTCGACGCGAGCGGACGAGGGGTTGCATGGAGTGGTCACGATAGCCGCGCCGCGCCAGGGACCGGAAGCGCCGAGCCGCAGCTACTTCTTGATCTGGTTCGGTTCGCGGCCGTGCTGGATCACCGGCCACTTGTCGCCAAAGAGGAAGTTGGGCGACTGCTCGAAGTCGTGGCACTGGATGCACAGCATCGACTTGTCGACGCCGCCGATCAGGCCGAGCCGGTTCTTCTCCGGTGCCGCGACATGGTCACTGCCCGGACCGTGGCACCGTTCGCAGCCCACGCCGGCGAGCCCGGGCGAGTCGGCGAACGACAAGAACCCACTCTGCTCGCGGTGGCCGACGACGTGGCAGCTGACGCAGTCGGGATACGCGGTGACCGGCCAGCCGTAGCGCGTGGGGTCCTTCTCGGCCACTTCGAGAGTTTTCCAGGCGTTGAAGTGCTTGCTGCCCTCCTTCGCCCAAACGCCGTAGGCAGTCGGGTGGCAGCCCTTGCAACCTTCGCTGCCGACGTAGACGGCGCCATTCGGCGTCGGCAGTTGCCGCGCCATGTTCTCGAGCACGTTGCCGTCCTTCACTTCGTGGCGATGGCGAACGATCGCATCGCGCACGTTCGGGTCGCCGCCGCCGCCGGGCACGGTGCGACTGCCGGGCAACGGGATCAGCTCGCCCACGGCGCGCGGTCCGCTCGCGTCGCGCCACAGCGACAGCGACAACAGCACGCGGCCGCGGATGCCGGTGAACACGAGCGGCACGCCAGCGACCGGGGTCGCCGCGGCAGTCGGTTCGATGTAGCCCTGGTCGACGCCGACGACGAGGTCGGGGGCGGGCTGCAGCTGCGGGATCAAGGCGCGGATCTGCACGTCGTCGCCGTGCGCCATCACCACGAAACGCGTCGCGGCATCGGCGCCGGCGCGCGCCGCTTGCCACGCCTCGGCGTTCGCCAGCAGCGACACCGGCGACTCGGCGCCGGTCAGTTCCTTCGGCAGCGCCAGCAGGAACGACACCACGCGCACTTTCACGCCGCGCACGTCCTTTTCGATGAACGGCTTGCCCGGCCAGCCTTCGGTCTTGTGGGCGAGGTTCGTCGCCACCAGCGGCGCGTCGCCGAGGAACGCCGCGTACTCGGCCGGCGGCAGCAGCAGGTCCTTCGCACCGACGCCGAGGGCGTCGTAGCGATGCTGCATGTCGAACAGCACCGACTTCGCGGTGTAGAGCTTCATCAGGTCGAGTTCGGTGTTGGTCTCGACGAGGTTGCCGCCTTCCAGCAGCAGGTCGTAGTTGCGCATCTCGCCGATGTGCTGCATGCGCCGTGCGAGGCCGCCGAGCTGGCCGCTGGCGCAACCGCAAGGCTCGAGCCGGCCCGACATCGCGCCCGACACCAGCAGCCGGATGCTGTCCTTGGGCGGCACCGTCACGGTGGGCTTGGGCTCCTGCGTGGCGGGCATCGGCGGCACCCCAGCTCCGGGTGCGGTGGCGGCGCGGCCGTCGCCGCATTGGGCGAAGGTGGCGACCAGCGTCGCGGCTACGAACACGAGCGGCAGGATGGCGGCGGGGCGGAGCTTCATGCGGTCACTTCTTGTCGAAGACTACCAACTCGATCGGCAGGAACGGTCCCTGGGCTCCGTTCTTGGTCAGCACGATCGAGCCGCGTTCGCTGCGCTGCAGACCGCCGAGGTAGCGTGCGAACAGGCGGTGCTGGCGAGGTTGCTCGGGCACCGGTTCGAACCAGGTGGCGATGTGGGGCGAGAGGTCGCGGCCGGCGTCCCCGACGACCTGGTGCACCGCGAACTCCGGCGCGCGCGCAAGATCGTGGTCGGCGACCAGCACGAACTGGCCGGCGGCCTTCGCCAGCGGTTGCTCCGCCGCCAGCGGTGCCTGCACGATCAACTTCGGCAACGGCGTCGCTTCGAGGTCGGGCACGACTTTCCAGGTCACCTGCAGCCGCAGCAGGTAGCCGGGCAGGTCGTTGCCCACGGTGACGAGAGCGCGGTGGTTGCCGAGGTCGCGCGGTTGGCAGGTGGCGCGCAACACCCAGTGGCCTTCGCCGGGTTCCAACGCCACTTGGATGTCGGGGTGGTCGCAGCTCGCCGCATCGAACCGAAGTTTCGGATGCGCCGCGTCGCCGCGCAGCGTCGTCATCAGCCGACCTTGCTGCGATTGCGGCACGCGTCCGAAGTCGAGCGCGGCGAACGGGCGCAACTCGACGGGCGCGTCGATGCCAAACCGCAACAGCATCGGCCACTGGATGCGGCTTTGGCCGGTGAGGTCGGTGGCCAACTGCAGCATCACGAAGCCGCGGCTGGTCGTCTTCGCCAGATCGATCGCTTCCTTCATCGACGAATCGATCACCACGCTCAGTACCAGGGACTCGCCCGGGCCGCCGCGGCTCAGGGCGGTGCCGGCGCCATCGACGAAACGTTCCTGGCCGGTGGCCGTGCGCCAACGCAGGTCGGCGTGGCCGCACGAACAATCGATGTGAACCCGCAGCGGCAGGTAGTCCTCGGGCAGCTGCTTCAGGTCGAGCGGGAACTCGTGCTGGCGGATCTCGCCGTGCGGGATGACGCCGAAGTCGTGTTCGAGCGTGAGCGGGCCCTGGGCCTTGGCCGGAGGAGGGTTGGCGGGAACCTGGGCAGGCTCCGCGCTACAGGCCGCGACGAACAGGATCAGCAAGGCGGACGGCCGCATGGGGGCAGATAGTAGGCGTGCGGGTCCGCGCAACCGACCGGAACTTCCGCCCGTACAGACTCGCGGCCGCCCCCAAGGTGTCGGGAACGGCCGCGGGTGTTGCCGGAGTGTCCACCCTGCAGAAGCAAACGAGTGGCCAAGTCGGTGGCGACCCGGCACTGGCCATGGCATGGGCCAGAGTGTTGGCGCGGGCAGGTCGCGCGAGCATGGCGCGGGCGCCAGCACCATGGCGCGCCCGCCATGGTCCAAGGGCGGCGGCCGAGGCGAGGGTCAGGCCAGGATGGCGTGCCGCTTCAGCTTGCGATGCAACGTCGTGTAGTCGATGCGCAGCGCGCGCGCGGCGGCGGCCTTGTTGCCACCGCACGAAGCGAGCGTGGCGCGCAGGATCTCGGCTTCCATGGTGTCGGTCGCGTGGCGCAGGCGATCGGCCAGCGGCAGGTCCACTTCGCCGGTGGCATCCGGTGTCGATGCCGCGGGCGTTCCGTGCGACTCGTCCGGCAACGCGAGGTCGCTGGCGTCGAGGCTCGTCGCCGCACACGTCAGCACACTGCGGCGGATCACGTTGCGCAGCTCGCGCAGGTTGCCTGGCCACGCCGACTGCTGCAGCGCGTGTTCGCCGGCGGCGGTGAAGCCTGAGACCGAGCGGCCGAGTTCGGCATTCGCTTCGGCCAGGAACAGCCGCGCGAAGTGCAGCACGTCCTCGCGGCGTTCGCGCAGCGGCGGCAGCATCAGGTGGAACTCGGCGATGCGGTGGAAGAGGTCGACGCGGAAGCGGCCGGCGGCGATCTCGGCCTGCAGGTCGGCGTTGGTGGCGGCGAGCAGACGCGCCTGGAACGGTACCGGCGTCTGGCCGCCGACCGGCACCACGACGCGTTCTTGCAGCGCGCGCAACAGCTTCGCCTGCAGCGGCAGCGGC
>SXPB01000271.1 GCA_005776475.1 Planctomycetia bacterium
CTGCTGGTTGCCGCCCGACAGCGTGCCGGTGATCTGGCCCGGGCCCGACGTCGCGATCTGCAGTTCCGCGATCGAACGCACGGCGAGGTCGCGTTCGTAGCGACGGTCGAGCCAACGGCTGCGGCGCGACAGCGTCGGCAGCGACAGGTTCTGGGCCACCGACATGCCGAGCACGACGCCCTGGTTCTTGCGGTCCTCGGGCAACAACACGAGTCCGGCGGCAGCGGCAGCGGCCGGCCCGTGCGCGGCGAGCTTCACCCCGGCGACCTCGATCGTGCCGGCGACCATGCGATCGGCGCCGAACAGCGCCCGCAACAGTTCGCTGCGCCCGGCCCCGAGCAGCCCGGCGATGCCGACCACTTCGCGTTCCCGCACCGAGAACCCGACCGGGTGCTGCGGATGGGCCTGCGTGCGCAGGCCCTGCACGCGCAGCACTTCGGCTCCTGGCGCATGCGGCGTGCGGGCGGCCTTCGTCAACGCGCGGCCCACCATCAACGCGACGATGCGTTCGTGCGTCGCCTCGGCCGCCGTGAGCTCGCCGCTGTTCTTGCCGTCGCGCAGGCCGACCAGCCGATCGGCGATCGCGCGCACTTCGCCGAGCCGGTGCGTGATGTAGACGACGCCTTTGCCCTGCGCCTTGCACTCGCGCACGACCGCGAACAGTCGCTCGACCTCGCCCTGCGTCAGGCTCGAAGTCGGTTCGTCCATGATCAGGATGCGCGCCTCAGCCCGCAGGGCGCGCGCGATCTCCAGCAGTTGCTTCTGGCCGGGACTCAGGTCGGCGACCGGTGTGTGCGGGGCCACGTCGAGGCCAAGCCGCGCGAGCCAGGGCCGCGTGGCGGCTTCCATCGCGCGCGACCGCAGGAACGGCCCGCGCCGGAGTTCGGCGCCGAGGAACAGGGCGCCGGCGACGGTGAGGTTGTCGCACAGTTCGAGTTCCTGGTGGATCAGGGCAACACCGCGGCCGAGCGCCTCGCGCGGCGACCGCAACACCACCGGCTCGCCGTCGATCGCAACCGTGCCGGCGTCGGGACGGTGCACGCCGGCGAGCACCTTCATCAAGGTGCTCTTGCCGGCCCCGTTCTCGCCGACCAGGGCCACCACTTCGCCACGCTGCAACGTGAAGGCGACGTCGTGCAGCGCCGGCACGCCGCCGAACGCCTTGTGCACGCCGCTGGCCTGCAACAACGGCGCGGACGTCACGTCACTTCTTCCCGGTCTTCTGCTTCAGGTCGTCCCAGAACGCGCGCACGTTGTCTTTGGTGATCGAGCGGGCGGGGATGTCGATGAAACCGTCCTTGGGCAGCATGGCCTTCTGCGCCGCGGCGTCGGGTGCCTGCAGCAACCTGGCCAGCAGTTCCATCGACTTGCGGCCGTACTCGTACGGGTTCTGCACCAGCGTGCCGTGGATGTGGCCGTCGACGATGCCCTGCAGGGTCGCCTCGTTCTCGTCGAAGCCGACGATCGCGACCTTGCCGAGCTTGTCGGCCGACTTCACCGCTTCGAGCAGCAACGGCGGCTCATACTCGAACAACCCCACCATGCCCGCCACATCCTGCCAGCGGGCCAACGCGTCCTGCGCCGCGGCCTTGGCCTTCTGCCGGTCGAACTGGTCGGTGAACGTGGCGCGGATCTCGTATTTGCCGCCCTTGAGCACGGCATCCTGCTTGTCGAAGCGCGTCGGATCGCGCGGGCGGTCGAGCAGTTCGTCGATGACGCCCTGGCGGCGGCGGCGCGCGTTGTCCTGGTCGAGGTTGCCGACGACGATCACCACCGGACCGCCGTTCGGCAGCGCTTGCTTGACGAGCGCCCCGCAGGCGCGGCCGGCGTCGTAGTTGTCCATGCCGACGTAACACAGCCGCTTGCTCTTCGGCGCGTCGCTGTCGTGCGTGATCAGCACGGCCCGGCTGGCGACCTTGTCGAGCAGCGCGGTCATGTTCTCGGGATCCTTCGGCGACAGCGCGATGCCCTGCACGCCCTTGGCCAGCAGGTCCTCGAGAATGCGCTTCTGTTCCTCGGCGGTGCCGTTCGCCGGCATGCGCACGACCGCCTGCAGCGCGAACTCCTTCTGCGCCGCCTCGACGCCAAACGCTGCCACTGTCCAGAATTCGGCCACGCAGTTGGTGACGAACGCGAGCCTGGGCTTCTTCGGCGCCTCCTGCGCAAGGCTGGTGCAGCCAAGGCTCGCGACGAAGAGAGCGGACAACATGCTTCGGTTCATGGGGCCTCGGTTCAGCAGACGGTCATGCCGCCGTTCACGGCGATGTCCTGGCCGGTGACGAACGCCGCCGCGTCGCCCGCCAGGAAGGTACAGACGCCGCCGACGTCCGCGGGCACGCCCCAGCGCCGCATCGGGATCAGCGCCTTGTAGGCGTCCTTCTGCTCCTTGGGATCGTTGGCGTGGCGTTCGACCGGGATCCAGCCCGGCGACACGATGTTCACGGTGATGTTCCAGGGCGCCAGCTCGGTCGCCATGCTGCGCGTCCAGCCGGCTTGCGCACCCTTGGCGGCGACGTACGGCGCGAAGTTCGGCACGCCGCGACGGAACACTTCACTGCCGATGTTGATGATGCGGCCGAACCGCCGCTGCTTCATCTGCGGCAACACCGCGCGCGTCAGCAGGAACGGCGACTTGACGAAGAAGTCGAGCATCTGCTGGTGGAACGCCCAGTCGTAGAGCTCGAACGGCTTCTGCGGCTGGGCCGGGGTGGCGTTCACGACGACGATGTCGACCGGACCGAGCTTCTGCTCCACGGCGTGGCACATCTTGGTGACGTGCTTCTCGTTGGTGGCGTCGGCGCGCACCAGCAGGCCTTCGTGGCCGCGCGCCTGGAACTCGGCGAACGTCGCCTCGGCGGTCTCCTCGTCGTTGGCGTAGTTCATCGCCACGCGCGCGCCGGCGCGTCCGAGCGCGAATGCAATCGCCTTGCCGAGCCCCTTGCTGCTGCCGGTGACGAGAGCCACGTGCCCCGTCAACGTGAACGGGCGCGGTTCGCAGTCGATCGGAGCAGGGGAAGAGGACTTCGCTGGAGACGACGAGGGTTTGGACTTCTTCATGCCAAGTGCAAACACGCTACCGGGTTGCCGCGCCGACAGCGACCATCTACAAGCCAGTCCTCGTCATGGCGCGCACTTCTTCGTCGCAAGGCAACGCCTGTTGGCTCGTCGGCGTCCTGCTCGCCAGCACCCTCGCGGCGCAGATTCCCGGCCCGGTCGACAGCAGCGAGTTCGCCCGCCGGACCACGCATTGGGCGTGGCAGCCGTTGCGCACCGAGGCTCCCCCGGCGCCGGGACACCCGGTCGATGCGTTCATCGACCACAAGCTCGCAGCCCACGGCCTGAGCCGGTCGCCGCCGGCCGCCCCCCACGAGCAACTGCGCCGGCTGTGGTTCGACCTGGTCGGGCTGCCGCCACCGCCCGAAGTCGGGCGACGCTTCGCCGCCGACCCGAGCGATGCTGCCTGGGCCCACGAAGTCGATGCGTTGCTCGCGTCGCCCCACTACGGCGAACGGCAGGCGCGGCACTGGCTCGACCTCGTGCGCTACGCCGAGACCCTCGGCCACGAGTTCGACTACGAACTGCCGAATGCGTGGCGCTACCGCGACTACCTGATCCGCGCCTTCGACAGCGACGTGCCGTTCGACCAGTTCGTGCGCGAGCACGTGGCCGGCGACCTGCTGCCGACCCCGCGCCGCGACGCCAACGGCGGCAACGAGAGCGTGCAGGCGACGGCGCACTTCTGGTTCGTCGAACAGACGCACTCGCCGGTCGACGCCGCGCGCGCCGAGGCCGAACGCATCGACAACCAGATCGACGTGCTCGGCAAGGCCGTGCTCGGACTCACGGTCGCGTGCGC
>SXPB01000272.1 GCA_005776475.1 Planctomycetia bacterium
GCATCGCCGAGATCACACTGCTCTTGCCCGAAGCATTGCCACCGACGAGCACCGTCAGCGGCTCGAGTTCGAGCGTGACATCGCGCAGGCACCGGTAGTTCTGGATGTGCAGTGTGCGGATCATGCGCCCACGTTACCGCAATCCGGATCGGCGCCCAAAGCTGCAGGTGATCGCCGGGCCGCTGCCGCACCTCACGGCAGCTTGAACGACGCGTCGGTCGGTCGGCACACGCGCTTCAAATGCAGCGGTCGCCGCAACCCATTGGTGCCGAACTTGCCCGCCGGCTTCGCCTTCGCCAGCCATTCCTCGAACACCTGCATCGACTTCGCGGTGTCGCAGTAGACGTCGCCGTAGCGGTCGCCGGCGTGCGCCTTCTCGACCACGACCTTCTGGTGCCAGCAGTGCATGCCGCTGATCGGATCGGGCTGCACCGGGAACGTCATGTTCTGGTGCACGCCGCCGGACGACCACCACACCTTCTCGCTGTCCTTGTCCTTGCTCGCGAACTTGCCGGTCGGCTTCGTGCGCCGCATCAGGTAGGCGGTGTCGGTGACCTTGCGCAGATCGACGTCATGCAGTTGCCAGTGGTTGCCCGACACCTGGTCGCCGGACACGGCCCAGCGTCCGAGGTGGTGGCTGCACGCGATGAGGCCCGGCCGCACGCCTTCGGTGACCCACGCGGCGTTGACGTAGTAGCCGATCCGCGTGCTCACGCGCAGCAGATCGCCCATCGCGATGCCGAGCCGCTGCGCGTCGGTGGGGTGGATCCACACGGGGTTCGTGTTCGACAGTTCGGTCAGCCACTTGCTGTTGGCGCTGCGCGTGTGGATCAGCGTCGGCAACCGGAACGTGCCGACGAGCACCATCTCGCCCTTGCTGCGATCGAGCTTCGCTTCATCGACGTGGCTCTTCACGTAGGCCGGCGTCGCGTACTCGCCCCAGCCCCAGTCGACCATCGTGCTGGCGAAGATTTCGAGCTTCTTGCTCGGGGTCGGGAAGCCCACGCAGGCCTTGCCGCCCGCGAACACACCGGCGAGCTTGCCGTCCTTGCGCACGACGCCGCGTTCGCGATCGATCTCGAAGTCGCCCTTCAGTTCGCTCTCGTGCGTCTTGTAGACCTGGTCCTGCACCAGGAAGCAGCCGTGCCGCTGCATGTACTCGAGCGGGCTCAGCCCTTCCTTCGCGGCAGCGGCCGGCAGGCCCGGCACCGAGTTCTCGAAGATCCAGCGGTAGTACTCGCTGATCGTGACTCGTTCCCCGGGGCGGTACGGCGACTCGAAGTGTTTGCGGATGCCGAGCGCGCCATCAGGATCGACGTGCCAGCTCAACGCGATCCAGAACTCGTCCTCTTCCCAGACCTGGCCGGGGTTCACTTCGTAGGTCCACGTCACCTGCCTGCCCTGCCGTTCGGCGAGCACGCGGTGCACCGGCTGCCGGAAACCGATCCAGGTCGCCGCGTGCGTCTCCTGCGACATCAGGTCGTGGCGCTCGGTGGCGTGTCCCATCGGCAACACGAAGTCGGCCCAGCGCGCGGTTTCGTTCCACGTCGGCGACAGCACCGCGTGGCAGCCGACCGCGTTCTCGTCGGCGAGCATCTCGATCCACATCGCACCGTCGGGATTGGTCCAGACCGGGTTGTAGACGCGTGTGAAGTAGGTATCGATGCGACCGCGACCGGTCTTCACGAGGTGCGGCAGCAGGTAGCTGAGCTCGTGGTGGGCGAGCGGCCATTCCTTCGGATACAGCAGCTCGCTCCAGACGTCCTGCGGGCGCGGCTTGCTGAACGGGGCCGGCACGAACTTGTTGGTGCCCGACCCGGCGGTGCCGCCGATCGTGCCGACGGCGCCGACCAGCACCGACACGAACTGCAGGTTGCGCGCGGTCGACCAGCCACCTTCGTTGCCAGCGGCGGTGTTGCGCCACACATGCGACGCGAAGGCGCTGCCGGCTTCGCCGATCTCGCGGCCGATGCGCTCGACCATCGCCGCGTCGAGTCCGCACACTTCGGCGACGTGGGCCGGGGTCGCGAACGCGTAGTCGGCGGCGAGGCCTTGTTGGAACGACGCGAAGTCCTCAGGGCGGCCCTTCGCCTGCTGGTAGGGGCGCCAATCGACCCACTCGCGCACGAAGTCCCAGGCGACCAGATTCTCGCGCAGGATCACGTGCGCGAATCCGAGCAGCATCAACGGCTCGGTGCCCGGCCGCGGCGCCAGCCAGTAGTCGCTCATGCTGGCGGTGTTCGACAGCCGGATGTCGCAGACGGCGAGTTTGCCGCCCTTCATCTTGGCATCGATGATGCGTTGCGCGTGCGGGTTGAAGTAGTGGCCGGTCTCGAGGTGCGAGCTGATCAGCAGCGTGAACTTCGCGTTCTCGTAGTCGGGCGACGGGCGGTCGTAGCCGCTCCACAGCGTGTAGCCGAGGCGAGCGGCGGCGCTGCACACGTTGGTGTGGCTGTTGTGGCCATCGACGCCCCAGGCCTGCAGCACCCGTTCGACGTAGCCGTCGTGGCCGGGCCGGCCGACGTGGTACATGACCTCGGTCTTGCGCCCTTCGATGATGGCCTTGCGGATGCGGGCGCCGAGCGTCTGCAGCACCTCGTCCCACGACACCCGTTCGAAGCGCGTGCTGCCGCGCGGACCGACCCGCTTCATCGGGTAGAGGATGCGCTCCGGGTCGTTGACCTGGTTGATCGTCGCCGGGCCCTTGGCGCAGTTGCGGCCACGCGAGCCCGGATGGAACGGATTGCCTTCGACTTTGCGGATCGACCCGTCCTGCTTGTCGACGTAGGCGACGAGACCGCAGGCCGCCTCGCAGTTGAAGCAGATGGTCGGCACCAGCGAGTACTGCTTCTGCACCCGGCGCGGCCAGGCCTTGGGGTCGAGCTCTTCCCAGTGGTCCCACTGTGCGGGCGGTGGGAAGTTCTCGAGCGGGGTCGTGCGCAGCGTGGCGTGGTCCATGGCGAAGGGAGGGAGAGTAGGAACGGGTCGCCGTGGGGTCCACGATCGTCGAGACGGGCCGAATTCTGCGGCTGTGGGCCCGTTGTCGTGGCCGGGGTCCCCGATCTGCGCCCGTGGGCAGGATCAGACGTGAGGAAACTGATTTTCGCCGGCTTCGCGGGCAGGTTTGACGCCCTGTGGTTGTGGCCACCCTGGCCGCCTCCACTCCAGTCCAGCATCGGAATAGCAACCTGCCAATGCGTACGTTCACCTGCTTTGTAGCGCTCGGTCTTGCCGCCGGTCTCTCGGCGCAATCGCCGTTCAGCATGCCGTTCAACTCGAACAACGGCCTCGGAATCAATTCGGGCGTCTTCTTCGACCTCAACGTCACCGACCCGAACGGCATCACGATCACCACGCTCGACGTCAACACGGGCTCGACCGTTGGCACGGCCGGCGGTGTCGAGATCTACACGACGCCTTTGACCTACGTCGGCAGCCAGCAAGTGTCGGCCAACTGGACGCTGTCGGCCTCCGGTGGGTGCATCGCGCAAGGCCTCAACATTCCGTCGCCGGTCTGCCTCGCCAACGGCGGCATGTTCCTGCCCACGGGTAGCTACGGCCTGTTCGTGCGGCACGTCAACATCACGCTGCGCTACACCAACAGCACCGGACTCGTGACGGCCTCCACGGCCGAAGTCACGTTCTCGGGCGGCCAGAGTGCGACCTCGGCCACGCTGTTCACGTCGGCGCCGATCGCCAACCGCATCTTCAACGGCAACATCTACTACAACGTCGGCAACGTGCCCGGCTCGGCGTGCCCGCCGCTCGGTACCAAGGTCATCTACGGCAACGGCTGCTACGGTCCGTTCGGCGATTCGTGGTACGAGAACTTCACCACGGGCCTCACCGGTTTCGACCTGGCAGGCACCGCGGGCAACGAGACGGTCGTGGTCGCGACGCCGGTGGGTGCCGCTGGCTACCTGGTCGCGCCGGGCGCGCCCGCGTGGTTCACGCCGGTTGCGCCGAAGCTGTTGTCGAACGTCGCAGTGCCCGCTGCACTCACGGACGATTCGATGGCGGGGCCGTCGACGTTGCCGTTCGGCTTCTCGTTCCCAACGGCGGCAGCGCCGGTCACGGTGATCCATGCCTGCGTCAACGGCTTCCTCCACCTCGGGCCGACCACGCTGGCGACCGGTGACTTCACGCCGACCACCGCGGAGCTGCACAACCTGCAGCCGCGCCTGTTCGCGCAGTGGGGCGACTGGCAGGCCGCGACCAATGTGCCGACCAACCCCGCGAGCGGCGTCTACTACGACATCGACCCATCGGGCAACACCGTCTACTTCACGTGGCAAGACGTCGCCGACCGCCGTGGCCCGGTCCCGGCCGCCGGTATCTCGTCGATCAACTTCCAGGTGGCGATCCACAACACGGGCGTGGTCGAGTACCGCTACCGCAACATGACCCCGTCCCCGACCGGCGTTGGCGTCGTCATGGTTGGCTACAGCAAGGGCAACAAGAACGTGGTCGGCGGTCCGACTTCGGTCGACACCGGCTCGCGCGACCTCACGGCCACGATGCCGTTCGTGACGACGGGTCCCGACCAGCGCCAGTTGGCGATCGACGGCACGGCGCCGCGGCTCGGCTTGAACTGGACGATGAACACGACGAACGTCGACCCGGTCTCGCCGATCGTGATCACCTTCCTGGGCACGGGTGGCATCCCGCTCGGCCTCGACCTCGGCTTCCTCGGCGCGCCGAACTGCCGTACCTACCTCAGCTCGATCCTCGGCGACCTGACGGGCGTTGTGGCGGGTGGCTCGGCGTCGGTGTCGCTGCCGATCCCGAACAGCCCGGCGCTGTGGAGCCTCACGTTGACGGCGCAGTCGGTCTGCCTGACGACCCAGAACAGCCTCGGCCTGCTGACCTCGAACGGCATGGACGGCACGATCGGTCTGTGATGCAGCGCTGATTGCGCACCGTGGCTTTTGGCTGCGGTCGAACGCGGCCTCGTCCACTCGTGGACGAGGCCGTGTTCGTTCCGGGGCGTCTGTGAAGTTGGTCAATACCCCGCGGGGGCCACGTAGAACCTCGCCATGGTCCGTGGTCGCCATCTGCCTTCACTCGGTGTGCTCGCCGCACTCGCCACCCTGGTCGCGGCCACCTGGCGCTATCCCGGGGGAACGCGCACGGCACCCGACACCGTGGGCTTCCGCTGGAGCGAGAACTTCGTGTGCGAGCTGTTCGACGCGCACGCGCAGAACGGCGCCGAGAATGCGGCGCGGCCGCTGGGGATCGCCGGGCTTGTGCTCTTGTGCGTGAGCCTCGGGGTGGTGTTCTTCGCGATCTCCCGCAGCACGACCTCGCGGCGGCATCGCAGTGTGATCGAGATCGGCGGCATCGGTGCTGCGGTCTACGCGATGTTCACACCGACCCCGCTCCACAACGTCGTGATCGCCGTCGGGGGCCTATTCAGCCTCGCCGCGTACCTGGCGATCGGTCACCTGATGTGGCTGGAACGACGCCGGACCCTTCTGCAGTGCTGGGCTGGTGTACTTGCCGTGAAGGCGGCCATTTGGATCGTCTACTACGGCAACGTCGCCTACGCCTGGCTGCCGATCCTGCAGAAGCTGGGCATGGCTCTGGCCATCGCCTGGCTGCTCGCCGTTCGCCATCGGAGCACGGCCCAAAGCGCTGCAATCCCGTCGCTCCCGGCGGCCTAGCCGGCCTCCGCGGCCAGCGCAGATGCGGAGTGCCTTACGCGTCGTGCGGTTTGGCAGGGGGTGGCAGTTGGCGGACCCGATCGATGACGCGGCCCAGGCGCACCACGCACGGATCGCAGTTGCTGCCGCAACACCATCGCCACGCGGTGTCGGGTTGGTCGACGTGCAACTCGACGAACCGCACATAGCTCGCGTCGACGTTCTCGTCGCGCAGCCAGTCGGCGATGCGCGCGAGGGTGAGGTCGTCGAAGCGGGGTGCATGCATCTGGCCGGACGGAGTACCCGAAGGCGGCGCCGGTGCAAGGCGTTACCTTGCCGCCATGGTGCACGGCACGAAGTTGGCCAACGTCGCGTTCCTCTTCCTCTTCGGCTCCATCCTCACTGCCCAGCAGGCGCCAGTGGCGAACGGGCTCACCGTGCCGCAGGCACTGGCACTGCGCACGGTCGCCAATCCGCGGTTGGGCGACGACTTCGTCGCCTTCACGCTGTCGGTGCCGCGCCCGCTCGCCGATGGCCCGGGTCCGGCCTACCAGCACGTCGGCGTGATCGACGGCCTGTCGAAGCTGGTCGCGGGCACGCTGCCGACGCCGCGTTGGCTCGTCTCGGGCAAGGACAGCGCTGCGGCGATGCAGGTGCGGCCCGCGGCGCGCGCGGTGTCGTTCCTGCGCGCGATCGACGGTGCCATGCAGCTCGTGGTGCTGCCGCTCGATGCGGGGGAAGCGGCGGTGTTCGCGACGACGCCGTCGATCGCGGCCTACCGCTGGCGACCCGACGGCCGGGCGATCGCCTTCACGTCGCTCGATCCGCTGCCGCCGGCACGCGCGGCGGCGCAGCAGCAGGGCATCCGCCCGGTGGTCGTCGACGAGGACATGCGCCACCTGTCGTTGTGGATGGTCGAAGCGGGCGGCGTGCCGAAGCGCCTGACCGATGACACCACCGTGATGGGCTTCGAATGGTCGCCGCGCGGCGATCGGCTGGTGTGCGCCTGCGCGCCGCACAACACCATCGACGACGAGATGATGTTCCAGCGGCTGCATCTGGTGCATGCGGACACCGGCAAGCGCACGCTGCTGGTCGACAACCCAGGCAAGCTCGGCGCCATGGCGTGGTCGCCCGATGGCAGCAAGGTCGCCTACGTGACCGCCGTCGATCGCAACGATCCGCATGCGGGAGCGCTGGCGTTCGTCGACGTCGCCACCGGCCAGCATCGCCTGTGGCCGCAGCGTGGCATCAGCGGCGTGAGTCTTGGCGGCATGGTGGCCGACGTGCAGTGGGTCTTCGACACTCCGCACTGCATCGAGCACATCGGCGTCGCCAGCGACGTGCGGTCGCGCGGCGATTCGGCCTACAATCTCTCCGGCGTGCCGCAGCGCTACCGCGATCTGCGCACCGGCCAGGTCACCGGCTTTGCGATCAACCAGCAGCACCTGGTGCGCACGCTAGGCCGTCCGGAACATCCGCCGGAGCTGTTCCTCGACGGTTTTGGCCGCCTCACCGACAGCAATCCCGAACTGCCGAAGGTCGCGCTGGGCGAGCAGACCATCGAGGTCGTGCGCGCGCGCGATGGCCTCGAAGTCGAAGGCCTGCTGATCAAACCGGTCGGTTGGAAGGCGGGCCAGCAGTACCCATTCGTCATCGTCGTGCACGGTGGACCCGAGGCGCACTTCAGCGACGGTTGGTTGACCAGCTACTCGAACTGGGGGCAACTGCTGGCGGCGCGCGGCTACGTGTCGTGGTACCCGAACTACCGCAGTTCGACCGGCTATGGCGCCGAGTTCTGCAAGCACGACCACGGTGACCCGATGGGCAAGGAGTTCACCGACCATCTCGACGCCATCGAGCACTTCGCGCGCGCGGGCCTGATCGACCGCGCGCGGGTCGGCATCGGCGGCGGCAGCTACGGCGGCTACACCGCCGCATGGGCAGCGACGCGGCACAGCGAACACTTCGCGGCGGCGGTGAGCTTCGTGCCGTTCGTCGACCTGCGCACCAAGTGGATGACCAGCGACATCCCGCGCGAGTTCTACTACGTGCACTACCAGGAGCAGTGGCCGTGGCAGCAGCCCGGCCTGATGGCGGACCGCAGTCCGCTCACCTGGGCCGATCGCTGCCGCACGCCGTTGTTGCTGCTCGGTGGCACCGCGGATCCGCGCGTGCATCCGAGCCAGCCGTTCATGCTGCACCGCGCGGTCAAGTTCGCGACGACGACGCCGGTGCGCTACGTGCAGTATCCGGGCGAAGGCCACGGCAACCGCAGCAACGTCTACCAGCTCGACTACGCGCTGCGCACGCTGCAGTGGTTCGACCACTACCTGCAGGGCGACGGGGAGCGGCGCACGAAGGCGCTGCCGCCGCTGGATCTCGACTACGCGAAGTGACGCGTCACTTGCCGCCGTCGGCCTTCGGCGCGTCGGCCTTGGTCTCGGTCGGCTTCGGCGTCAGCTCGGCGACCGCATCCTTGCCGGCGAAGGCGAGGCCGACGAACTGCAGCGATACCGCGAGGTTCGCGGCCATCGACGGCGAACTCCACGCATGCCCGCCGCCTTCGACTTTGCGGAACAGGTGCTTGTGGCCCTTGTCGGCGAACACCTTGGCGAGCTGCTCGTTCGGCGGGCAGAAGCCGTAGTCGTCGTCGGTGCCGGCATCGAAGTAGATCTGCAGACCCTGCAGGTCCTCGGGCTTCTTGTCCTCAGCCAGCGCCAGCGGCATGTGCGCGCGCCACTTCACCGGATCGATCGGGTTGCCGAGTTCCTTGGCGATGCCGGTGCGCAGCGCGCGCTGCACCTGGCCTTCGGCGTTGCCGCCGAGTTCGTTCGGGTCGGCGGGCAGGATCGCCGCCGAATGCGCGGCGACGACGCCGAACACGTCGGGGTGGCGCAGCGCGATCTTCAGCGCGCCAAAGCCGCCGGCGGAGACGCCCATCAACGCGCGCTGCTTGCGATCACCGGCGAGGCGGTACTTCTTCTGCAGTTGGTCGAGGAAGTCGCTGCACAGCAGGTCCTCGGTGTCGCACGCCGCTTCGCCGTTCATGTCGAGCGAGCGGCCGCGGCGGCCGCCCTGGCCGCTGGGGGCCCGGTAGATCACGACGGCGAGGTCCTGGATCTTGCCGTCGCCGCGCATCGCGTCGAGCACCTGCGCCCCGCCGCGGTTGGTGAACTCGCCGTTGCCGCCAAAGCCCGACAGCCACACCACCCACGGGTACGTCTTGTCCTTGTTGGCTTCGTCGCCGTGGCCCTTGGGCAGGTAGATCTCGTAGCCGGCTTCGCCCTCGCGCACCTTGGTGCTGGTGACGGTGCCGGTCTCGATGGTGAAGTGCTGCAGCTTCTGTTCATTCGCAGCTCGATTGCGGCCTTCGCGTTGGGCGGGCAACGCGGCGAGCAGGGACAGGGCACAACTGGCGGCGAACGTGAGGCGCATCGTGGGATTCTCGGGCTGGGCGTGGATGCGCCAGTCTGTGCGAGTGGGAAAGCCGCGGCAATGCGTGGCCGTGCGCGCGCGCGTGTCTGACAAGGCTGTTACTGGCGAGCCGCGGCCGCGTTCGCTGCCGCCGCCGCTGCCGCCGCCGCGATCGCGATCACGACAGCGGTGGCAACTGGCCGGCGCGCACGTAGGCCTGTTCGTAGAGGAACAAGCCGCCAAAGCCGGCGATGGCGCACAGCGCGAGCGCGATCGGATGCGCAAAGCCGGTGAGCACGAGCAGCATGCCGAGCAGCGCCGCCAGCGACGTCGTCGCGAGGCCGAGGTGCAGCGCCGACAACCGGCTGCCGCGCCATGCCGGCACGGTCGGCAGCAGCGCCGCGGCCATCTTCGCGTTGTGCGTGGTGTGGCGCCCGAAGCGCTCGAGCAGGCCGAACCCGTGGTGCAACAGCGCCAGCACGGCGACCGCGATCGCCAGCTTCTCGTCCTGCACGAACGGCAGCAGCGAAGCGCCGCCGACCAGCAGCGCCTGCACCAGCAGATGCGGCAGCAGCACCTTCGTGTTCTGCCACAGGTCGCGGCCCTCGCACTGCGCGAACAGGAATGCGGTGTAGGCCGCCGCCATCGACGCGGTGATCAGGTTGGTCCAGCGCAGCCCGTCGGCGAGCCCGTCGAGCTGGAAGCAACGAGCGACGAAGATGGCGCCGGTGATGCCGCCGAACGCCATCAGCGCCCAGGCGCCCTTTACCAGCCAACTGCGCGTGTTCGGCCGTAGCACGATCGACAGGAACAGCATCGGCCGCTTGAGGTCGAGCACCAGCAGCACGTTGGTCACCGCGAGGAACGCCAGCGCCAGCACTTCGGGCAGCCAATTGCGGCCGAAGCCGCTCGCGTTCGGCATGAACGCGACGAACGGGGCCCACATCGCGGCGCCCGCGGCGATGCCCTTGGTGACGAGGTAGGCGGAGACCTTCCAGCCCCAGTGCACCTTGTGGTCGACGTCGTAGGCCACGCGTGCATCGGTGCGGACGAGGTGCTCGGCATCGGCGGCGGGCAGCGGCGCCTGCGGCAGGCGGCGGTCGCTCCACAGGTACATGTCCTCTTCCTTGGCGGTGCCGGGCTCCAACGAAGCCGCATGGGCGCCGAGGTAGAAGACGTTCGGGCCGGTGCCCTGCTCGGGGCGGCGGGCGACGGCGCCGGGCACTTCGCGCAGCAGGCGCGAGACCGGGCTCTGCGGGTCGTGCAGGTCGCCGCTGATGATCGCGGTCTCCGGGCACACCACTTCGCAGGCCGGCTTCAGGCCCTGTTCGACGCGGTGGGCGCAGAAGTGGCACTTCTCGGCGCCGCCGGTTTCCTCGTTGAGGTAGAGCGCGTCGTAGGGGCAGGCCTGCATGCAGGCCTTGCAGCCGATGCAGACGTCCTTGTCCAAATCGACGATGCCATCGAGCCGTTTGTGCAGCGCGGTGACCGGGCAGATGGTCACACACGGGGCAGCCGTGCATTGGTTGCAGCGCAGCACTGCGAAGTGGCGCCGGACCTGCGGAAAGCTGCCCACTTCGGTGTACTTGACCCAGGTGCGGAAGTCGCCGAGCGGGACCTCGTTCTCCGACTTGCACGCGACGGTGCAGGCGTGGCAACCGATGCAGCGGCGCTGGTCCAGTACGAAGCCGTATTGCATGAAGGGGCGGCACCATAGCGACCTGGGCGGGGGGCGCTACTGCGGCATCCCGGCGTTCGCAGGGGGGCTTGGTTGGGCCGGGGGTCAGGGCCGTCGAAAATCCCGGCGGGCGACTTGCACTGGGGCGGCCCGGACCGCATCGTTCCGCCAGTTCGCGACCTCGTCGGGTCTTGGTTGGTCTGCCCTCTTTGCTGATCGATCGGGCAACCTGAGTTGAGAATCGCTCTTCCCAGTTTGATAGCCACCGTGGGCTTGGCCCTTTGACCTCGGTTGCGTGAGTCCGCCAAAGGGTGAAGTGATCGTCAGATGGGTACGAGACTGTACGTTGGTAACCTTTCCTTCCAGACCACCGAGGATTCGCTGCGCGCAGCGTTTGGTGGTGACGGCCGTCAAGTGACGGAAGTCAAGATCATGCTCGACCGCGATACCGGCCGCTCGCGCGGCTTCGCATTCGTGGAGATGGCCACTGACCAGGATGCGCAAGGCGCTATCCAGGCCATGAACGGCGCCGACCTCGATGGTCGCCCGCTGAAGGTCAACGAAGCCCAGCCTCGCCAGGACGGCGGCGGCGGTGGTGGCCGCGGTGGCTTTGGTGGTGGTGGTGGCAGTCGCGGCGGCTTCGGCGGCGGCGGCGGCGGTCGTGGCGGCTACGGTGGTGGCGGCGGCGGCGGTGGTCGCGGCGGCTACAGCGGTGGTGGCGGCGGCGGTGGTCGCGGCGGCTACGGCGGTGGCGGC
>SXPB01000273.1 GCA_005776475.1 Planctomycetia bacterium
CGTGATCGCCGCCACCAACCGCGACATCGCCTTGATGGTGCAGCAGGGAGGCTTCCGCGAAGACCTCTACTACCGACTGCAGGGCATGGTGGTGAAGGTGCCGCCGTTGCGCGAGCGCAAGCAGGAGCTCGCCAGCCTCGTCGAGCACTTCCGCGACGAGGTGCTCGCCGATGGGCACACGCAGGCGCGGTCGTGGTCGACCGACGCGATGGACGAAATGTTCCGCCACGATTGGCCCGGCAACATCCGGCAGCTGCGCAACACGGTGTTCCGCGCCATGGTGATGGCGCGCGGCGACGTGGTGCAGCTCCGCGACCTGCAGGCAGTCATCACGAGTGGCGGGCCAGCCGCCGCAGTGTCGGCCCCGGCAACGAGCCAGGTCCCCGCTGCAGCCGCCGTGGCGCCGGTTCCGCCGGTCGCGAGCGCACCGCCCACGCCGGTGGCAGCGTCGACGCCGTCGGCCGCGGGGCGTCCGGCGGGCGTGGCTTCGCCTGGGGCCTCGGAGCCGACTCCGGAAGCCACCAGGCCACGCGACGAGGTCGTCGAGCCAACCCTCGAGATCCCGCGACCGGCTTCGGGCACCGCGAACGCCGGCTCGCTGCCGCCACGCTTGCTGGAGTTGCTGCGGCGCGTCGAGGCCGCCGGTCGCTACACCACCCAAGAGCACATGCTGGCTGGCGAGTTGTCGCACCGAACCGCGCTGCGGGATCTGCAGGCGCTGGTCGAAGCCGGCGTGCTGGAACGGGTCGGCAGCCGGCGAGGCACGTTTTATCGGCCAATTGGCCGCCATGGCGAATTGGCCGAGCGCCCCGATGCCAGTGGCTGATTCCGGACCGGCGCTTCCACTCCGGCGAATCGAGAAAACTATCGGCAGTGCAAGTGCATTGTCCAAGCTACGTAGTGGCTAGTTGGCCAGTGTTTTGAATTGGTCATGGCCCGTCGATTGCTTTCGGGTTTGGCAGATTCGACCCGTCCGACCATCGAGGTTTGCCATGCGCCACTTCCACTCCCTGTTCGCCTTCCTGGTGCTCGCCGTCCTGCCGCTGGTCGCCCAAGTCGGGGTCAAGAAGGGGGCGGTCGTCTACCACGGCAGCGCCAGCAACACGAGCGCACCGGCGACCATCAGCGAGAGCAAGGTGAAGGAGGCAACGCCCGAGTGGAAGCGCATCCAAGCCGAGTCGATCGACACGGACTCGGCGCAGGGCAAGCAGCTGCTGGTGCAGATGAACAACCGGATCCGCGAAGCCGCGAAGTCGGTGGCCGAAGCCGAAGGGCGCGACATGGTGGCCCGCAAGGACGACATCACCGATGCCCAGGGGCGTGACGTCATCGACCTGACCGACAAGGTGATTGCCAAGGTCGCGGAGTGAGTCGCCCGTAGTTCGCCTTGGTTCGCCGCCGCTCTTCGCTTCACATTCGCCCTGTGCCTCGTTCCCACGTCTGCAGGATTGCGACCGCGCGGGCGACTCCATGGCTTGTGCTCGCGGCCGGTGCTGGCCTCACCGCCTGCGTGAGTTCGGGGGCGCCCAAGCGCACCGAGCCATTGCAGGTCGATGCGTCGGTGGTGCAGCGACCGGGTGCCGAAGGTGCCGCGATGGGGCCGATCGCGTGGGCGCTCGGTCCGTCGCCCGCCGAGGTCGACGCCGCCACGCAGCAGGACCCGAAGGAGACGCCGCAGCAACGCGACGCCCGGCTGCGCGTCCAGTTCGGCAGCACGGTGCTGATCGGTGCCGACGGCATCGTGACCAAGCAGTACTTCCTCGCCGGCGACCTGGCGCAGACGTTCCTGAAGCTGATCACCGAACTGACGCCGGAGAACCAGACCGCGATCGGCGGCGATCGGGTGCCGCCGAAGGTGCCGGCACCCGGCACCAAGGTGGGCGGGCCGCAGAGCCGCAGCGTGCTCGGCCGCATGCTGCGGGATCACGAAGTGGAAGTGACCTTCGTGCCCGACTTCGAAGTGCTCACCGGCATTCCACTCGTCGATCCGCCGGGCGTCGGTGCCAGCAAGGTCACCGGCGAATCGCCGGCGGCGAACTACAAGACGGCGCCGGGTGTGGCGCTCGCGCTGGTAAGCGCGAAGCCCGCCGCGCTCGCCGCCTTCGAAGCCGCGATCGACCTCTTCTACACCAGCATCCCGCAGGTCGAGATCTCGGTGCTGGTCGTCGAATACCAGACTGCCGACGCGCTGGCCTTCGGTGTCAGCGCCATCGACAACAACACGCCGCTGCTCGGCAACCTGAGCAGCAACCAGCTGGTGCGCGCCTACTCGTCGGCGTTCCCGCTGCGCAGTCCGATCGTCGGCAGCTCGCCGGTTGCCGACATCGGCCGCTTCACGCTCGGCGGCATCCACGACAGCTGGGAACTCAACATGGTGCTGGAAGCGCTCGAGGCCAACAACCTCGCCGACATCCAGAGTTCGCCGAAGCTCGTGGTGCGCAACGGCGGCATCGCGGCGATCTCGACGTTGACGCAGTTCCCGTTCCCGAAGGCGAAGATCATCCAGTTCGGCAACGAAGTCGCGACCGAGATCGAGTTCAAGCCGGTCGGCGTGAAGATGAACATCGTGCCGGTCATCGCCGGCACCGACTCGGTGATCCTGCAGGTGTATGCCGACGTGTCGGCGATCACCGCGTTCGCGCCCACCGAGCCCGTCAGCACGCCGATCACCAGCAACCGCACCGCGGTGACGACGGTCTACCTGCGCGATGGCTACACGCTGGTCATCGGCGGCCTCACCAGCAAGACGCTGTTCGAGAGCGAGACCAAGGTGCCGATCCTCGGTGACATCCCGTTGCTCGGGTTCCTGTTCCGGTCGACGACGCAGTCGCGCAACGACACCAAGGTCGAGTTCTACATCACGCCGCGCATCGTGCGCGATCGCGGCACGCCGGCCGCCGCCGGCAGCTGATTCGCGGTGGGACGTTGCGCCCTTTGCGTCCACGCCGCCAGGCGCCTCGCCGCGAAGTGAGCCGCGACCGGTGACGTCGCTTGTCGGCGATGCCACCGCGGCGCCATGATCGCTGCATGCAGCGTCGCATCCTCGTCGTCGTCGGCACCCGCCCCGAAGCGGTGAAGATGGCTCCGGTCGTGCACGCTTTGCGCGGCTGCGCGTGGGCCGAGTGCCGGGTGCTGGCGACCGGCCAACATCGCGAACTGCTCGACCGCACGTTGGCGTTCTTCGGCATCGTGCCGGATCGCGACCTCGACCTGATGCGTCCCGGCCAAGGCCTCGCCGACCTGACCGCGCGCACCATCGCCGCGATGGATCCGGTGCTCGCCGACGAAGGCCCTGACCTCGTGCTGCTGCAGGGCGACACCACCACGGTGCTGGCGGCGGCGTTGTCGGCGTTCTACCGCCGCGTGCCGATCGGCCATGTCGAAGCCGGCCTGCGCACGGGCGACCTCACGCGGCCGTTCCCGGAAGAAGGCAACCGCCGGCTGGTCGCGCCGCTGGCGAGCGTGCACTTCGCACCGACCGAGCAGGCGCGGCAGAACCTGCTGCGCGAGAACGTTCCGGCGGCGGCGATCCATGTCGTCGGCAACACCGCGGTCGATGCCGTGCAGTGGGCGGCGCGCGCTGTCGATCCGGCCCAGTTCGCGCCGGCGCCCGGGCGGCGGTTGCTGCTGGTCACCGCGCATCGGCGCGAGAGTCTCGGCGAGCCGCTGCTGCAGCTGTGCGCGGCGCTGACGGCGTTGGTGCAACGGCCCGACGTCGAGGTGCTGTTCCCGGTCCATCCCAACCCCAGCGTGCGCGCCGCCGTTTCGCGGCACCTCGGCGTGCATGCCCGGCTGCGGCTGTGCGACCCGCTCGACTATGCGGAGATGGTTGCGGCAATGCAGGCGAGCACCCTGATCCTGACCGATTCGGGCGGCGTGCAGGAAGAAGCGCCGACGCTGGGCAAGCCCGTGCTGGTCCTGCGCGACGTCACCGAACGCCCGGAAGGCGTGGCCGTGGGGGCGGCCAGGCTGTGTGGCATGGATCGTGACCGCATCGTCGGCGCCGCCACCACCCTGCTCGACGACCCCGCTGCCTATGCCGCCATGGCCATGGTGCGCTTCCCCTATGGCGACGGCCGCAGCGCCCGTGCCATCGCCGACATCCTCGCTGGCATCGATCGCCGTGGCGACGCCACCGGAAGAACCCGCTAGCATCGCCGTCCCAGTGGCCGCCATGACCGAAGCACCACGTTCCGTCGCGAGTGCCGCGCCCGTCGCCGGGCGACCCGGCGAACATGGCATCGCGCTCGTGTTGGCGCTGATCTTCTCGATCCTGCTCTACATCCTCGTCGCCGAACTCGTCGTCGCCAGCCGCATGGTGCGCGCCACCGGCGAGAACGACGCCCTGCTGGCGCGGATGAACATGCAGATGCGCTTCCAGCTCGACGAAGTCGGTGACCAGCTGCTGCAGGACATGGCTGGTGCGGCCGCGGCCGAAGAGGGAGCAGGTGGTGCGGGTGGTGCACCCGGTGGGCTCGGTTCGGCGCTCGCCGGCGCCGCGGGTGCGGCCGGAGGCGGCGAGGCGCCCCCGGGCGAGGGCGAACCCGAAGAGGATCCGTCGAGCAAGTGCGACAGCAGCCGCGACAGCTGGTTCGAGCCGGTCGGCAACGCCGACAACGACCTCACGACCTACGTGTGGGTCGAGGACGAGAACCGCAAGTTCAACCTGCTCGCGTTGTGGAGCCCCGACGAGAAGTTCGCCGAGTTCTCGCGCGATCGGCTCGTGCGCCTGCTCGACACGCTGCGCGAGGACAGCGACTTCGATCTGCCCTCGAGCGATGCGCAGCGCATCGTCTCCGAGATCACCGAATGGGGGCGGCGCAGCGGCACGGAGATGATGCCGCGCCCTCGCCTCAAGTCCGACGACGAGAAGAAGCGGGAACAGTCGGTGCCGATGCACCTCGACGAGTTGTTGCTGCTGTCGTCGGTGACCGAAGACCTGTTCTTCGACAAGGTGCTCGATGGCAAGGTCTACCTTGGCCTCGAGTCGGTGCTGACGTTGTGGACGTCGCTGCGGGCCGATCCGGGTGATCCCGAGAAGATCGCGCGCCAGCGTGCGGCTGCCGAAGCGCGCGGCGAGACGCCAACGGGCGGCGCGCCAGCGGCGGCTTCGGGTTCGCAACCGGGTGGTGGCCAGCCAGCGGGTGGTGCGGGTGGTGCCGGCAATGCGGGCCGCGGTGGCGCGCCGACTGCCGGCGGTGCTGGTGCCGCCAGTGGCGAAGAACCGCCGCCGCAGCCCGAGGGGCTTGGCCTGCTGATCAACGTCAACACGGCCTCGCGGCCGGTGCTGCGATCGTTGTTCCCGCCGGAGAAGATCCCCGACCGCGTCATCGACGCGATCATCCGTTGGCGCAACGAAGTCGACCAGGAAGCGACCGAAGCGGCAGCGGAGGAGAGCGGCGAGCAGGCCAGCGAGTTCGGCGAACTGAAGCTCGGCGCCGACACGAAGAAGCAGTTCTTCGAGACCGTCGCCGACCTGGAGAAGGTCGAGGAGTTCGCCAGGCTGCCCGACCCGGAGATCAAGACCGCGTTCCAGGCGGCGCTGACCACGAAGTCGGAAGTGTTCTCGATCCACCTCGCGACGATGTTCAAGCGCAGCGAGGAGAACCGCATCTACGTGCTGCGCCGCGCCCGCGCGACGGTGCTGCGTTACGACGACGGCGCCGACGGCAAGATCATCCCGCTGATCCCGTTCGAGGATCGCTCGGGGTTGCGCGTGCAGCCGGTCGACATGCAGGAAGAGAACATCGACCTGACGTTCCTCTACTCCGAGATGGACCAGTTCGCGCAGGAGGATCGGGCCTGGAACCCGTTCCTGATCGACTTCTATCTGCCGAAGCACCAGCGCGAGCAGTTCTACCGCCCCAACTGAGCCACGCCGTCGCCGATGCCGAAGGTCGCCGATCCGCACCTGCGTGAGCGCCTGATCGCAGCGGCGACGGTCGAGTTCGGCGAATCGGGCTACGCCGGCGCGACCCTCGACGGGATCGCGCTGCGCGCGCACGTGACCAAGGGCGCCGTCTACTTCCACTTCGCCGGCAAGGAAGAGCTGTTCTTCGCGGTGCTCGACCATTGGCGCGATCGCCGGCGGCGGACGCTGCAGGTGCCGTTGCCCGGTCCCGCCGGGGCGGCCGGGGCCTTGCGCCAGTTCCTCGCCAACTACTTGTCGTTCCACTTCGGTGAACCGGCGGCGACGCATCTCCTGCGCGTGCTGGCGACCGAGTTGCGCGGCCGCTTCACGGCGCGGTTGCGCGAAGACGATCGGCAGGAGCAGCGCTGGCTGCGCGCCAACGTGCGCGAACTGCTGGTGCTCGGCCATCGCGACGGCACGCTCGCGGTCGAGGATCCGGCGCTGACCGCGTTCGTGTTGTCGGCGGCGGTGAACGGCATGCTCGAACAGTGGCAGACGGCGCCCTCGGACGTCGAGACCTACTGCCATGGCGAGCAGCTCGCGGCAATCCTGGTGGCGCGCTACGCGACGGGCGCCGGCGAACGCGCTTCGCGGGACGACGGCGAGTTCGACTTCGGCACGCGGCGCGAGTGACCACCGTTGCTCCGCGCGCCACCGGCGGGCACGCTGCCGCAGTGCAGCCGCTTCCCGGTGACTTCCTGCTCAGCGTGGTGATGCCCGTCTACAACGAGCAGGCGACGTTGCGCGACATCGTCGCCGCGGTGCGCGCGGTGCCGATGCGCAAGGAACTGGTGCTCGTCGACGACGGCAGCGTTGACGGCAGCCGCGCGATCCTGGCCGAGTTCGCCCACCTGCCCGATGTGCGCGTCGTCGTGCACGACAAGAACCGCGGCAAGGGGGCGGCGCTGCGCAGCGGGTTCGCGGTGGCGCGCGGCGACGTCGTGATCGTACAGGATGCCGACCTCGAGTACGACCCGGCCGAGTATCCGACCCTGTTGGCGCCGATCGTGCGCGGCGATGCCGACGTCGTCTACGGCTCGCGCTACCTGGTCGATCCCGAGGACCCGCAGCGCGAGCGCGACAGCTTCCACCACTACTTCGGCAATCGCGTGCTGACGTTCTTCAGCAACCTGTGCACCGGGCTGAACCTGACCGACATGGAGACCTGCTACAAGTGCTTCCGTCGCGAGGTGCTGGTCGGGCTCACCATCGAGAGCCGCCGGTTCACCGTCGAGCCCGAGTTCACCGCGAAGATCGCGCGGCGCGCGGTGCGCATCCACGAAGTGCCGATCCGCTACCGCGGCAGGAAGTTCGCCGAAGGCAAGAAGATCGGCTGGCGCGACGGCGTCGCCGCGTTGTGGGCGATCGTGAAGTACCGCTTCGTCGCGTGACGCCGGCGCGATCGCGCGCGTCGATCAGAACACCACGCCGAACGTGAACATCAGGCCGTGGTAGTCGGCGTCGTAGGCGCGAACGACTTGCGAGCCTTCCGGTTCGCTCTCGTCCATCGATTGCCAGCGGCTGACGACGGCGAGGCCCAGTTCGATCTTGTTCAGCAGCAGGCGCGTGCCGAACTCGAGGCCGAAGAAGCCGGTCGACGACTCGTATTCGTTGGCATCACCCTCGATGTCGATGAAGGTCACGCCGCCGCCGAAACCGACTTCGCCGTAGAGCGACCACTGCGTCTTGCCGCTGCGCGCGAGCACGACTTCCGGCGCGATCTCGAAGTAGGGGCCGAAGCTGCCGTAGGTCACTTCATCGTTGCTGCTAACCTCGTCGAGCACGAGGCCGTTGAGCAGCAGGCCGGCGCGGATCGGCATCGCGAAGCGGTGGGCTTCCACGCGGTAGGTGAAGTGGCCGAACAGCGAGCCGTTGCCGACTTCGGTCGCGGCGAACCCGGCATCGACGAAGAAGTCGTCGTCGGTGGCGAGGCTCTCCAGCCGCAGGCCGCCGCCGAAGCCGCGGCTGCTGGTGCCTTCGAATTGCAGGCGGAACATGCCGGCGGAATCGCTGTCGTCGAGGTTGCTGCCTTCGGTTTCGAAGTCGAAGCTGCCGCCCGACAACCCGACCCCGATGCGGAAGCGGGGTTCGTCGCGATCCTGGGCGACGAGCGGGGCGAGCAAGGAAGCAGCGAACAGGGTGGGGAGGAGCGTTGCGGGTCGGAATCGCATGAGGCGCGAATGTAGCGTGGGAAAGCGCGCCAGAGCGCGCTTCCCCGCGCCGCGCTTCACAGGATGTCGAGGATCCCGCTCTGGCTGTTGATCAGCGTCTCGACGGACGCCCGGTAGTTCAGGTTCGCACCGATGGCGGTGTGCCACGGCAGCGGGGCCCGGTCACCGATGCCGCCCAGCGCCACGGCAGCGAAGGCGCGGTTCAGCGGCGCCCGCGATTCGTCGAACAGCATCTGCACCAGCGGCTGGATCGAACGGCGGTCGCCGATCTGGCCGAGCGCCGCCGACAGGCCGGCGAAGTTGACCAGGTTGCTGCCCTCGGCTTCGAGGCGTTTTTGCAGCAGTTCGGCGATGCCCTTGTCACCCACCATGCCGAGGGCCGTGGCGGCTTGCCGCAGCAGATCGGGGCGGCGGCTCGATTCGTCGAGCAGCTGGCGCAGCGGTGCGATCGCGGAGCGGTCGCGCAGCAGGCCGAGGCCGAGCGCCAGGTAGCCGGCTCGCTGCGTCTTCTGCAGATCGGCGAGCGCGATCTCGGCGAGCTCCGGCGCGGCCTCCTGGTGCCCGGCGAGGCCGATGGCGATGCCGAGTGCCGAGATGAGGCTGTCACCCTTGGCATGCTTCAGATGGCGCGCCAGTTCCATGCCGATCTCGCGGTCCGGGACGGCTTCGAGCCCCTGGGCGCGGGCGGTGCGGTAGCTGGCATCGGCCAGCACGCCGAGGGCCAGCGCGCACCACGGGCGTTCAAGGGCCTTGTTGGCCGAGGGCAGCTTTTCGAGCAGCACGGCGCGGTTCGCCTTGCCGCCGATCTGGCCGAGCGCGAGCACGGCGAAGTAGCGCGTCTGCGCGTCGCGATGGTCAGCGTAGGTGGCGAGCAGCAACCGGCTGAACTTCGCGTCGGGGCTCGACGCATCGTCGTGCGCGCCGCACATCTGGCCGAGCGCCAGCACGCACGAACGGGCGAGGTCGGCGCCGTCGCGGCGGCCGTTCTTCGGCTGCAGCATCGCGGCGAACTTCGCCTTCCACGCGTCGGCGAGCGGGCCGCTCTTGCCGACCAGCTTCTGGATCGCCGTCGGGCAGTGCGACTGGATCAGTTCCTCACCAGCGCCGAGGTCCTTGTCCAGGTAGTTGGCGAGCACGCTGATCGCGTCCTGCCGCAGCCCGCGTTCGCCCGAATCGGTGCCACCGACGCCGAGCTGGCCCAGCGCGTGGATCGCGGCGACCTTGACGTTGCGATCGAAGGCGTTGTGGTTGGCGAGCAGTTGCTTGCTGATCGACAGCACGCGTTGCTCGAGTTCGAGCTTGCGGTGTTCTTTCACCAGCAGGCCGAGACCATGCAGCGCGAACGAACGGGTGCGGTTGTCGACCTTGCCGCCGTAGGCGGCGCGGCCGGTGGCGTCGTCGAGCGCGAGCCCGCTGAGCAGATCGACTTCACCGTTCTCGTAGCGGCCGGCGATGCCGATCGCCAGCGCCGCGGTTTCGCGGATCTCCTGGTCCTCGCGTTGCAGCCGCGCCTTGAACACGTCGACCAGCCGGAACTCCGGGTGGTTCTCGCCGATCTTCGCCATCGCGACCATGCACGACGATGCGATGTCGCGCTGTTCGGTCGAATCGATCGCGCGGCGCAGCGCCGGCAGCACCGAGGTCTGGATCTGGTCGCGAGTCGGCCGCAGCGAGTCCGCGGCGCGGAAACGATGGTGGCCATGGAAGAAGCCCTCCTCGCCCGTGACCACCGCGCCCGTGTGCACGGCGTCCTTCAGCCGCACGTAGCCGTGGTGGTTGAGTTCCCACCACATGTCCCACGTGGTCAGGTCGACCAAGTCGGTCGGCGCGCCGGTGGCGCGGCCGCCGCTGCGAGCCCCTGGTGTGGGCGAGCCGCCGGGAGTGGTGGGGCCGCCAGGCACCGGGCCACTGGGCTGGGGGGCGGTAGGTCCCGAAGGCTGGCCCGTTACGGGCGTGTTCGGCCCCCTGGGCCCGCCGCCAGTGGGACCACCAGGCACAGGCGGCGGCACGATGTCCGGCGGGCCGGCGTACTGGCCGCCATGGGCATCCGCAGAATCCGTCACGATCGCCAGGAGCGCGACACCGAGTAAGGGCAAGCAGCGAAGTTTCATTGGGTTCCTTGGTGCGCGGGCGACTACGCGCGTGCCTGTCCCTTCGCAATTGCGGGGCCAACGGGCTGTGGGGGGCGGATTGGCGCCAAAACCACGGCGACTGCTACCTGGGCGGAACGTTTGCCGCGATGGCGGGCACGCTCGGTAGTTTCCC
>SXPB01000274.1 GCA_005776475.1 Planctomycetia bacterium
CGACCAGGTCGCCACCGACCTGCGCCTCGACCTGCGCGAACGCATCGGGTCCCTCAGCGCGGCGATCGCGGGACTCTGCGCCGAACTGGTGCAGCAGGCCGACCGTCACCACGACGCCGCGATTCCCGGCTACACCCACCTGCAGCGCGCCCAACCGATCACCATCGGCCACTGGGCGCTGGCCCACTGCGAAGCGCTCGGCCGCGATCGCGAACGCGTGCTCGCCGCCGGCGCTCGCATGGATGCATGCCCGCTCGGCAGCGGGGCGCTCGCCGGCACCGTGCTCGGCGTCGACCGCAATGCGGTCGCCAAGGACCTCGGCTTCCAGCGCGGCGCCAGCCACAACAGCCTCGACGCGACGGCGCAGCGCGACCATCTGTGCGAACTCGCCTTCGCCTGCGCGATGGCGCAAACGCACCTGTCGCGGCTGGCCGAGGACACCATCTTCTTCGCGACGCAGGAAGCGCGCTTCCTCACCTTCGGCGACGAAGTGTCGACCGGCAGTTCGCTGATGCCGCAGAAGCGCAACCCCGACGCGATGGAACTGGTGCGCGGCAAAGCCTCGCGCGCGCACGGCGCGCTGCTGGCTCTGCTCGGCAGCGTGAAGGGCCTGCCGCTCGCCTACAACCGCGACCTGCAGACCGACAAGGAGTCGCTGTTCCCGACGCTCACCGAAACCGAAGCGTGCCTGATGGTGGCGACGCTCGCGATCCGCTATGCGAAGTTCGACACCGCGCGCTGTGCGGCGGAGGCTGAACGTGGCTACCTCAACGCAACCGACCTGGCCGACCTGCTGGTCGCCGCCGGCGTGCCGTTCCGCGACGCACACGGCATCGTCGGCGCCGCCGTCAATCGCGCCGTCGAGCTCGGCGTCGAGTTGCAGCACCTGCCGGCCGACGAGCAACGCCGCCTGTTGCCGCAACTGCAGGTCGATCTGAAGCAGGCGTTGGCCGCGCGCACCGTGCTGGCGCGGCGCGATGTCCAGGGCGGCACGGCCCCTACCCGCGTGCGCACCGAAGTCACCCGCTGGCAGCAGCAACTCGCCGCCTGGAGCGGCACCCTCCGATGAGTTCCATTCCCTCGCCCGTTCCAGCACCTTCGACTCCGCCTGGCAAGGTCACCGTTCGCCCGGCCGTCGTCGCCGACGCGAAGCAGATCATGACGCTCGTCAACGAACTGGCGCTGCGGCAGGTGATGTTGCCGCGGTCGCCGGCGTCGGTGATCGAGAACATCCGCGACTTCATGATCGCCGACGTCGACGGCCAGTTCGCCGGCTGCGGCGCGCTCGCGATCACCTGGACCGACATCGCCGAGGTGCGCTCGCTCGCGGTCGAGCCCACCATGCAGAAGCACGGCATCGGCCGCATCCTGGTCGATGCGCTGGTCGAAGACGCCAAACGGCTCGGCATCCCGCGCCTGTTTGCGTTCACCTACGTGCCCGGCTTCTTCGCCAAGATGGGCTTCACCATCTGTGAACACGAACAGCTGCCGCACAAGGTCTTCAACGACTGCACGCACTGCCCGAAGTTCCTCGCCTGCGACGAGATCGCGATGACCCGCGTGCTCGATGCGAAGGCCTCGCCGAGCAAGTTCTTCGCCAAGCCCCAGCGCGCGATCCCGCTGCCGCAGCGCACGCCGCAGTTCACGCCGCCGGTGCTGGAGAAGCCCGCGAAGAACGGCAACTAGCCAAAACGCCGGTTACCGTGCCGACCCGGGCGGCTATCCCCGCCCCCCGCCCGAGGTCCCATGCCCCGTCTCTGCCTGCCGGCGTCGCGCGTCGCCGTTTCCGTGTTTGCCCTGCTTGCCATCACCCTCGGTTGCAGTGGCGATGGTGGCACTACCGCACCGGCCACGGCCCCGTTCGAAGCGGTGGCGCACACGCCGGGCGAAGGCGACGAGGTCTACCTCAACGATCCGGTGACGCTGTCGTTCTCGACGGCGATCGATCTGGCCTCGGTCACGCCAGCCACGTTCGCGGTGGTCGAACTGGAAGCGGGCGGCACGCCGACGGAAGCGCCGGTCGCCGGCTCGTACCAACTCAGCGACGACGGCACCATGCTGTGGTTCTCGCCCAACCTGCCTACCGACGGCGCCTACGCGACCGGCGGCCTGCGCCAGAGCCGCACCTACCGCGTGCACGCCACCGACGGCCTGCGCGACCTCGCCGGCAAGCCGCTGCAGACCGCGGTAGCGTTCACGTTCCGCACCCGCGGTGGCAACTCCGCCGCCGAACTGTTTCGCGATCGCAAAGCACACGGGCCGGCGCGCACCACGTTCACGGTGACGAACGACGACCTCGGTGCGGTGCCACTCAACCGCTTTGGCCAACCGCCGACCGAAGTGCGCCTCGCGTTCGACCAGCCGCTCGACCCCGCGATCGACAACCTCGCCCAGGGCCTGTGGCTCGAATACCAGGATCCCGCCGACCTCGTCGGCGTGCGACGTCGGCTCGCGACCGAACTCGAACTCGAGCGCAACACCAACGACGGCGCCACCGTCGTGCTGCGCCCGCTCGGCGTGCTGCCCAACGCCGCGAACGTGATCGCCGTCGTCGCGGCGTCGGTGCGCGACCTCGCCGGCCAGGACAACACGCAGACGCCGAACTACGACGTTCGCTTCGGCACCTTCCGCACCGAGGCCGCGTGGCTGCCGCAGTGGAACGCCGTGGTCGAACGGTTCGAGGCGCTGGGCACTCTCGACGCCGCGGCGAACTTCGCCGAACCGCGCATGGAAGCGGGCCCGGGCTGGATCCGCGCCGCGCGTGCGTTCGAAGGGGGCAGCGACACGATCGACTTTGTGGCGCCCGCCGCCGAGACCGTGCTCAACACGGCCTACACGACGTTTGCGCCGACGACGGGCCCGCTGCAGGAAGTGACCGGCGGCGTGTTCCGGCTGCGCAATCTGACGATTCCCGCCGGCAGCTTCGTGCAGGGCACGGGCCCCCATCCGCTGGTGTTCGTGTGCCGCGGCAAGGTCGTCATCGATGGCACGCTGACGGTGCGCGGCGGTGACGGCACGCGGAGCAACGGCATCAGCATTCAGTATTCGGGACCGCACGACACCGTGCTCGCCGGCCAAACCAGTCCGGGCACGGGCAACGGCACGGGACGCTGCGGCGGCGGCAACGGCGGCGCCGGGTCGCCGAATGCCAGCGTTCGCGACTTCCGCGGCAGCACTGGTCGCGGTGCTGGCCAGCAACCCGAAGCGGGCGGCGCCGGCGGCTATCTCGCGTGCGTTACCGGCTGCTACACGAGCGGAGGCTACAACGGCTCGGGCGGTGCTTCTGGCGGCGGCGGCGGCTCGGCCGCGACGCAGGGCGACCCACACTTCCGCGGCGCCACGCCGGCGACGATCCTGCCGAACACGCCGCCCACCGGGAACACAAGGTTCCAGCAAGTGCGTGGCTACGGCGGTGCTGGTTGCGGCGGCGCCAGCGGCACTCGCGTTGCGTTCCTGCTCGGCGGCGAACCGGCGCCAATCCACTTCCAGGATGCGCGCAACGACAACAACTTCTTCGGCGACGGCTTCGATGTTCGGCGGCAATTGCGCATCCACGGGGAACTCGCGGAACTGCGCGGCGGCGGCGGTGGCGGCGGTGGCGGCGACACGTCGCCCCTGTTCGATTGCTCGCTGACCGGCAACTCTCCGGCCTTCGACTACAGGGGAGGTGGCGGCGGCGGCGGTGGCGGCGTTCTCGTCGTGCAAGCCCATGGCGAGATTTGGATCCGGGCGAACGGCACGGTGAGTGCAGACGGTGGCCACGGCGGTGGCGGCGAACAGGTCGGCGCGTGTGGCGAAGCGGGCGGCGGCGGCGGCGGTGCCGGCGGCATGGTCGTGCTGATGTCGGCGACGGCGATCCGCATCGAAGCGCACGGCAATGTCGGCACCAACCGCTTCGTCTATGGCGGCGGCACGACGCCCATGCTCGGCGATGAGTACAGCTTCGCCGTCTCCGCCGACGGTGGCGTCTGCCGCACCGGCGGCTTTGGCGCGGTCTACGTCGCCGGCAAGTACGCACCCGCGGGGCAACCGCCCATCGCGGGAACTTCGTACGACACCGAACCACTCGGGGGCTTTGGCGGCATGGGGCTCGTGCAACTCATGGTGCCACCGGGCGACGACAGCGACGGCACCGGCACGATCCTCGACGACAACATCCACTGGTACATGCCGGGCTCCCTCGCTTCCTCGGCTTCGATCCCGCTCGGGCCACTGCACAAAAGGCAGCTGCTGGCCTGGCGCGGCCACGCGCAACCCGACGGCACCTACGTCAACGACCACGGCACATTGTTGAACGTCGGCAAAGACGAAGGCGACATCCGGCCCGCCCCCATCCTGCTGCCGAGTCCGTACGGCCCACGTTCGCGCGCGCGTTCGCAGTGGATCGATCTCGGCGCGATCCACCGGCGCCCGCTCACCGCACCCGACCAGCACGCGCGCGGCGTCGTGCTCGATCCGGGCGCTGCCGCAGGTCCGTGGTTCGCACCGCTTGGCCTGCGCCCCGACGGCTACGTGCCGTGGTTCCAGGTCGCCAACGCAACGCAGCCCGAAGCCACCGTGGCCGTCGCCGCCACGCCGCTCGCGAGCATCGAAGCCGATGCCACGTTCCACGGCGCGCCGGCCTACCGCGCGCTGCTCACCATTCCGCTTGCCGACCCGCGGCGCGATCGCTTCGCCGGTTTCGACGCCGAACTCATCGGCGGTGCCGGCGAAGTGCGGCAGGCGCTGCGCATCGTCGCGCACGATGCGAACGCGCTCGTGCTGGCTGCCGATGCCCTGCTGCAAGCGGATGGCGCGACCCACGTGCGGATCGTTGCACGGCCATTCCACGTGCGCACCGAAGCGAGCGCGTTGCTGCCGAGCACG
>SXPB01000275.1 GCA_005776475.1 Planctomycetia bacterium
CTTTGTTGTTACTCTCTTGGCAGAGCAGACGTTGATAAATGCCTTTTCTTCGTTGTTCATTTGATTTGAATTTTTATTGTTTAGAAATTAATTTACATTCCTTTACCTTACCCTTTGAAACCATTATCGAGAAGGCGAACCAATGCTCCGGTGACGACCCAGACGTCGAGCGCGGGGTTGCTGACCTTGACGCCCGTCGCGATCGCCGGGGCGCGCCCGTGGATCGTGTGGAAGCCGAAGGTCTCCATGTAGTACGGGAACCGCGAACTGCAGCCGATGCCGCTGATGATCACGGTCTCGTGCAATTGCTTGCCGAGCTTGGCGAAGGCGCTCTGCACCGCGTTCAGGATCGAGCAGTCGCCACAGCCGGGGCACCACCGCACGTCCTGGTCGGTCTTGTAGTCCTTCTTCTGCATGACGGGACGATCGACGCTGGTCACTTGCGCACCTCCTTGCCAACAACGGCAAGCATGCTGGACAGGTATTCCTCGAGAACGTGGCTCTTGAACGGCTGGCCATCGACCTGACTGAAGCTCTGCACGTCGATCAGGTACTTGGCGCGCAGCATCATCGCCAGCTGGCCCTTGTTGAGTTCCGGCAGCACGACCTTCTTGAAGCCCTGCATCAGCGCGAGCAGGTCGTTCGGCAGCGGGTTGAGATGGCGCAGGAACGCGCAGCTGATCTTGTGGCCCTGCTGCTGCAGGCGCTGCGTCGCGGCGGTGATCGCGCCGCGCGGGCTGCCCCAGCCGAGCACGAGCACGTCGCCGGTGCGCGAACCGAACGTCGCGGTCTTTGGCAGGTCGTTGGCGATGTTCGCCACCTTCTGCGCCCGCGTGTCGATCATGTGCTGGTGGTTGTCGGCGTCGTAGCAGATGTTGCCGGTGACATCCTGCTTCTCGAGGCCACCGATGCGGTGCACGAGGCCCTTGGTGCCGGGCCGCGCCCACGGCCGCGCCAGCGTCTCGGGGTTGCGCGAGTACGGCATGAACTTCTCGCCGGCCTTGCCCTCGGGCGCGAACGTCACCGGAATCTCCGGCAGCGAGTCCGGATCGGGCAGCAGCCACGGCTCCGAACCGTTGGCGATGTAGCCGTCCGACAACACCACCACCGGCACCATGTACTTGGTGGCGATGCGCACGGCCTCGTAGCCGACTTCGAACGCGTCGGCCGGCGTCGATGCCGCGATCACGCAGACCGGCGACTCGCCGTTGCGGCCGTACATCACCTGCAGCAGGTCGGCCGGTGGGGTCGTGGTCGGCATGCCGGTGCTCGGGCCGGCCCGCTGCACGTTGAGCACGACCAGCGGCAGTTCGGCCATGACCGCCAGCCCGATCGCTTCGCTCTTCAACGCGATGCCCGGACCCGAGGTCGAAGTGATGCCGAGGCAGCCGCTGTAGGACGCGCCGATCGCGGCGGCGACCGCGGCGATCTCGTCTTCGGCCTGGAAGGTCAGGATGCCGAGGTGCTTGTAGCCCGACAGCTGGTGCAGGATGTCCGACGCCGGCGTGATCGGGTAGCTGCCGAGGAACGCCTGCACGCCCGCCTTCTGCACGCCGGCGACGACGCCGAGGCACAGCGACTGGTTGCCCATGATGTTCCGGTACGTGCCCGGCTTCATCTGCGCCGGTGGCACCCGGTACGCGGTCTGGAAGATCTCGACCGTCTCGGCGTAGGCGTAGCCCGCCTTCATCGCCGTCAGGTTCGCTTCGACCAGGTCCGGCTTCTTGCCGAACTTCTGCGCGATCGCCTTCTCGGTCGGCGCCATCTCGCGATGGAACATCCAGTAGAGGATGCCCAGCGCGTACATGTTCTTGCAGCGCTCGCGGCCGCGGTTGTCGAGGGTGCTGTTGGCCAACGCTTCGAGCGTGCGCTTCTCGAGGTCGACTTCGATCACGCGATAGCCCGACAGCGTGCCGTCGGTGCGCGGGTCCTTGTCGTACTTCGCCTTCTTCAGGTCGAGCGCGCCGAACGACGCGGTGTTGAGCAGCAGGGTGCCGTCCTTCTTCAGTTCCTTGAGGTGCACCTTGAGCGCCGCCGGATTCATCGCCACCAGGACGTCCGGCGCATCGCCGGGCGTGTGGATGTCGAAGCTCGAGAACCGCAGCTGGAAGGCGGAGACGCCCGGCAGCGTGCCGGCCGGCGCCCGGATCTCGGCCGGGAAGTCCGGGAACGTCGCAATGTCGTTCCCCATCAGGGCCGTGGTGCGGGTGAACTGGTCACCGGTCAGCTGCCTGCCGTCGCCGGAGTCGCCGGCGAAACGGATGACGACCTGGTCGAGGTCCTGCAGGCCCTTGTCGAGGCCCGCCGTAGTGGGGTTCGAATTGCTCATTCGGATCGGATTCGGGGGCAGCACTATAGCGAGGCGCCGCAGTCATGCGACACCCGCTTTCCGGGCCGCCGGCTATTCTCTCGCGCCATGGCCTCGCGCCGCTTCCTGGTCCCTCTAGCACTCGCCGCGGCCCCCGTGGCGGCCCAGGTTCCCGCGCACGCGACGCAGCTCAATCCGCAGACCAGCCAGCTGCGGCCAACGTTCGTCCAGAACGGCGACGTCGTGCATGCGTTCGCATTCGGCTACCCGACCATCTACCACGCGCGCTCGGTCGATGGCGGCCGGACTTGGCCGATCCTGGAGCAAGCGCTTGGCGCTTTTGGCACCAACAACGTCAGCGCGGGCTTCCACGAACACGAAGTTGCGATCGCCCAACATGCCGGTGGCCTGCTCGTCGCCAGCCACGACCTGACGCTCGGTCCACGCGTGACGCGCTCGCTGGACGGCGGCCTCACCTGGCAACCACCTGCCAACCTCGCCGCCAGCGTGACGCCTCAGTTCGACTCGATGCGCACGCGCCTGTTCGCGAACGGGCCGAACGTCGTCGTGGCCTGGTGGAACCAACGGCCGAACGGCCGCGTGTTCTGCAACCGTTCCACCGACTTCGGCGGCACCTGGCAACCGACGGAGACACTGCTCGACATCGGCATGCCACCTGGGGCGCCCGGGCTGCAACGGCTCCTGGTCAGCGGCTCCGGCGCCAACGTGGACGTGGTGTGGCACGACGGAACGACGCGCCACCAGCGATCCACGGACGGCGGTGCGACCTGGCTGCCGGCCCCCGTCGGTTTGCCCGGCGCCCCCGCGTTCCAATCTACGGTGCCAAAGCACCTCTGTGCGTTCGCGGCATCGCGACTGTTGCACACTGGCAACGACGTGCTGCATTCGTCGGATAGTGGCACTACGTGGTCGCAGGTGACGACGCACAGCATCCCCATCGTGCTCGATCTCGCGATGGAAGGCTCCCTGGCGGTGGCCGTTGGCCGCGACAACAACCTGACGAACACTCTGTACATCGTCAACGTGTCGACCGACGCAGGTGCTTCGTGGCAAGCAACGCCGCTGCAACTGGGCGCTGCCTCCCCCACCAACATCTTCGCGCATGCGCACGTCGACCACGGTGTGGTCTACGTCCAGTGGGAGCTGTCCAACTATCCCGGCAACGTGATCCGCAGCGACGACGCCGGCGCCACCTGGCAAGTGATTGACGGCCCGGTGCAAGCCGGCTTTTCGCCGGGTCCGGTGCGAGCCATCCACACCGCGCTCACGTGGACGTCGAACAACCACTACCACGCCTACGTCGGGATCGGCAGTTCGCGCCTGGGGCAAGGCGCTGCCGGCAGCGGCGGCGTGATGCCCAACCTGACGACCGCAGCGCTGCCAGTGCGCGGCCGCAGCACGACGATCCACGCCAGTGGGCTGCTCGGTGGCGCCCCGAGCGGGCTCGGCTTCTCGTTCCAACCGCCGACTGCGTTGCCGTTCGTCGGCGGCACGGTGTTTCTGGCGAGCCTCGACGTGCTGTTGCCGTTCCTCACCAGCGGCAATGCAGGCCAGCCGGGCGTGGGCACGTTCGCGGCAACGCTCGCGATCCCGAACACGCCAGCCTTGTCGGGCAGTCGGATCGTGCTGCAAGGCATCGCCATCGACGCTGGTGCCTTCGCCGGTTTGAGCCTGACCAACGGCCTCGAACTGTGGTTGCGGTAGTCGGTCGTTGCTTGCCATCGCAGCATCGGCCGTGATGATCTCGGCACCGAAGAGGTAAGGCCCCATGCACATGTTCCTTCGCATTGCTCCGCTTCTGCTGCTGCCGGCGCTGACCGCCGGCGCCACCGCCCAAAAGCACCCCTGGTACGACGACCAGTCCACGCTCCGCTGGTTCACTTCGTTCGACGCCGCCAAACAGGCTGCGCGCGCGGCGAACAAGGCCATCCTGGTCGAAGTCGGCGCCAAGACTTGAGGCCGCTGCGTTGCGCTCGTGGAGCGCATCCTGCCCAACCCGGCCGTGAAGGACCGCATTGCGGCACTCTGCGTCGGCTTCGCCGTCGATTGGTACGCCGCCGATGCGACCATCGCGGAACTGTGCGACAAGAACCTGCCCGAGCCGCGCAATGCGCCGATGGTCGGGTTTCTGACCCTCGATGGGGCCTGGATCGATGGCTTCTCGGGTTCGATCGAAACGGCCGAGTTCTTGCAGGTGCTCGAGCGCGTCGAGAAGTCGCCGCTGCTCGCCGCCTCGCCCGCCGTGCAGAAGCAACTCGAGAAACTCGCGGCGACGATCGGTCCCGCTGCGGACAAGGGCGACTGGCCGGCCGTGTTCACCGCCGCTCGCGCTGCCAACAAGAGCACCGGGCGATGCCCCGAGCGCGACGCGATCCAAGCGGCCGAGCAGAAGGCTCGCGCGTGGGCGGCCACCGAACTTGACGGCGTGGTGCACCAAGCGAAAGCCGGCGGTGACCTGGCCGCGTTGCGCAAACACCTTGGCGTCATCAAGCAGAAGTGCGTCGGCGAACCCGAAGCCGTCGATGCCGAGACCGGGCTGAAGGCACTGCAGAAACTCGCGCTCGTGCGCGAAGTCGAAGCGGGCGGCAATCCGGCGCGCGACCTGCGCGAACGCCACGCCGCTCCGTTCAAGGCTTCGCGTTGGACCGCGGTCTTCGACAAGCCCGTGCCGCCGACCGACAAGAAGTAGCGGCACGGACGAGCTGCCCGCTGCCAGGATCGGAGAACGCCGAGGCACACGACCTGTGGTTGGCCGATTCACCGTGTAAGGTTGCCGCGCCCGCTGGGTCTCTCGTTCGTCAACGAACGAGACCGCACATGCGCCACCCACGATTTCTCCTCTTCACGTCCCTGCTCGTGCTGCCGGCCCACGCCCTTTCGGCGCAGTCTGGCGTCAGCGACTTCGGCCATGCCCGCGCCCGTGAGCTCGCTGCACTCGGCCGCCTGCCAACGGCAGCCGAGATCGTCGTCAGCGACATGGGCAACTACCACCGCCATCGCCTGCCGTTGCCCAAGGCCGGTGAACCCATCGCCCTCGACACCCGGCTCGACTGCGGCAGCGCCGCCCGCGGGGCCGAAGTGTGGGTCCAAGTCGGCTACACGACCGGCCCGCTGGGCGATCGCGCGCTGGCCGCGCCGGCCGCGGTGGCACTGGTCGTCGACACCAGCGGCTCGATGGCCGACGCCAACAAACTCAGCGCCGTGCAACGCGGCCTGCACGCATTCGTCGACCGGCTGCGCCCGGACGACGAACTCGCGTTGGTCACGTTCTCGACCGAGGGTCGCCTCGAAGCGCCGCTGCAACGCCGCGGCGACGGCCGCTGGCTGCACGACGCAATCGACCGGCTGCGCTCCGGTGGCAACACCAACCTGCACGCAGGCCTGATGCTCGGCCTCGACGAACTGGGCAAGGCGACCACGCGCACGCCACACCGCCGCGTCGTGGTGTTGACCGACGGCATCGCCAACAATGGGGTCACCGACCCGCAAGCCATCCTCGCCGACGCCTACCGCCGGGCCGAGACGACGATCGACATCAGCACGGTCGGGGTCGGCACTAGCCTCGACGTGACGCTGCTGAAGAAGCTCGCGACCGGCTGCCGCGGCCTGTTCCACTTCGTCGCCGATGGCCAGGACGTGCAGAAGGTGTTCGTCGCCGAAGCGGACGCCCTGGTCAGCGCCGTTTCGCGCAACCTGAACCTCACCATCGAACTCGAAGGTGGCCTGCGCCTGCAGCAAGCCCTGCACGAAGGTGCGCGCGTTCTCGGCGACCGCGTCGAACTCGACCTGCCCGACGTCAACGCCGGCGTCACCGCGGTGGTCATGCTGCGCTGCCGCCTCGAAGGCGACGACCTCAACCGTGCGGTGGTGCGCGCCACGCTCATGCATACTCCGGTCGCGGGTGGTGCCCGCGAGTCGCTTGGCGCCTGGCACGTCGGTTGCCTCGCGATGCCGCGCGGCACGTCGACCCCGGAGGCGTCGGCGGCCCTCGACATCGAAGTGCGCAAGAACGCCGCCATCGTGGTGCTGGCGCAGGGGCTCGCCGACATGGCTTTGCAATGCGATGCGCGCCGCTGGGCCGATGCCGACCGGGCGTTGCAGCGCGCCCGCGACGACGCCCAGCGCCTGTTCCCCGGTGACGACGTCGATGTGCAGCGCGTGCGCGACATCCACGCCGGCCACCACAAGACCCTGCGGCGCTACGTCGACCGCTTCCGCGAGTTCTAGATCCCGATGCAGATCCGTTGCGCCCACTGCACGAAGACGTTGGCACTCGCCGGCACCGGCGAGCCGCCCGCGGCCTGCCCGCACTGCCAGAAGCCACCGGGCCCGGGACCGCTCGGCGCCTACGACCCGCTGCGCCTGCTAGCCACCGGCGGCATGGGCGAAGTGTGGCTGGCGCGACATCGTGAACTCGGCACCGAAGTGGCGGTGAAGCTGCTGCCGGCGATGCCGCTCGAACAACTGGCGCCACTGCGGACTCGCTTCGCGCGCGAAGCGAAGTTGACGGCGCACGTCGCGCATCCGGGCGTCGTCAAGGTGCACGAGTTCGGCGAAGCCGGCGACCGACCGTTCCTGGTGCTCGAGTTCGTCGCCGGCCGCACGCTGCGCGCGCTGTTGCAGCGTGGTCCCTTGGGCGTCACCGAAGCGGCGCGCCTCGCCGCCGCCACCGCCGACGTGCTTGCCGCGGCGCACGCGCACGGCGTGCTGCATCGCGACATCAAGCCCGACAACGTCATGCTGCAACCGGACGGCACCGTGCGCGTGCTCGACTTCGGCATCGCGCGCGCTCTGCACGACGACGCGCCGCTGACGCGCACCGGCGAACTCGTCGGCACGCCGGAATACATGGCGCCCGAGCAACTGCTCGACGGCCCCGAAGCGACGACGGCCCGCACCGACGTGCACGCCCTCGGCATCCTGCTCTACGAACTGCTCACCGGCCGCTCACCGTTCCACGGTGGTTCGGTGTTCCAGGCGCTGAAGTTGGTCGAGTCGCTCGAACCGCCACCACCGTCGCGTGCGCGCGCCGGAGTTCCTGCATCACTCGATGCGGTGCTCGCGCGGGCGTTGGCCAAGGACCCCGCCGACCGCTTGCCCTCCGCCGCCGCGTTCGCCGAGGCCGTGCGCGAAGCCGTGCCGGCGGCGCGTCTCGCCGCGAGCGACGCCACCCGCGCCCCAAACTTCGGCGCCCCGCTGGTCGCGGCCGTGTTGCTGGCCCTGCTGCTGGCACTCGGCTTGCCCGAACGCTCGCCGACGGCGAGGACTTCGTCACCGATTGCGATGGGCCCGACGTTGGCCGACGCCGAACGTCTCGTGCTCGACGGCGAGTGGCAACGCGCGCTGGCCATGCTCGAGCACGTCGATGCGCCCATCGACAGCCGTCGCGCCCTCGCGAAGGCCGCGTTCCGCCACGGCAATGAAGGCTTCGTGCGCGCCGTCGGCGCGCCGCAGTGGTTGTCGTTCTGCGACGAACGGCGGCGCGCGCGTTGGTTTGGCGACCGCACCGAAGGCGCCCCCGAGGAGCCCGCAACGACCGTTGCCGTCGTTCCCGCCGGAGCCGAAGCGCTGGCGCAGTTCGCCACCACGCTGCCGATTGGCGGCGCCGAACGCTGGCTCGCCGAACTCGGCGTCGCCCACCTGCGCGGCGACGTCGCCGCCGCCAGCCGCGCCGCGGAGACTGCGTGGCTCTCGGGTGCTGGCGAACTCGCGGTGTTGCTCGATGGCTACCTTCGCATCGCACCCCTGCCGGGCACGAGCGCGTGGCGCCCACTCGCCGGGAAGGAGCTCGAACGCCTGCGTCGTCGCGTTGCCGGTGGCGATGCAAACGACGCTCCCGCTGCCGCCGTACTGCTGGCCTTGCTCGATTCGCTGCACGGACTGCCGCTCGATCCACAACCGTTGCAACGGCTGCCCGCCGCGCTGCGCGCCGAAGCTGCGGCCTGGTGCCGTGACGAGATCGCGCGCGAACCGAAGTTCGCGGCACCGCTGCAACGACTCGCCACCGCAGTCGCCGAGGGCAAACGTGGTGGCTGAAGCCAACGACGCCGTCTTGGTCGAACGCGCGCAGGCCGGCGACCGCGACGCGTTCGCGCAGCTCGCGACGCGCCACAGCGATCGCCTGACGCGATTCCTCATCACGATGGCCGGCGACGAGTCGATCGCCGACGACGTGCGCCAGGAATCGCTGCAGCGCGCCTTCACCCACCTCGACCAACTGCTCGACCCCACGCGCTTCGCCAGCTGGCTGCTGTCGATCGCGTGCAACCAGTGCCGCAAGCGACTGCGCGCCGACGTGCAACGCGCCCATGCCGGCGACGAGGCGCTGGCCACCGTCAGCGACGGCCGCCGTTCGGCGTTGAGTTCCCTGGTGCGGCGCGAGGATGCGTTGCAGCTGGCGCTCGCGATCGAACGGTTGCCGATCCTGCTCCGCGAAGCGTTCGTGCTGTTTGCCGTCGAAGGCCTCCCCTACAGCGAGATCGCCGCAATCACCGGTGCCACCGAAGGAACGCTGCAGGTGCGGGCGCATCGCGCCAAGGCCCTGCTCCGGCAACAACTCGGCGCGGGCAGCGACACGTGGTGGCAGCGTCCGCAGTGACGCCGACGGCCCCTGGCGATCCCGACCACGGGGACTTCGAGCATCAAGTCCAGCCCCTGCGAATGCCGAGAATCTCCCCATGCCATTGGAGAGGGGAAGGCGCGCACTCGTCGCGTTCGCGGTCGGCTTCTGCTGCACGGCAGCCGGGCTGACCCAACACGACCCGCACCCGACTCCTCCCGCGAAGACGCCCGTCGAACAAAAGCGCGGCGCCCCCACCGCGCCAACGCACGCGCCGCTGTCGGTTCTGCATCCTTCGCTCGCGTTCCGCCACGTGCAGGCGGCCAACACCGCCGTCGCCGACGCGCTCGCCGCCGGCAAGCCGCTACCCAAGCCAGAGCCGCGCCCGTCGGGTGCCGGCAAGTACGTCTGCGCGGTGCTTGTCTGCGCCGACAGCGACGTCGAAGTGGCTCCCTTGCTCGGCCTGCAGCGCGACGACGTGCTGGTGATCGCAGTTCCCGGGCCTCTCGCCAACGCCGAGACGGCCGCCCTGCTGGAACGCGCCGTCGCCGACGAACGGCTGGCGCTCGTGCTGGTGCTCGGCCATCCGCAATGCAAAGCGGCAGCGCCGCGCCCGAACGGAGCCGATGATGCCCTCACGCGCCGCTTCGCCGCCCTGCGCCAACACGCCGAGCGGCAGCAGCTGCCCCTGCCCAAGGCACTGGCCACGCTGCAGACCGAATTGCTGCTGGCGACTTCCGACGCGCTGCGCACCGCGACCCAGGGCGACACCCTGAGGGTGCTGCCGGCGGAGCTCGATGCGAAGTCGGGACGAATCACCTGGCACCACCAACGTGCCGATGTGATGCCGCTGGCCCCGGTGAAGTAGCCGCGATGTGTGGAGAACGGCCCAGGTTGTCCACGACCTGAGGAAAACAAATCCTCCGCCAGACTCTCCCTTCGCCGCGGGCATTCGCCAGAATGTCGCGCCCGCGCGGGAACCAGAACCCGCGCCAGACCCCTCTCGCCAAGGGCAAGCGCCCGCTCTCGCCACTGCTCATGCTGACCCAGCTCGGCACGTACTGCCAGCAGTTCGACGGCACGCTCCGTCCGCTGCTGCAAGACATCAGTTCCGCCCTCGCCGCCATCGACGCCGGGGGCCCCGACAACGCAGGCCGTGCGCTGCAGACGCCATTGCGCGAGCTGCAGCACCAGATGAAGTCGCTGTGCGACAAGGTGCTCGAACAGCAGGCCTACGTGCTGATCTTCGGGCCATTGAAGAGCGGCAAGTCGACGCTGATGAACGCCATTGCCGGCGCCTACGTCAGCGAAGTGTCGAGCCTGCCCGCCTACCCGTGCCTCGTGTTCGTCAGTGCCGGGCAGAAGCGCGAGTACGTGCTGACCTCGTACGACGGCAGCACCCGCACCTTCGCGCAGGCGCAGGAGCTGGCGACGTTCATCGACAAGGCGCACGGCGAACTGGCCGCCGCGATCCGCACCGCCGAGCAGAAGGGCGTCACCTTCGACCCCGCCGAACACTTCCCGCAAGCGATCCGACGCGTCGACGTGCGCGTGCCCGGCAGCGAGCTCGCGTCGACCGGCGCCGTGCTCGTCGACACGCCCGGCCTCTACACCCGCATGCGGTTCGGTTACGACCGCATGACGCGCGACTTCCGCAATGCGGCGGCATGCGCGATCTTCGTGGTGAAGAGCGACACGCTGTTCCTCGAACAGGTGTTCGCCGAGTTCCAGCAGCTGCTCGACCTGTTCAGCCGCATCTTCCTCGTGGTCAACGTCGACTCGCACAAGCGGGACGTGTCACCCGATGGCAAGTTGGTGCCGAGCCTCGAACAGTCGCGACCGGAAGCGGTGCTGCAGGCGTTCCAGCAGCTGGCCATGTCGGCGCCGCTGCAGCGCGCGGCGGAGCAGGGCAAGGTGCGCATGTATCCGGTCGATCTGCTGCACGCGGCGAGCAACTCGCTGCAGAAGGGCGAACTGGAGCAGGCGCCGGCCGGCTTCCGCGCGTTCCGGCAGGATCTCGCCGACTACCTCGCCAGCAGCGACTACCTCGCGGCCTTCCTGCGCGACTCGCTGCAGCGCGCGCAGACGTTGCTCGCCGAGACGAACCAGCACCTGACCGGCCAGGACATGGTGCGCCTGCACCAGCAACTGCAGGACGTCGACGAACAGATGGCGTGGGTCGGCAGCGAGCAGGCGCGCGTCGAGCAGGCATTGGCCTACGACTGGAAGGCGGCGTTCGCGCGCGGCCATCGCGACATCGATGCCGAGGTCGAACGCTGCGCGCGCGATGCCGGCGCCAAGTTGCTGCGCACGCTCGGCGCCTCGATCGACACCTGGTTCTTGTCCAGCCACAGCCTCGAATGGCTGATCCAGGGCCAATGGACGCCGCTGGTGCGCGACTACCGCGAGGAAGTGCACGGCGCCGCCCGCCGCACCTTCGAGCAGGGCCAGAACCAGATGGACGCCGGCCTCGAGTTGCCGAGTGGAGTGCCCGAACTGGTGCGCCGCGCCGGCATCGACCTGCGGCAGACGATGTCGCACGCGCTGGCCAAGGCCAGCACCGTGGCGTGGCCGAAGACCACCACGGTTCCGGTCGACATGGCGCAGATCCCGCTGAAGCGGTCGATGCTCGACATGGTGGCGTTCCGCTCGCTCGAACGCGTGCGCGAGCGCGTGTTCGGCACCGCCCAGAAGCCGGACGTGAAGATCCCCGGCAAGGAGAAGGCGGCCCGCATCGGCGAAGCCGGTCGCCTGCACCTGCACCAGTGCGTGACCCAGTTCCGCGGCCAGTTGCTGCCGGAGACGGTCGCGATCCTGCGCGAGCACTTCGGTCCGCGGGTGGCCGGCCTCGCCATCGAATCGCTGCGCGCGCAACTCGCGGCGCATGCACCGCGCCTGGCCCAGAAGCGGGCCGATCTGGTCGCCCAACGTGAACAGTTGCTGCGCCTGGCGTCGCCGCTGCGCGCGCTCGCCGCCGCCGGCAAGGGGCTGGTGCCGAAGCTGGCCGAACTCGGCCGCGCCTTCGACCACGAGATCGCGAACTCGCCGCAAAAGCAGGTCGTGCTGACGCCAGCAGCGAAACCCGGCCGCGATCAGCGCGACCCGCGTCCGACCACGCCGCCCGCGCGCAAGACCTGAGTCGCCGCGCCGTGCCCCATTGCCCTGGCGCGCCACCGGGCGCCAAATGACGCGCCATGACCAAACCCGTGGCCGACCGGCCGGACGCCTGCCGCCGCCGAACGAAGGCTGACCTCGCCCTCAGCCGGTGCGCGCCGCGTTGCGGAACTGCCGCAGCGTCTCGCGCACGCGCAGCAAGACGTCGTCGCCGCGCAAGCCGGTGAACAACTCGATCGCTTCGTGCACCGACGCAACCGCCCACACCGCGAACTCGCCGCGTTCGACCGCTTCCTGGACCTCGGCTTCGAGCATCAGGTCGCCGACGTTGGCGCGCGGCAACACCACGCCCTGCTTGCCGGTCAGCTTGCGCGCGCGGCACAGCCGGAAGAAGCCTTCGATCTTGGCGTTCACCGCCGCCACCGCCTGCACTTCGCCCTTCTGGTTGACCGAGCCGGTGATCGCCAGTTCCTGCGACAATGGCACGCCGGCCAGCGAACTCAGCAAGGCCAGCAACTGCGCCAGCGAGGCCGAGTCGCCTTCGACGCCGTTGTAGAGCTGCTCGAAACAGATCGTCGCCTGCATGCACAGCGGCCCTTCGCGGCCACACTCCTGCAGCAAGAAGCCTTCGAGGATCATCACGCCCTTGTCGTGGATCGGGCCGGACAGGTTGGCGAGGCCTTCGATGTTCACCAGTCCCGAACGCTGCGCGGTGGCGACGCCGGAGTTGCAGGTGATGCGGCAAGGCCGGCCGAACTCGATCGAACCGGTGTCGAGCACCGTGAGCGCATTGATCTGGCCGACCGCACCTCCCGCGGTCGACAACCGCATGTAGCCGGCGGTGTAGTCGCGTTCGGTGAGTTCCTGCGCCAGATCATGGCGCTGCCGCTGCATGCGCACCGTGCGTTCGACGTGGTCGCGCGACACGGTGCGACCGGCTTCGCTCAGGCACAGATGCGACGCTTCGCGGGCGAGGTCACCGAGCTCGCTGTAGCGCGTGATCAGCCGATCGCGGCGGCCCGACGCACGAGCACCGTACTCGGCGATCGCTGCCATCGCCGACGGCGCGAACGGCCGCAGCTTCTCGGTGTCGACCAGCCACTGCAGGTAGTCGGCGTAGCGCGTCAGGTTCGACTCGTCGACCGGGATCGAGGCGTCGAACTCGGCGTGGATCTTGAAGATCTGCGGGAACTGCACGTCCTCGGCAGCGAGCGTTTCGTAGACACCGGGCTCGCCGATCAACACGACCTTGAGGTCGATCGGGATCGCCTCGGGCTGCAGCGAACCCGTCTGCGAAGCCGCCCCCTGGTCGAACTCGCGGATCTCGAGCTTGCCGTTCTGCAGCGTGCGTTTGAGGTGTGGCCACACCCCGTTCTCGCGCAACACGTCGAGGCAACGCAACACCAGGTAGCCGCCCTCGGCGCGCAACAAGGCACCCGGATTCACGTGCATGGCCCCCGACTGCGCACCGTCGGGCGGCGGCGTGATGGTGCCGAACAGGTTGCCGTAGGTCGGGTTCGTCTCGATCACGACCGGGCAGGCGTCGTTGAACGACGTCTTCACGATCTTGGCCATGAACTCGCCGAGCCGTGGCTCGGTCAGCGCCGGTGGCGGCGTCTCCGGCGCCTTGGCTTCGTCATCGACTTCGCTGTCGGCAGCGACCCACTGATGCAGGTGGCGCTCGACGTACTCGCCGGCCGCGTCGAGCCAGTCCGCGACTTCCGGCTGCACCCACTTCTTCTGGAACTCCTTCTGGTGCATCTGCAGCACCTTCCACGCCAGCTTCCGATCCATCGTGCGCAGCTCGCCGTCGATGCGCGCGTTCTCTTCGCGGATGCGGTCGTTGACCTCGTCGAGTCGCTCGAGCAGTTGCTCGCGCTGCTTCAGCAAACGCGTGCGGTCCTCTTCGGCGAGCTTGCCTTCGATCGCGAGCGCCGACAACGCATCGAGCGTGATCGGCTCGCCTTCCACCACCGGATAGATGTCCGCGGTCGAGGCACCGCTCTGCGCCTGGAAGCGAACCAGCGCACAGCCCTGCTTCTGCGCCTGCCGCTGCAGCGCGTCCATGATCCGGCGCTCGCGCGAACCCGAGGCGCGCTTGACGACACGCCGCGACATGCGGTGCGGACGCGAGCGCAGCGCGGCGACGAGGTGGCCGTGCAGCGCGCGGCCGAGTTCGAGCAGGTCGTCGCGGAACGCGGCGGCCTTGCCGGCCGGCAGCGACACCAGCAGCGGCCGGTTCGGCTCCTGGAAGTTGTGCACGAACACGCGATCGGGCGTGCGCCGGCACACCGGCTGGATGTCGCGCAGCAGCAGCTCGACCACGGCCGTGCGGCCCGAGCCCATCAGTCCCGACACGAACAGGTTGTAACCCTGGGCGTGGATCGACAGGCCGGTGCGCATCGCCTGCATCGGCCGATCCTGGCCGAGCAGGAACGCTGCCGTCGGCGGCTTGCCGGAGGGTTTGATCGGCGGACAGTTCCAACGCAGGCTGGTGGCGGGAACCGCGAGCGCGTGGCCGTTGGTGTCGGCCCCGGCCCCGCCACCACCCTTGGCCTTCGCCTTGCCCGCAGCAGGCGCTTTGCCCGACGACGGGGCAGCCGCGGAGGGGGAAGAACGCGACGCGCGGCCGGAGTTCTTCACGTGCGCGCCACCAACACCGGGCACGGCGCGGCCTTCAGGATCTCGCCGGCAGTGCTGCCCAGCAGTGCCTTCATGATGCCGCTGCGGCCACGCGACCGGACCAGGATGAGATCGACGCGTTGCACGAGGGCCTCCTTCAGGATCTGTTCTTCGACGTCTTCACTGAACGTCAGGTGGCCGAGCGCATGCACGCCCGCGGCGGCAGCCTGGTCGACGAGACGCTGCACCATCTGCTGCACTTCTTCCTGCAGCGCCTGGTCGAAATCGCGCCCGCTGCCGGCCATCGCCCGGTGGCGGCCGATCAGGCTGACCGTCGCCGGCGTGTCCACCACCGCCAACAGCAGCAGTTCGGCGCGCAGCTGCGCGGCGAGGCCGATCGCATAGGCAAGGTCGGGCTCGCGACTCTCGGCGAGTTCGACGGGAACCAGGATGCGGCGCACGACCGGTGCCACCATGCGCCCCACCATACGCACCCGGGGCGGCTTTTCGAGAGCGTGCGCGCTATCCTCCCGCGCCCCCAACCCCGTCGCTGCCCTTGGACCTGCAGAGCCTGAAGATCGATCGCACTGCGAAGACGCCGGCGAAGCCGCGTGGACGCAATCCCTGGCCCGTCCGCATCGCGGCGCTGGCGGTGCTCGGTGCTGCCGGCTGGTTGTTCGCACCGTCGCTGCTGGAGTTCGCCGACCGGGTGCGGCTGCCCGTGGTGCGCACGTTCGTGGTCAGCGAAGCGGCCCCGTCGGCCGCCGCGGCCGTGCGCGGCACTGCCGCCAACGGCTACGTGGTCGCTTCGCGCCGCGCCGCGCTGTCGAGCGACGTGCCGGGCCGCATCGTCGAACTGAACGTGCGCGAAGGTTCGGTGGTGAAGAAGGGCGACGTCGTCGCCCGCTTGTTCGCCGACGAGTACCGCGCCGCGCTGCAACGCGCCGTGGCCGACGTCGGCACCGCCGACAGTGCCGTGCTGCGGGCGCAGAGTGCCGCGGCCGCCGCCGCCACCGACACTGCCCAGGCGGTCTCGCTGCAAGCGACCGCTGCCGCCCAACGCCAGGAAGGCGAAGCGGGGAAGAAGTGGGCGGACGCCGAATGCACGCGCGCCGAAGAACTGGTGCGCACCGGCATCGGTTCGCCGCGCGACGTGGAACGTGCCGTCAGTGAACGCGACGCACAGCTGGCCAGGCTGCGCGCGCTCGCCGCCGCCGAAGGCTCGGCCGCCGCCGCGGTGGACACCGCCCGTTCGCGCAAGGCCACTGCCGATGCCGACGTCGCCGTGGCGCGCGCCCAGGTGCTCGCCGCCATCGCCGCGCGCGATCTCGCCCAGGCGACGCTCGACAAGACCGACGTGCGCGCGCCGTTCGATGGCATCGTCGTGCTGAAGGACGCCGAAGTCGGCGAAGTGGTGTCACCCAACGTGCAGGGCGGCAGTGCGTCGCGCGGCGCGGTGTGCACGATGGTCGACTTCGACTCGCTCGAAGTGCAAGCCAACGTGCCGGAGACGACGCTGTCGTCGGTGCGCCAGGGAGCCCCGGCAGACGTGTTCCTCGATGCATTCCCCGACGACCGCTACGAAGGCATCGTCGATCGCATCTGGCCGACCGCCGATCGCCAGAAGGCGACCGTCGAAGTGCGCGTCCGCCTGGCGAAGCGCGACGAACGGCTGCGCCCCGAGATGGGCGTGCGCATCGTGTTCCGTGACGCCGCCGAGCCCGCCCCCACCGCAGGCTCCGGCACGCCGCGCATCCTGGTGCCCGAGCAGGTCCTGGTCGAAGTCGACGGCAAGACCGGCGTCTTCGTGGTGCCGCGCGACACCGTGCGCTTCCAGGTGGTGACCGCCGGCGAACGCAAAGGCGGCCGCGTCGCGATCGACGCCGGCCTGCAGAAGGACCAACGCCTGGTGCTGGATCCGCCGCCGTCGCTGCGCGATGGCGACCGCGTCCGCTTGCAAGACAACTGACGCTCGCACCCGCGAGCCAAGACACATCCATGGTCGAAGCCATCACGCTCCGTTCCGTCACCAAGACCTACCACCGCGGCGGCGAGGCCGTGCGCGTGCTCGACGAGCTCGACCTGCAGATGGAGGGCGGCACGTTCTATGCGTTGATGGGCCCGTCGGGTTCGGGCAAGACGACGTTGCTCAACCTCGTCGGCGGGCTCGACCACGCCGATTCCGGTGAAGTGAGCGTCGGCGACACCGACCTGACAGCGCTCGCCAGCGGTGCCTTGGCGCAGTGGCGCGCCGCCAACGTCGGCTTCGTGTTCCAGGGCTTCAACCTGCTGCCGGTGTTGACCGCCCGCGAGAACGTGGAGTTGCCGCTGCTGCTGGCACCGATCAGCAAGTCCCAGCGCCGCGAACAGGCCGAACGCGCGCTCGAACTGGTCGGTCTCAAAGACCGCATGCACCACAAGCCGCGTGAACTCTCCGGCGGCCAGGAGCAACGGGTCGCGATC
>SXPB01000276.1 GCA_005776475.1 Planctomycetia bacterium
CGGCCTGATCATCACCGGCATCAACATCGTCGGCGGCCTGATCATGGGCATGATGTATCGCAACCTCGCCTTCGGTCAGGCGTTCGAGGAGTACACCATCCTCTCGATCGGTGATGGCCTCGTCGCCCAGATCCCGGCCCTGCTGGTCTCGACCGCGGCCGGCATCCTGGTCACCAAGGGCGCCAGCGAAACATCGCTGGGCCAGGAGATGGGTGACCAGATGTTCGCCAGCAGCCGCGCGCTGCGCATCGTCGCCGCCATCCTGCTGGTGATGGCGTTCCTGCCCGGCATGCCGACGCTGCTGTTCGCCGGCATCGCTGCCGTCCTGTTCCTCTACGCGGGCAACGTCGAACAAGCCCGCGTCCGCAGCGCCGCCGCCAAGCAGGCTGCGGCCGAGACCGAGACTGTGAAGCCGGACGCCAACGCAGCGCCGGTGGAGGAACTGCTCGGCGTCGATCGCCTCGGCGTCGAGATCGGCTACCGCCTGATCGGCCTCGTCGAACCCGGCAAGCACGGTGGACTGCTCGACCACATCCGTTCGTTGCGGCGCCAGTTCGCGCAAGCGCTCGGCCTCGTGGTGCCGCCGATCCGTGTGCGCGACAACGTGCAGCTCGATCCGAACGCCTACCGCGTGCTGCTCGGTGGCCAGGAGATCGCACGCGGTTCGCTGCGTGCCGGCCAATACCTGGCCATGGATCCGAGCGGCACGGCGGCCGCCATTCCCGGCATCGAGACGATCGAACCTGCGTTCGGTCTGCCGGCGCGGTGGATCTCCGAGAGCGACAAGGACAAGGCCGAAGTGCTCGGCTACACGGTCATCGACGCGGCGTCGGTGCTGATCACGCACCTCACCGAAGTGCTGAAGAAGGTCGCCGGCGAACTGCTGTCGCGCGACGACGTGAAGTCGCTGATCGACAACCTGAAGAAGACCACGCCGGCCGTCGTCGACGAGCTGATCCCAGGCCAGCTGACGCTCGGCCAGGTGCAACGCATCCTCGCCGGCCTGCTCAAGGAAGGCGTGCCGATCCGCAATCTGCAGACGATCCTCGAAGGGCTCGCCGACGCGTGCATCGAGACCAAGGACGCGCGCCATCTCACCGAACACGTGCGCGGTCGCCTCGCCCGCACCATCGTCGAACCGCACCTGGATCCCGCCGGCACGCTGCACGCGGCGTTCCTCGACCCCGAGCTCGAACGCAACCTCGCCGACGCGCTCGCCGGCAACGACGGCGTCACCAACCTGCCGCCCGGCTTCCTCGGCCGCTTCGTCGACCGCACCGCCGAAGCGTTGTCGTCGATGGCGAAGAACGGCCGCGATCCGGTGCTGGTCACGCGCGCGAGCCTGCGGCCGTTCCTGGCCGAGGCCATCGCCGGCGTGATCCCGAATGCCGCCGTGCTGAGCTACCAGGAAACGAGTCCGGCCAAGAAGGTCGAGACCACGCAGCGCATCGCTGTCGCCAGCTGATCCAGCAACCGAACCAACCGCACCGCACCCCCTGATTCCGCCATGATGCTCAAGCGATTCGAAGCCAAGACCCTGCCCGACGCACTGGCCGCCGTGCGCGCCGCCTGCGGTGACGACGCCCTCGTCGTCGAGACGCGCGCCACCCGCGGCGGCTTCCTCGTGGTCGCCGCCCGCGCCGAAACCACGCTGAAGCCACGCGACCAGGCCGGCAACGCCACGGCGCTGTCGAAGTGGACGCGCGGATTCCAGCCGCTCGCCGACAAGGCCACCGACTTCGGCATGTCGACCACGGTGCTGCGGGCCGTCGAGAAGGCGCTGCTCGGCACGCGCGTCGACATGTCACGCCCCGGCGACCCGGCCCTGCCGAATCTCGCTTCCCGCGTGCTCGCGGCCCTGGTGCACACCGAGCCGCGGGTGGAGACCGCCGTCGACCACTTCCGCACGCTCGCCCTGGTCGGCCCGACCGGAGTCGGCAAGACCACGACGCTGGCGAAGCTGGCGGCCCGCGCCCGTGATCGCGGCGAGCGGGTCGCGATCATCACCCTCGACACCTACCGCATGGCCGCCGTCGAACAACTGCGCGCGTTCGCCGATCTGCTGGCCGTGCCGTTCGACGTCGCCTTCACCGCGACCGATCTGCGCCGCCTGCTGCAGCAACACGCCGACGCCGATCGCGTGCTGCTCGACACCACCGGCAAGAGCCCGCGCGATCGCGATGCGATGCCCCTGCTCGAAGGCAACCTGCGCGCCGGCAAGTGCGCCACCCTGCTGTGCCTCGCCGCCGGCACGCGCGCCCGTGACTGTGGCGTCGTGCTGGACGCGTTCGAGCCGCTCGGCCTCGACGCCGTGTGCCTGACCAAGTGGGACGAAACCGTCGCCCCCGGCGAAGCCGTCGCGACCCTGGTCGAACGCGGCCTGCGGCTCTCGCACATCTGCACCGGCCAGGAAGTTCCCGCCGACATCGTCGGTGCCGATGCGATGGCGATCGCCACTGCCGCCTTCGACTGCGAGCGCGGAGTGCACGCATGAGCGGCCCGACTTCGTCGACGAACCAGGCGCGCGGCCTGCAGATTCCACGACCACCCGCCGTGCCATGGCTGGCGATCGCCGGCGCCAAGGGCGGCGTCGGCAAGACCACGTTGGCCGTGAACCTCGCGTTGCTGCTGGCGCGCGCCGGGCACCGCACCCTGCTCGTCGACTTCGATCCCGGCTGCGGCAACGTCGCCGTGCACATGCGCCTGACGCCACGCCACGATCTGGAAGACGTGGTGGCCGGCACGCCGGTTCGCGACGCGATCCTCGACGGCCCCGGCGGCATCCGCTTGCTGCTCGGCCGCTCGGGTTCGACGCTGCTCGCGGGCGACGACGACGGGCCGCGGCAACGGGCTCTGCGCGCCATCGGCGATGCAGCGCGCGAACACGACGTGGTGGTCATCGACACCGGCGCGGGCATCGGCCCGTCGACCCTCGCGATCGCCGATCGCGCCGATCTCGTGCTGTCGGTGACGACGCCGGATGCGGCGGCGCTGACCGACGCCTACGCACTGTGCAAGGTGCTGCACAAGCGAAGCCGGGCACTGCCGCAACTCGTGGTCAATCGCGCCAAGAGCCGCGACGACGCGATGCGCACGGCGGCGAAGCTGTCGGCGGTGGCGCGCAAATTCCTCGGTGCGCCCGTTCCGTTGTGCGGCTGGATCGGTGACGACCCCCAAGTCGACATCAGCATCCAGGACCAGCGGCCATTGGCCCTGTTCGGCCAGGGCGCCGGGCTCGACGACCTGCGCAGCGTGTGCGCCGCGGCGATCGCCCTGCTGCCGCCGCTGCAACGGCGCCTTGGCAACGTGCCGGCGACGACGACGATGCGTCTGCGGCCGACGCCGCCCGAGCCCTCGCGCGAGTAGCCGTCGGTCCCGCAAGTTGCGGGAATGCGATGCACGTCATCCCTTGGGGATCCGGATCGCCAACACCGAGCTTTCGCCCTTTCCCATGTGGTCCCGCGTCACCACGAACAACCGCTCCCCATCGGTCACGAGATCGCCGGTGATCTCCGAATCCTGTGAGGGCCGCAGCTTCCACCGGACCTTGCCCGTTGCGCGCTGCAGCGCGTAGACCGTTCCTTCCATCGCGCCGCAGTACACGAGCTCGCCGAGCACGACGGGGCTCGAGTACATCGCCGTCGTGCGCCCTGCGAAGCGTTCGATCGGAAACGTCCACTCGACGCGACCGACGGCGACATCGATCGCATGCAGTGTTCCGTCGCAGGAGCCGCAGTAGACGAAGCGATCCTGCAGTGCACCCATCGCTTCGTTGCGCGACCTGGTGGCGAGCTTCCACTGTTGTTTGCCGATCTGCTTGTCGATGGCGTAGACGTGTTCGTCCTGGCTGCCGACGTAGACGAACAACGGTCCGATCGAAGGCCTGCCGTACATCCAGCCTCCGGTCTTGAAGTCCCACAGGCGTTTGCCCGTCGCGGCATCCAACGCCAGCGTGCGGCATTGGTCGAAGATCGACAGCGCCACCATGTCGCCATCGGTCGCCGCTCCACCCGGACGGGCCGGCTCGCTGAAGCGCGCGTCCGACCCCTTGAAGCCGGGTGGATCTTCCGGCCGATCTTCGAGGTAATCCTGCTGCCAGCGGATCTCGCCGGTCTTCAGGTCGAAGCCATGGACCTTGCCATCGGCACCGCCGGCGACGACGAGCCCCTTCGCCACCGCGGGACCGGCAACACCCGCGGCGACTGCCGTGAACCACACCTTCTCGCCGTCCTTGGCGCGGAACGCGAACATGCCCTTGTCGGTGCCGACGACGACCAACGAACCCGACTCCTGCTGCGTGTAGGCGATGCCGAACACACGATCGCACACGAGCGGGTCCTTGCCGAGCCAGCGCGACTTGCCGGTCACCGCGTCGATCGCGTGCACGAGGCCCCTGCGATCCAACGCGAACAACACCCCGTCGCCGACGACCACTTCATCGAAGGCGCTCGGCTGCGGCGAGTAGCGCCAGGCAACCTCGGCAGCCGGCGACGCCGGCACCAGCGCGGGTGCGGACGGGTCCTGGGCAGAAATCGGAGCGAGCCAACTGATCGCAACGACGAGCAGGCGGCTGGCGCAGTGCATCGCGCCATTCTCCGGCACCATCGGGAAGAGTGCAACCGCAGGGAGCACGGACGTGGCCTTCCTTCATGCATCCGCATCGACGACGAGGGCACGCATCACTTCGGCCAGCATCGCGGCCTCCGCGTCGGTCGTGCACGCCGGCGGCAATGCGTAGAGCACATTGCCCAACGGCCGCAGGAGAACGCCTCGCCGCAGCGATTCGGCGCGCAGGCGCAGCGCCAGCTCGCTGCCGTAGCCCATGCGTTCACTGCGCAGCTCGAGGGCGACCATGCCGCCGAGCTGGCGCACATCGAGCACGCGCGGATGCGACCTGAGGTCGGCGAGTGCTTCATGCAGCATCGCACCAATCGCCGCGAACCGCTGCGGCACGTCGTTCTCGCGGCACAGGGCGAGCGACTCGCGCGCCACGGCACACGCGATCGGGTTGGCAGTGAAGGTGTGGCCATGCGGGAAGAAGCGCGTGCGTTCGCGATGCACGAACGCATCGAAGACGCTCGCCGTCACCAGCGTCGCCGCCAGCGGCAGCACACCGCCGGTGAGCCCCTTGGCGAGGCACAGAAGGTCTGGCGTCACCCCGGCTCGCTGGCACGCGAACATCGCACCCGTCCGGCCAAACCCCGTCATCACTTCGTCGGCGATCAGCGGGATGCCGAGTTCTGTGCACACGCGGCGAGCCTCGCGCACGAACTCGGGCGCCACCAACCGCATGCCGGCGGCGCCTTGCAGCAACGGCTCGAGTACGACGCCAGCGGCACGTTCGCCCAACGCTGCGAGCGTGCGGCGGAGCTCCGCAGCGTCGCAGGACACCCGCGCAACCTCGAACAACCACGGTGCGTAGGCAGTGAAGAACGGATCGCGGTCGCCGACTGCCATCGCGCCGAACGTGTCCCCGTGGTAGGCGCCGTGCAACGCCACGAACACCCGGCGATCGCTGGCGCCGCGTTGTTGCCAACCGTGCAGCACCATCTTCAACGCGACCTCGACCGCCGTCGAACCGTCGTCGGAATAGAACACGCGCGCGAGGCCCGGCGGAGCCACCGCGAGCAACTGCTCGGCCAACGCCACGGCAGGCTCATGCGTCGCACCAGCGAACAGCACGTGGTCGAGGCGGCGCGCCTGCGTCGTCATCGCCGCGATCAGTCGCGGGTGGCCGTGGCCATGCAGCGTCGCCCACCACGACGAGATGCCGTCGAACACACGCCGGCCATCCGCGAGTTCGAGCCAGGCACCGGCGGCGCCGACGACCGGCAACGGCGGGCCTTCACACCCATGCTGCGTGTACGGATGCCAGACGACCCGCCCATCGCGTTCCGGCAGCGAGCTCATCGCCACACCGGGGCGAGGTCGTTCTGCTTCAACCACAGGTCGAATGCGGCCGCCTCGGGCGGCGCGAAGACCGGCACTTCGAACACCGGCACGCCAGCGATGGCACGCAGCGTGGCGACGTTCGCGGCATGGGGTTCGCCGACCAGGAACAGGGCGAGCGGTTGCACGCGGCGAGCCCGCATCGCTTCGAGGGTCAGCAACGAGTGGTTCAGCGTGCCAAGGCCCGACCGCGCAACGAGAACGCAATCGACGTCGTTGCGCGCAAGCAGGTCCGCCTGCGTGACCGGTCCGACGTCGAGTGAGTACGGCACCAACAGGCCACCCGCCATTTCGACCACGAGCCGATCCGGGGCCGCGGCTTGCAGATCGCGCAGGGCTTGCTCGATCGCGGCGAGAGCGAGCGAAGCGCCTTCGGCGGCGGCGGCGGTGTGCGGCGAAGCCGGCAGGGCAAACCGCGCGAACGGGGTAGCGATCGCCGACGCCGGAGCCGCGGCCAGCGTCCGCACGGTCGCCGTGTCGTCGTCCGACCCCGTCTGCACGGGCTTCCAGTAGCGCGCCGCACCGCGCGCCAAGGCACTTCGCAACAACAGTGCGCTGACCACGGTCTTGCCGATGCCCGTGTCCGTGCCCACCACGACCAGCGGGCGTATCGCTCGCGGCGACGGCGGCGTCAGCGTCGGCGCCACAGAACGTTCGCTGAGCGCAGCCTGCAGGTGGCGCAACAGTCCGTCGATCGCCGCTTCGCTCTGCTGTGCATGCACGACCAGTCGCAGCCCAGCCTGGCCCTTAGGCACCGTCGGCGGCCGCACCGCAGGAACGTAGAACCCGGCCTCGCGCAACCGTGCCGCGAGCTGCACGGCGAGTTCGGCGTCGCCGACCACGACCGGCAGGATCGCCGCGGCGGGCACCTGCACACGCAACCCGTTCGCCAGCCGTTCGACGTTGGCGCGCAACCGTTGGCGCAGCGGGTCCGCGGCCCGACAGACCGCCACCGCACGCCACAACCCGGCAGCGACCGCGGGCGGCGGCGCCGTGGTGAACAGGAACGAGCGCGCGTGGTTGACGAGGTGCCGACGCAACACGCGGCTGCCGGCGACGAAGGCACCGCCGACGCCGAGGGCCTTGCCGCCGGTGACGATGCGCGCCACCAGGCAGTGCTGCAGGTGCGCCGGAACCGCCGCCGCCGCCCACGCTCCCGCTCCCGAAGCACCAAGCAAGCCCGTCGCGTGCGCTTCGTCGACGACGAGGCCCGTGGCGTAGCGGCAGCACAAGGCGGCTAGCGCGGCGAGCGGCGCCGCATCGCCGCGCATGCTGAACACGCCTTCCGTGACCACGAGCCGACGGCGGGCGCCCGCGGCTCCGTGCAGTTCTCGCTCCAGCGTTGCGAGATCGAGGTGGTCGTGCACGACGACGCGCGCGCGCGACATCCGCATCCCATCGATCCACGACGCGTGGTTGTCGCGATCGGACAACACGACGTCGCCGCGTTCGAGCAGGGCTGCGAGCAAGCCGACATTCGCCTGGTAGCCCGACGGGAACAGCAAGGCCGCTTCGGACTGCAACCACTCCGCCACGGCAGTCTCGGCGCGCGCATGCCACGGCGAACCACCGGCGAGCAGGCGCGCCGAGCGCGCGCCGCTGCCGTATTCGTGCGCGGCGCACGCCATCGCCGCGGCGATCGTCGGATCGCGAGCAAGGCCGAGGTAGTCGTTGGTGCCGAAGTCGACACCGCTCGGCTCAAACGGCAGGGCATCGTCGCGCAACAGGCCGGCGCGCCGACGGCGCTCGAGGCCGGCCGCCAGGTCCGCGTCCAGGAACGAACCGGTCACCGGCGTTCGCACGGCGTCGCCGCCGTCGTGAGCCCGAGCTTGTGCAGCAAGGCTGCGTCGGTTGCAGGCGACGGGTTCTTCGTGGTCAGCAGTTCGTCGCCGACGAAGATCGACCCGCCTTCCTTGAGCTTGAGATCCTTGGGCAATCCCGCGATCTGGTCGAGCGGCGGCATCACCTTGCCGTCGTACCAATAGAGTTCGAGCGCGGGCCGCTTGCCGTTC
>SXPB01000277.1 GCA_005776475.1 Planctomycetia bacterium
CGGCGACGGCAAGTTCCAACTGCTCAGCGCCGGCAAGGACCTGACCTTCGGCACCGACGATGACCTTGTCTGGCCAAAGAACTAGTTACCCTGTGCGCCCCTGACCGCTGCGATGCCCATGGCCCGTTCCCAAGGCTTCACCCTGCTCGAACTGCTCGTCGTCATTGGCGTGTTGTCGGTGCTCATGGGGTTGTCGATCGGGCATCTGCAAAAGACCGACCCGCAGGCGCTGTACGACTCGATCATGGCGGGCGAGCTGCGCGCCGCCCAATTGACGGCGCGCTCCGAAGGCGTGCCGACCGAAGTGCTGCTGCGCCCGGGCCCCGATGGCGCGCCCGGCACGGTGCAGTCGCGCTTGCTGCAACCGGTGGCGGCGTTCCACTTCGAACCGAACGAAGCGGTGCTCGACGAAACGCTGCGGCCGATGCTCGGCGGCGAAGACAAGCCCGCCGGGCGCTTTGGCCATGCGCGCACGCCGGGCCTCGAACCGAAGACCGCGCTGCTGCGCTGGCAGGCGCCGCCCGCGGTGCTCGACCTCGCGTCGGGTTTCGTGGTGCGCTTCGACCTCTGGCTCGAATCGTCGAAGGCGATGACGCTGCTGCGGCTGCCGCCGGCGCTCGAGCTCGTGGTGGACGCCGAGGGGCGCCCGCGCGCACAGATGCGCCTCGTCGGCGCCGGCGGCACCGGCACCACGCTGGCGAGTGCGACCAGTGAGTTGCCGCTGCCGCTGCGCCAGTGGTGCACGCTCGACATCGGCTGCGACGGCCGCCAACTGTGGTTGACGCTCGACGGCCGCGAGCTCGCGCAAGCGACCGCCGAAGGTGCTCCGCAGCAGAACGAAGACAGCGTGTTCGAAGTCGTGCCGCCCGAAGGCGCCTTCGAAGGGGCGATCGACGAAGTGCGCTGGTTCGTCTACGCGTTCGCACCGCCCCAACTGCTGCCGATCGAGCTGTTGCTGAAGCAACCGTACCGGTTCGCCTTCAACGCCCGCGGCGAAGCCATCGAACAGCCCACCGTGCGCTTCCAGTCCGCCGAGGAGGGATCGTGAGTTCACCTGCCGCGTCGCGGGGCATTGCCCTGATGGCCGTCCTGTTCGCGCTCGTACTGCTGATGCTGCTGGCGCTGCCGTTCGCAGTGTCGATGAGCGTCGGCGCCGATGCGGCGATGCGCGACGTCGAACTGACGGCGGTGGCGCAGGACTCGGCCAGCGTGCGCGAACTGCTGGTCGCCGACGCCGCGATGTCGCATCCGGCGGTCGATCCGACGCCGACCTTCGACGGGCTCGACGAGTTTCCCGAGTCCATCGACGTGCCGCCGGCGTTCGCCGCGGTCAAGGACGGTGGGCGCGTGCTGCTCGGCGGCCAGATCGTCGACCTGCAGCGTTTCCTCGGCCTCGACGGCGCCTCGCCGCTGCTGTTCGGCAACGTGCTCGGCACGACGGCGCGGCTGCGCGAAGAACTCAAGCCCGATGCCGGTGCTTTGGAACTCGACGACGCGAGCCACCTGCCCGACAGCGGCTACGTGTTCGTCGGCGGCGAGCTGATCCGCTACGAGTCGAAGGACGGCAATGCGCTGAAGGGCCTGCAGCGTGGCCTGCAGCAGGAGAACCTGTTCGCCGACGGCAAGCAGTCCATCCGCGAAGATGCGCTCGTGCTCGATTGGCGCTGCGTGATGGCGGCGGCGTGGCCGTGCACCGGCCGCGACATCACGCGCCGCACCCGCGTGCCGTTCCGCGCGCCGAGCGAACTGCTCGAAATCACGAGTGCGGGCATCGGCACGTTCACCGCCGAAGAACTGGCGGCGCTGCAGCGCGTGTTCGTGGTCGACACGATGGCGGCAACGGCGGCGACGTGGGGTCGGCCGGAGCGCGTGTTCAACAACCTCGACAGCGGCAAGTCGAAGACGCTGCTGGTGCGTTCGGCGTTGCACCTGGGTGCCGGCAGCACGGTCCGCCTGACCAACCTGCGCACGGGCGACGTCGAGCACGGCCTCGTGATCGCGACCGCGACGCAACGCGGCGTGCCGGAGCTCAACCTGCGCGCCGTGTTCCAGCTGCACCTGTTGCTGCCGGTGCTCGGTTCGTTCCCCGGGACCGACACGGTGGTGGAGCCACTGATCCCGGCGCCCGTCAACATCAACACGGCCGGCGAGGAAGTGCTGGCGGCGCTGTTCACGCACGTGCGCGTCGCCAGCGACGTGCGAGTGCACGACGGTGCCGCGCCACCGAGCCTGGCGCCGCGCTGGATCCGCCCGGCCGATGGCAAGCAGCTGGCCAGCGACCTCGTCGCGATGCGCACGATCAGCGTCGACGGCGGCGGCAGCGGCGGACCGTTCACCGGCTGGCGCGACCTGGTCGACCGCGTGTGGAAGCCGCGCCTCGACGCCGCCGCGGGCGATCCCGAGAAGCGGCCGTGGCTCTACCTCTACCGCAACCTGCAGACCGGCCGCGACAGCTCGCTCGAGATGGGCACGTCGCCGATCGTGTTCCAGTCGGGACCATGGGTCTCCTACCGCGCCGCCGCCAGCCGTTCGCGCAGCATCGTGGCGCCCGGCGTGGTCGGTCGCCATGAACGCACCGGCACTGCCGCCGCGATGCCGGGCTTCCTGCTGCAGCGGCGCTGGGCCACGCAAGAACTGCTCGAAGACGCCTTCCAGCTCGATCGCCGCGCGCCGTACTGGGTGACGCTGCCGGTCAACCTCGGCCATCCGATCCCGAACGACGTCGGCAACGATCCAGCACCGCGCTACTTCCCGCACCTGATCCCGGTGGCCTACCCGGGCCTTGGTTTCGGTGAGAGTCGCTACCCGGCGACCGACGACGCCGATGCCGGCATGCGGCCGGCGCCGTCGACGGCGCTGGCGGGGCGGTGGCCCGGCACGCAGGTGCCGACCGGCACCGATTCGTTCGCGCAGACGCTCGACATCCGCGGCCACGACGTGAAGCGGCAAGGGCCGTACGCGATGCAGAACACCGGGCCGAAGCGTCCGCCGACGGGCAGCCAGCAACAGCCATCCGTGGCGCAAGCGCGCGGCGGTGCGGGTGGCCGGCACGACAAGATCTCGTTCCCGTTCGCCAACGGCGACAGCTTCGCCGAACGCTTCGCGACGAGCTTCTGGATCGAACCGCAGTCGCTCGGCAACTGCGTGTTGTTCGACCACGGCGACGGCGATCCCGACCGCAACCGCATCTCGGTGCAGGTGCGCGATGGCAACCTGGTGTTCGAAGTGATCGACGAAGCCGGTCTCGATCCGAACTACGGCGCTTCGCCGGCGGGCATCCAACGCACCGCCAGCGAGTGGTCGTTGCCGGTGGCCGAGCTGGCGCTGCCGGCCAACACGCCGCTGCACGTCTCCACTTCGGCCTACAGCGGCCGACCCGCCGACCTGTCGTTCGCCGTCGACGGCATGACGCGTGGCAAGCCGAAGTTCGTCACCTACCTGACGGGGTCGCTGAAGGTGTTCGATCCGGAACTGGCCAGCAACCAGACGCTGCCGGGCGTCGGCACCAACGAACGCTACCTCGACCTGCAGGTCGAGAGCACCGAAGGCTTCCCGCCGGTGGGTGTGTTGCGCATCGGTCTCGAACTGTTCGAGTACTCGAGCATCAGCGGCAACAGCTTCAAGTGCCGCTGGAAGGACTCGCTCGGCGGTCGCGGGGCGCGTCAGCGGGGTCGCGAGAATCGGCCGGCGATTCCGACGGACCCCAACGGCGAGCCGACCGTCGACTTCGACGATCCGCGGTTCCAGGGCGTGAACCTCGACGTGTTCCCGGAACACCCGGCCGGGTCGATGGTGGAGCTGTACGGCTACTCGGCGCTGCTCAGCGAAGACTCGCCGATGATGGTCGACTCGACCAGGCTCGATAGCGGCATCGGCGGTTTCGCGGTGGCGCGGGCGTTCATTGACAACCCGCGCACGATTGTCGTGACGTTGCCGATGGGACCGCCGATCACGCTCGGCAAGGGTCTCGACCTGACCTGGACCGGCGATATCCAGCTCGCCGATCCGGTGCCGACTGGCCAGAACCAGCCACCACCTGCGGCGCAGGACACGATCAGCAATGCGTTTTCGACCACCGGTGGCTACGCGCTGCTGATGCAACGCACGTTCTCGTTCCGCGGCGCGTTGGGGCCGAACGCGACGACGTCGAGCACGACCCCGACCGGCGGCGTCGAAGTGATCAAGTACACGTCTCGCCAGGGCCACAAACTGATCGGCTGCCAGCGCGCGCAGAAGCTGCCGGGCAACGACGCGCTGATCGACCCCGATCGCTACGACGGGAGGGCGCGCCAGTTCATCACCGACTTCACCGACTGGGCGTGGGATCCGAACAACGGCCAGGTCAAGTGGGACGACATTCCCGCCCTGATCACCTGGGTGATCCCCATCACGCTCGCGGTGCAGAACACGGAAGTGCTGTGGGATCCGGCCAAGACCGGGTTGACCGAATGGGCGCAGCTGTATCCCCGCGGCGGCGACGTCAACGACACCGAATGGGTGCGCTACGACGCGATCGCCGACAACCGTTACCTGTGCCGCGCCAACCGCTCCGCATGGGACCGCACCTACTTCGAACTGATCCGCACGTTCAACGTCGACCAGATCGATGTCGGCAATCTCGGCCCGAACTCGACGCCGGCCGCCGACGTCATTCCGCCTTGGAGCACGGTCACGCCGACCACCGGCTACATCGGCTACGTGCCCACGCTCGAGAGCACGTTCCCGCAGATCCAGGCGGCGCGCGGCGCGCTGCGGTTCCGCGGCGATCCGTTCACGGGCACGACTTCGCACCCGCACGCCAACAGCGACGTCATGGGCTGCCACCGATTGCAGCTGCTGTGGGGTAACTACGGTGCCTACACCGGGCGCGTCGGGCGCCTCGATCGCGTCGCTCTCGTACAAGGCTCGGCCACCGCCGGCGGCAACCGTCCCGCACTCGAGTGGCACACGGTGAACTGGCAGGCGCGCCGCTACAACGCCGACAACCTGCAGCAGAACCAGACGCCCGCAGAACGCCTCGGCCCGTGGCCGTTCCAGTTGGTCGCGTTCCAGGATGCGGTGCGCATCCCGATGATGGGGCCACCCGCCGGCACGGTGATCAACGAGCCGCGGCGCATCGACCGCATCGTCAAGTTCCCGAGCGGCGAATTGCCGGCAGCCCACTGCGAAGCGCCGACGATCGGGGCAGGCATCGGCAACATCCTGCCGATGACCGGCTTCGTCGATGAAGTCGAAGTCACCGCGCAACTGGCGCGCGATCTCGTCATCGAAGAAGCGATCGACCAGAACGCGCGCGCGTTCACCGTCAACCGCAACTTCACGCTGAACTCGGCAGGCGCCGAGTGGACCCAGTCCGACCTCAGTGCCCTGATCCCGAAGGGCGGTGGCCTGATCGCGATCGACACCGAGATCGTCGCCTTCGCGTCGCACCAGGACGGCGTGTTCCAGATCGCACAGAACGGCCGCGGCCTGCTCGGCACCGAGACCCGCGGCCACGACCGCGGCGCCCGCGTGCGCTTCCTGACGCATCGACCGGCAGCGATCCTGTCGGGCGGCGTCAGTGCGCGGTCGTCGGAGTTCCCGGTGCAGTCGATCGGCAGCTTGCCGACCAGCGGCGGCACCGTGCTGATCGGCCGTGAACTCGCGCACTACTGCTGGACGCGCAACTTGGGCGACAACGCCGTGCTGGAGATGCCGCGCCACTTCCCGCCAGGCGCCGACCGCGCCGGCAGCGAAGCGCGCGGGCTCCTGCGGGCCCGGTTCGGCACCAGTGCCGCCACCGCTGCCAGCGGCGAGGTGGTGATCGGCTTCCCGTTCCGCCACTGGGATCGCCACGTGCCGCAGAGCGACGATCCCGAACTCGCCTACTTCCAACTCACCACCAACGAGGCGCCGGCGTACTTCCGGACGATCCGCTGGCGCGAAGAGAAGACCGATCCGCGCGTCGAAGCCGTGTGCCTCGTGCGCGCCGACGGCAAGCTGCCGTGGAGCGACGAACCGCTGCCCCCGGGCGGCCTGTGGCAGCTGACGGCAGGATCCGAACAATCCGGCAACACGCATCGGCTCGGCCACCACGCGTCACGCCTCGAGATCCGCTTTGCCACCGTCTACAAGCCCGGCTGCCTCGACCTCGCCAGCTACACCGCGCACGGTTGGAAGACGACCGTGACGATCGAGGACGTCGTGCTCGAGTACGAAGGCCAAGGCCGCGTCTTCGCCGAACAGGTGACCGCGCGATGAGCCACCGCACTCCTTCGCGCGCAGCCGGTTTCACCCTCATCGAACTGGTGGTGGTGATGGGCATCCTGTCGGGCTTCCTGGTGATGCTCGTGCAGATGCTCGACACCGGCGTGCGCATGTTCGGCGAAGGCGAACTCGGCCAGGCGCTGGCCGATCGCGCCAGCGCCGCCCAGCGCGCCGTCTCGCGCGAACTGACCCTGTTGCGCGGCAGCCCGACCGGACGCGACCGCGATTCATGCGACGATCGCCTCGTCGTGCAGCAGCTCGCCATCGGCCTGCCCCCGCGGCCCGAACGGGGCGCCACCCGCGTGCAGGTCCTGCGCGCCGCGGTTCGCATCGAACCCGAACGCGAACTCGCCCTGGTGCGCGCGCAAGCGGCGCTGCGCCTGCTGGAGACGGACCCGAACCTGCCCGAGCTCGAACTGCAGCAGCGCCTCGACGCTGCCGTGAAGCGCGAGCCGCTGCGCGGCCTCGGCAACCTGCTGCTCATACCGTGGCGCCAGGAAGGCGACGACGAAGCGTTGCTCGAGCTGCGCGCCGGTTGGTTCCTGCCAGGCCAGGTGATCCCGGTCGGCCCCGATCGATCGGTCGACCCGTTCACCGTGCCCGTGCCCGGCGGCGGCGACCTGCCCGGTCTCGCGGTGCACGCGACGACGCTTCCGGTCCTCACCGACCTGCTGCACGTGGAGTTCGAACTGTGGGCGCAGACGACGCGACGCTGGAGCGTCGACTCCGGCGGCACCACGGCGGCCGGTGGTGGCCTGCCGCTCAGGATGTGGGACAGCGCGCGCGGCGGCTGGCTCGTCGACGACGCCTCCGGCGGTGAGTTCCCGCTCGACCGCGGCGCGGCCAGCGAACAAGACCCCCGCGACGACGTGCATCCGCACGCCATCCGCGTGCGCGTCGTGGTCGCGCAACCGCCGGCGTTCTCACCCGAAGGCGTCATGGTCTCCAGCATCGACGCCGAAGACACCGTGCTGGTGCTCTACAATGGCTCGCTGTTTCCGGGCCCCGACACCAACGGCATGATCAAGCTGCGCGGCGAGTGGATCAGCTACGCCGAACGCGTCGGCGACGAACTGCGCGGCCTGCGCCGTGGCCAACGCTCCACCAAACCCCTCGAACATCCCGCCGGCTGCCGTGTGCACGTCGGCCGGACCGTCGAGTTCGTGCTGCCGATCGCGCACCACAAGGACGACTGGAATGGCTGAGCTGCCACGTTCCTCCGGATGCGCCGGCTTCACGCTTGCCGAGATGCTGGCGGCGTTGGCGATCCTGTTGTTCGGCGTCACCGCGCTGCTGGGGGGACTCACCACCAGCGTCGGCCAGCGCCGCACCACGGATGCCCGCCACGAACTCACCGCCGCCTGCGACTACGCCATGCACCGCGTGCAGAACGAGGCGATCGTGTCGCGCAGCGGCAGCAGTTCGCCACTCGATCTCGAGTTCACGCCGCTGGTCGACCAACCGGCGCCCGGCTTCCAGGGCATGACCTGGTCGGCGACCGCGCAGGCCGACGACAGCCGGCCCGAGCTGTGGCTGGTGACGCTGCGGTTCCGCTGGTTCGACGCCGGCGAGGAAGTGACCGCCGAGTTCCCACGCATCCTGCCCCGCGAATTGCCCCTGCGTGACCGCGTGCAGGGGTTCCGCGGCGACAATGTTCCTTCGAGGTGACCCATGACCCGATCCCCGTTCCCCGCGTTCCTGTTCGCGTTTGCGTTCGCGCTGTTGGCGAACGACTGGCTGCCGGCGCAGACGGTGCAGCTCGCCGATGGCCGCGTGCTGCTCGCCGACGTCGAGTCGGCGGACGGTGACGGGCTGCGCGTCAAGCGGCTCGACAACGGCGGCCAGCTCGACCTGCGCTGGAGCCACCTGAGCACCGCGAGTGCCTTGCAGTGGAAGAAGAAGTTCGATCTGGTCGGCGATTCGCAGGACGAACTCACCGTGCGCGTGCACGAAGTCGAGTTCGTGCGCGACGGCGGCAAGCGAACGCTGATCGGCCGCGTCACCGACCAGGGCGCGGACGTGATCACGGTGATGGTGAAGGGCGTGCCGAATCGCGTCCCGCGCGCCGAACTGCGCGCGATCCGCACGGTCGATGCGCCGGTCACGCAGGTGCTGACGCGCCAGGAGTTCTACGACGAACAACTCGCCGCCCGGCAACCCGGCACCGAAGCCGACAAGCACGTGCTGTTCGCCGAGGAACTGATCAAGGTGCGCGACTACGACCATGCCACCGAGCACCTCGCCAAGGCGAAGGAGCTGGGCAGCAAGAACCCGGCCCACGTCGATGCGCTGATGGCGCGGCTCGAACGCTTCAAGGCGGCGGCCAAGGAGCTGAAGGCGCTCGAAGAGATCCAGGCCTGCCGCAGCCGCGGCGACCTCGGCAGCTTCGAGAAGGGCCACAAGCTCGTCGCCCAGTACGAAAAGGACTTTCCGGCGGCGACCAGCAAGCTGAAGGCGGAGTTCGAGACCGAGAAGAAGCGCTTCGCCGAAGCGCGCACGCGCTACCTCAAGGGCATGGTCGCCGAGAAGTGGCGCGGCAGCGTGCAGATGGTCGCCGAGAAGGCGATCAGCAACCCGTCGCTCACGCTGCAGGGCGCCCGCGACTACGCGCAGTCGAAGATGACCGACGACATCATCGCGCGCCTCGTCACCGTGCTGCGCCTCGATGCCGAAGAGATCAAGACGCTGTGGGCGGCGCGCAAGGACGTGCCACTCGGCAAGCGCACCGAGCACTACAGCTACGGAGTCGGCTCCTGGGTGCTCGGCGACACGGCGATCTTCAAGGACACCGCCGCCGGCAAGGAAGCGGACAAGCAGAAGGAGCAGAAGTCCGAGCCCGCTGCCGGCAACGACCCGCAGATGGAGCGCTTCGCCAAGCTGCTCAAGCAAGCCCTCGAACGGCGCCGGCAGTCCGTGCAGGCCCAGGGCAACGAAGACGCAGAACAGACCGACGAGGATTGGTGGCGCGAGGCCGAGCGCAACGAACGCATCGGCTGGCTGCGCGCGTTCTATGCCGAATTCGGTGGCCAGATGGTGGTGACGTTCGCGACCACGTCGCCGTGCATCAGCTGCTACGGCGAAGGCACCGTGCCGGAGATCGGTGGCGACGGCAAGATGACCCGCAACGGGTGCTTCCTGTGCCACAAGACGAAGTCGATGCGCAGCTTCCGGGCCTATTGAGCCGTCGACCTTCGATTCCCGCGGCAGCGCGCCGGGCGCCTTGCGCCGCGCGCACCGCCGTCGCGTTCGCGCTGGCGTCGCTCGCCGGCTGCGCCGGCACCGACCGCCCGCGACTGCCCACGGCCACGCAACCTGAGGCCCAACCGGCGCCGCCGGTTGTGGTGGTGGCGCCGGCCGCGACGAACACCGCTGCCGCCGCGACGGAGTTCGGGCCCGAGATCCTGCTGCCGCCGACCGGCACCGACGATCCCGAGGTCGCCCGCATCGGCGACCTGGTCCTGCGCGCCAGCGATGCCTACCGGCGCATCCTCACCGCCAACCCCAAGCTCGCGCTGTCGGCGGTGGACCTGCTGGTGCTCGACGTGATCGTCGCCCGGCACGCCGAACAGTTCGGGATCCGCGTCGCCAAGGCGCGCCTCGAAGAGCTGGCCGCCGCCGAAGAGAAGCAGTTCCGCGCCCAGGTGAAGCAGGAGCTGGGCGCTTCGTTGGACTTCCAGGGCTACCTCTGGCGCGTGTTCGGCATGCACGAAGCCGACTGGCAGCAGGCGCTGCGCGTGCGCACGGCGCAGCGGCTCTACCAGGGCTACGTGATCCGTTACCTCGCCGCGCGCGAGGACCGGGTGCTGGTGCGCTTCCTCGTGCACAAGGACGAGGCGATCGCCGCCGAAGTGGTGACCAAGGTGCGCGCCGGCGCCGATTTCGCGACGCTGGCGCTGCGCCACAGCGAGGACCCGGCCCGCAGCGACGGCGGCCTGCTGCCCGCGTTCGGCCGCGATTTCGACCATCCGGTGGCGAAGGCCGCCTTCGAACTGGAGAAGGGCGCCGTGTCAGCCCCGTTCGCCTCCCGCACCGCCAACGGCGAGCGCTGGTTCGTGGTGTTCTGCGTCGACCGCATGCCCGGCCGCGACCTGCCGTTCGCCGAACTGCAGGCCGAGATCGATCGTGGCCTGGTGACGCAGCCGCTGACCAGCCTCGAACAGACGGCCTACAACGAACGTTGGCGACGACAGCTGCCGCCGCCTGCCGCGAGCAATTCCGTGAACCGATGACAGCGATGCGGTGTTGCGCTACAACCCGACGTCCATGGACGAGATCTCGCGTGAGTTGCCGACCGACCAGACGAACGGTCCCGCTCTGCCCGAACGCCAAAAGGGACCGGAAGAACTGCAAGCGCAGCAACGCAGCAGCATCGATGCCGACCTCGTCGTGCGCGATCGCCTCGCCGGGTTCTTGCCGCCGGTGGATGCGATGACGACGCCCGCCGTGCCGCCGCCTGCGGACGAGCCGACGCCGCCACCCGCCCCGGTCGCCGAGACCCCGGTGGAACCGGCGCCGACGGCATCGCCCGATCCCGCCAACGACACCATCGACAGCGCCGCCGCGGCAGCCGCAGTCGCCGCCGAAGCCGATACGGCCGAGATCGAAGAGGACCTGGGCGCCGACGACGAAGAGGGCCTGCCGCCGGTGCCCGAACTCACCGACGCGACCGCGGTCGCGCGCATGGTGTTCGTGCTGATGACGACGTCGCGCGAAAGCCTGTCACTGCTGCGGCTCGCGCAGGCCTGCAACACCACGCAGAAGCTCGTCGAAGAAGCGCTGGGCCTGCTGCAGCAGCAACTGACCAGCCTCGCACTGCCGATCGAACTGGCGCGCAACGGCGACTCGGTGAAGTGGATGACGGGCGCAGAGACGTTCGTCTACCTGCAACGCCTGCGCGGCGTGAAGAAGATCGAAAAGCTGTCGCCCGCGGCGCTGGAGACGCTGGCCGTGATCGCCTACCGCCAACCGGTGATGCGCAGCGAGATCGAAGGCATCCGCGGCGTGAAAGCCGGGCCGATGCTGCGCACGCTGCTGCACCACAAGCTGGTCAAGGTCACCGGCCGCTCCGAAGTGCCGGGCCGCCCGCTGCAGTACGGGACGACGCCGCAGTTCCTGGAACGCTTCGGGCTCGTGTCGCTGCAGGAACTGCCCAGCATCAAGGAGTGGAAGAGCCTCGGCTGAGGCGCTTGCAAACGCGCGCCCGGTCCCTACACTCCCGCGCCGCAACGCGTCCCGGTCGTCTAGTCCGGCCTAGGACCTCAGATTTTCATTCTGGTAACACGGGTTCGAATCCCGTCCGGGATACCAAACGCGGCGCATCGGGCTCGCTCTCGCAAGAGAGCGGGCCCGTTCGCTTTCACCACCGATGCTCGACGTCGCTCGTGACCTCCTGAGCCTGTGCCGCGCGGCCGCCGGCAGGTCCGGAGCCGTCGTCACCGTCGGGCCACGCCGGCTGGCGGCGGGGGAGTTGCTGCGGGAGGTCGAAGCCTGCGCCCTCGGCCTGCAGCACGCGGGCCTTGCCCGCGGCGACCGGGTCGCGATCCTGCTGCCGCGCTGCAGCGAAGAAGTCGTCACGCTGCTCGCCGTCGCCGCCGCCGGCGGCATCGCGGTGCCGATCCACGGCCGCTTGAAGGACGACCAGGTGGCGCACGTGCTGCGCGACTGCGCCCCGTTCGCGGTGGTGACCTCGCCGCTGCGCACGCTCGCCCTGCAGGATCCGGCCGCGGTGCTGTCGACGCTGCGCGTGTTCGTCGTCGACGGCCCGATCGCCGGCGTGGCCGGCACGCCCCTGCCGACCGGCGCAGGCACGCTGTTGCCCCCGGCGACGACCGACCCGGCGGTGCTGCTCTACACCAGCGGCAGCACCGGTCTCGCCAAGGGCATCGTGCAGGACCACAAGAACCTGTGCCTCGGTGCCGCACTGGTCGCCGACTACCTCGGCCTGTCGGCGACCGACCACATCCTGGCGCTGCTGCCGTTCAGCTTCGACTACGGGCTCAACCAGCTGCTGTCGGCGCTGCACGCTGGGTGCCGCGTCACCGCCAGCGACCATCTCGGCATCGGCGAACTGGCCACGTTGCTGCGCACCCATCGGCCGACCGGGCTCGCGGGCGTGCCGTCGTTGTGGCACGAAGTCGCGGCCGGCCTGCGCAGCGGCACGTTGACCGCCGCCGACGGCACGTCGCTGCGCTACGTGACCAACAGTGGTGGAGCGCTGCGCACGGCGGACTCGCGCGAACTGCGCACGCGCTGGCCGCACACCGCGGTGTTCGCGATGTACGGACTCACCGAAGCGTTCCGCAGCGCCTTCCTGCCGCCGGACGAGTTCGATGCGCATCCCGAGTCGTTCGGCCGCGCCTTGCCCGGCGTCGAACTGCTGCTGGTGGATCCGACCACGGGGAAGGTGCTCGACGGCGAAGCCACGGGCGAACTGGTGCACGCCGGCGCGCTGGTGGCGCTCGGCTACTGGCAGCGGCCGGCGGACAACGAGCGGCGCTTCCGTGCCGATCCGCGCGGGCGGCCCGGCACGGTGGTCTACTCGGGCGACGTGGTGCGGCGCGATGCTGCGGGGCGCCACTGGTTCGTCGCGCGCACCGACCGGTTGCTCAAGGTCGCCGGCCATCGCATCTCGCCGGACGAAGTTGCCGCCGCGGTCGCCGACCAGCCCGGCGTCGGCGAAGTCGCGGTGCTCGGCCTCGACGGCGGCGCCGAAGGGCATCGCATCGTCGTATGTGTTGCCGGCGATCCCGAAGACGCGGGCCTGCGCGAGCGCTTGCGGCGACGCTGCCGCGCGCGGCTGCCTTCCTACATGGTGCCGGCGGCGTTCCATGTGTTCGCGGCGCTGCCGCACAACGCCAACGGCAAGGTCGACGAGAACGCCCTGCGCCTGCTGCTCCCGCCATGCACCGAAACCACCTGAACGCGCTGCTGCAGCGTTATGTCGCCGCGTTCCCGCAGGAACGGGCGCTGGCCGATCGCTTCGCCGCCTTCGCCGCGGCCCACACCGACTGCCTGTTGCGCACGTGCCCGCCCGGCCACATCACCGCGTCGGCGTGGATCGAAGATGCCGCCGGCAGGCGCTGCCTGCTGACGCACCATCGCAAACTCGACCGCTGGCTGCAGCTCGGCGGCCACGTCGACGGCGAGCCGCGGATCGAGCACGCGGCGTTGCGCGAGGCGCAGGAGGAGTCGGGCATGGCCACGTTCACGTTCGTGCAGTGGACGCCGGAACTGGTGCCGCTCGATCTCGACGTGCACACGATTCCCGCGCGCAAGACGGAGCCGGAACACGAACACTGGGACGTGCGGTTCTGGCTGCGGGCCGCCGCCGGCCAGGAACTCGTGCTGTCCGCCGAGTCGAACGACCTGCGCTGGTTCGCGCCGACCGAGCTGGCCGCGGTGACGGACGAAGAGAGCGTGCTGCGACTCGGGCGCAAAGCCATGGCCCTGCGCGCGCTGACCCGCTGAAGAAAGTCGGCGTGGACTGCAGCCGCGAGCCCCGGATGGGCGACAATCACCGCATGGAGCCGTCGCCCACGCCGCCACCGGTTCGTCACCGCAGTCGCCCTTCCCGCCGGATCCTGGCCGTGTTGGCCGTGGTGCTGGTGGCGTGGTTGTGCGGCAAGGGGCTCGGCATCGTCGGCAAGGAAGCAGAACCCGATGTCGGTTCGCCCGCGACCTCGCCCTCGGCAGCCCACACGGCGAAGGCGCCGCAGGTGCCCGCACCCGGGCCGGCGACGGGAGCTGGTGCCGAACTGACGGCGAAGCTCACGTCCGGCCCCGCGGCGAACGGTGGCTCGCAACCAGGCCCCGCAGCAGGCACCAACGCGGCCACCCACGTCGCGGCCGCGCCCGACGCAGCGGCCGCCGGAACGGCGAGTGCGATTCCCGCGGGCCCGCTCGGCGAAGGCGCAGCGACGGCGTCGCCGACTCCGGTAGCCCCTTCGGTGCCAGCGGCCAACGCGAGCGGGCCTGGACTCGACCACGACCGCTTCACCAGCACGCTGTCGTTGTTGGCGAGCCAGACCGAAGCCGGCGAGCTCGGCGGGGCGCTGGAGACCCTGTCGCACCTTCGCCGCATGCCGCTCGACGGCGCCCAGCGCACGGCGTTGCTGCTGCCTGGCGAAGCGCTCGAACGCGCGCTCGCCGAGGCGTGCAGCCGTGTCGTGCAGCATCTCGGCAACGGTCGCGTTCTCGCGGCGCGCGCCGAATGTGGCCAACTGTTCGGCGACGGCCAGGACCTTGCCCTGCCGTGGCTCGCGACCGCGATGCGCGCCGCGGGCCAGCCCGACTTGACGCTGCAACCGGCCGCGCGTTCGGCCGCGACGCCGCTGCCGCAGCCGCGGGCCCTGCCGCGCGGGCGGGCGGTTCGCATCGCCTATGGCGAACGCACCGGCACCGGCGTCGTCGTCGATGCGCGCGCGCACGAAGCGACGGTGAAGCTGCCGAACGCGAACGGCTTTGCCTTCCCGACCGTACCGGTGGTGGCGGTGGAGCCGGTCGAGGCGACCGGCGACGAAGCGGTCGAGATGGCGTTCGCCGCGCTGCAGATCAACGACGTGTTGTTGGCGCGCATCTGGCAGTGGGTCGCGGTTGCGCAGCGTCCGACGGCAACGGCCCTCGGCGAACGGGCGAGCCTGCTGGCGAACTGGCTGCGCTGAGGTCAGCGCATCGGCGGCGAGCGCTTGCCGAACATGCCGACGAGGGCGGCGGCCGCGACGATCATCGCGGCGAGGATCCGCCAGTCGATCCACGGCGCCAACGCGATGACTACGAACGCGTGCGACCGCGTCGCCCAGAGGCTCACGAGCGCGACGACTGCGGCCGCCACCAGCACGACCATCGATGGCCACGATGCGGTGATCGTGTGCTGCAGGAACCGCTCGACGTCGAGTGCAACCATCCCCGCCAACACGAAGGCGAGACCCATGCCCACGCCGACAACCCATGGCATGCGGCCCAGCTTGGCCGATTGCCGGGTGAGGAGATCCAGGGTGGTGGCAAGCAGCGCCAAGCAGGCAACGGGCAGGGTGGCGAGCTGCCGCAGCAGTCCCTGCGGGAGGCTGCTCACTTCGCCAGGCAGCACCGCGGCTTCCAGCATGACGAGCGAACTGAGAAAGCAAAGGAGCAGCCAAAGCACGGTGGGCACGCCGATCGGTGCCAGCGCGACCGCGACCAACACCGGCAACAGGCCAAGGCGGGTCGGAAAGGCGCGCACGAAGCGAGCCTGGCTGCCGTCCGGCAGCGGCAGTTCCGCCTGCACACCGAGTTCGCCGATGCGGACCGAAAACGGCCACGCAGCCGCGCCTTGCGGATCCCGACCGACGCCCGCCTCGTCCGCCCACAGCCCCACGGGCACCGAATACTCCTGGGCACGACTGCGCCGTTGGTCCGGATCGACGATGGGCGGGCTCGTGCGCAGATCGACGTCGAGTTCCGGCAGCTTGCCGTCGCGCACCAGCGAGGGCAGCGGCGACTCCGCGCCAGTGAGCCAGTCGCCCACCAACTGCTGGCCGAGTGCGGCGCGCGCGGCGGGATCCACCTGCGACGGCACGACGAACCACAGCCCGACGAGCGCGACCAGCCACAGTGCACGCAACGCCAGCTTCATGGGGACTCGCCGCCGCGATGGGGGCGTTGCTTTCCTCGGGATGCCATGCCGCGTAGCGTTCGACATTCATGGAGTCCGGTCAACTGCAGCGGCGTCTCGGCCTCGTCTCGGCGATCTCGATCACCGTCGGCGCGGTCATCGGCTCGGGCATCTTCCTGACCCCGCTGAAGGCCGCGCAGGGCGTGCCGAACGAGGCCTGGGTCTACGGCCTGTGGATCGGCCTCGGCATCGTGTGCCTGTTCGGCGCGTTTGCGTATGCCGAGCTCGGCGCCATGTTCCCCGAAGCCGGCGGCCAGTACGCCTTCCTGCGTGAGGCGTGGGGCAAGGGCGTCGGCTTCCTCTACGGCTGGGTGTTCTTCTGGGTCATCAACAGCGGCACCGTCGCCGCGTTGGCGGTCGCGTTCGCCGAGTACACGCTGCCGATGGCGGGCCTCGACACTTCCAGACCGTGGCTGACCGCAGCCGCTGCCAGCGTGATGATCGTCCTGTTGGCAGTGGTCAACCACTTCGGCGTCGTGCTGGGAGCGTTGCTGCAGAACCTGGCGACGCTGGCCAAGGTCGGCGCGCTCGGCATGCTCGTCGGCGGCGGCATGATGCTGGTGTTCGGCGACGGCCTGCCGGCGAGCACCGCCGCGACCGCACCGGCCAAGGAACTGCTCCTCCCCGGCATGATCGCCGCGTTCACCGGCATCTTCTGGGCCTACGAAGGCTGGTACCAGTTGCCGTTCAACGCGGCCGAACTGAAGCGACCCGAACGCAACCTGCCGTTCGGCCTCATCGGCGGCATGCTGCTGTTGATCACGCTGTACGCCGCCGTCAACGCGATCTACCTCTACGCGGTGCCGTTCGGCGAGATGCAGGCACTCACCGAAAAGCGCCTCGTGCCCGAACTCTCCATCCAACGCATCTTTGGCCCGCAGTACGTCGGCTGGCTGACCATCCTGATTGCGATCTCGGTGCTCGGCGCCGCCAACCCGAACTTCCTGTCGTCGCCGCGCGCATTCTACGCGATGGCGAAGGACGGCCTCGTGCCGGCAGGGCTGCAGCGGGTGAGTGCACGCTGGGGCACGCCCGTGGTGTCGATCTGGACGCAGGCCATCTGGTCGATCGTGCTGGTGGTGGTGCTGAAGAACTTCACCGACATCACGGCGTTCGTCGTGTTCGCCGGCTTCCTGTTCTATGCGATGACGGTGGCCGGGGTGTACGTGCTGCGCGTGCAGCGACCGGACCTGCCGCGCCCGTACCGATGCAGCGGCTACCCGGTGACGCCGGCGCTGTTCATCCTGGTCTCGGTGGGCTTCGTCGGCGCCCTGCTCTACGACCCCTCAGAACAGACCAACGCCCTCTACGGACTCGGCATCCTCGCCAGCGGCATCCCGTACTACCTGGGCTGGAAGGTCGGCCGCGGCAGCATCCCGCCGAACCCGCCGCCTGCCGCCGATGCCACCGCACCGACCGTGCCGCTGTCGTCGCCGCTCGCGAGTCGCTAGAGTCTCGGGCGATGACTGTCGAGTTCGCCCTCTTCTTCGTGGCCCTGCTGGTCGGCTACGTGCTCGTGCACGTTCGCCTGGCCCGCTTCGAGGAGCACCTGCAGAAGCTCGCCGGCATCCGCGGGCTCGACGATCGCCTGCGCGCCCTCGACGACCGGCTCGCCAAGCTGGCGGAGTCGTTCGACAAGATCCGCCTCGACCGCGTCGAATCGCACCTCGATCGCCTGCACGACGACCTCGAAGACCTGCGCGAAGCGACCGGCGACGTGCAGCACGCGGTGGTGCAGATTCCCGCCCCGGTGGTGCAAGCCACGCCCGAACCGGTAGTGGTGGAGCGCAGCCCGATGGAATCGCCGACGCAGCGCTTCCTCGCGTTGGTCGAGAAGCGCCTGCTCGAACTCGGCTACCACGACATCGACGTGCTCACCGACCTCGGTCGCCTGGATCTCGATCGCGACGTCGAAGTGGTCGTCGAAGCGCAACGCGGCGGCATGCCGGTGAAGGGGCGCGTGCAGGTGCGCAACGGCTCGGTGCGCGACGTGGCGCTGCAGTCCGTCGTGACGATGTTCCCCTGAGGGCTTGCGTCCTCGCCGCGAACCACAGCCGCCGCGAACTCAGCGCGCGCGCAACCAGGCGACGACGCCCTGCGTGACCTGCTCGAGCGCCGGCCAACTGGCGTCGGGATCGAGCGCCTGCGCGAGTTCAGCAGCGCCTTCCTGCAGCAACAACCGCTGCACCATGTAGCGCTCCAGGGCCCATCGCGTACGCTGCGGCAGGCCGAGCGTCCGACCGGGCTCGACGCCAGCCGGCGACCCGGCCAGCAACACGGCCTCCAGGAACGCCGCCACGTCGCCGCCGCCCCCGAGGCGCACACACGCGATCGCCGCCGCGGTGCGCAAGGTTGCATCCGCCGTCGGATCGAGCACGCAAGCGAGCAACTCGGCGCGCGGCCCGGGGGCGCGCAGCTCGCCGAGGGCCAACGCGGCTTCCGTCGCCAGGATCGACCGCGCCGCGACTTCGCCGACGAGCCACGGCGCCGCCGCGTCGTCGCGCAAACGCCCGAGCAACGCCACCGCCGCCGGTGCCCCGGGCGACTCGCTGCGCGCCGGCAACGCTTCGAGCAGGCACGGCACCGCGGCCTTGCCCCAACGATGCACGGGCGCCAGTCGCTCGAGCCAGTCGCCGGGCGCAGCGGCGAGCAACGCGTCGACGTCAGCCCGCGGATCGTGCGCCGGCGCCACCGAACCGCACGCCGCGGCAAAACCCACGAGCGCGAACGACAACCACGGGCCACGAGTCGGAGCAGCCATCGACGGCCATGCTGCCGCAGCGACGATCGCTTTGCGAGCCCTCAACCCGACGACGAAGTCCCTGGCATCGGACCCGCTGCCGGCCGCTGCAGCCACTCGGCAAACAACGCCGGCGCCGGCACGGTGAACGCCACCGCAGCCCCGGTCGCCGGATGCAGGAAGGCCAGCGACTCCGCGTGCAGCAGCTGGCGATGCGGGCGGTCGGCGGGCACACGCCGGGCGTCGCCGTGTTCCTTCACCGCATGCACGAAGGCGAGGTAGTCGGCGTCGGGAACGCCGTACAGCTTGTCGCCGAGGATCGGGTGGTCGACGCTTTCGAGGTGCACGCGGATCTGGTGGGTGCGACCGGTGCGCGGCACACAGCGCAACAACGTCGCCGACGGACCGCGCTGCACGACCGTGAACTGCGTGTGCGCCGACTTCGCATCTCTCGCCGTCGGACCGACCGCACGCCGCAGCGCGATCGAACTCGTGCTCGAATGGCCGATCGCAGCGTCGATGGCGCCATCGGCAGCGACGAGGCCGCGCACGACCGCGAGGTAGTTCTTCTGCACCGAGTGCGCGGCGAACTGCGCCAGCAACGACTTCGTCGCGCGCGCCGACTTCGCCAAGACCAGGACCCCACTCGTCTCGCGGTCGAGGCGATGCACGAGATCGAGCGTCGGCACTTGCAGTCGCTGGCGCAGCACCTGCACCAACGTGTTCTGCACGAACGGCCCGTCGGCGTGCATCGGCAGGTGGGCGGGCTTGTCGACGACCAACAGGTCCGCGTCCTCGTGCAGCACCGGCACGGTGAGTTCGGCGAACGGTTCGCGGTGCACCTTGTGCCACGCGAGCTCCTGGCCGGCCCGCAGCAGTTCGCAGCCGCGCGCCACGCGCCCGTCGAGATGCACCTGGCCCGCCGCCAGTTCCTGTTGCCACTGCGCGCGATCCAGGTAGCGGAAGCGCGTCGCCAACCAGTCGGCCAGCAGGCTGCCCGCTGCCTCGGCAGGCAGACGCGAACGCAACACCAAGGGTTCGCCGGCTGGTTCGCGTGCAGTCACGCGCTGACTAGACGCCGCGGCGGCAGGCGTGCAACGCCTCAGGCGTCGGCTTTCGGCTTCGTCTGGCGGCGACGCAGCAGGCCCGCCGCGGCGAGACCGGTGCCGACCAGCAGCAGCGTGCTCGGTTCGGGCACGGGTTGGGCGCCTTCGGTGCCGTTGTTCGGGTTCTCGTTGCTGGCACCGGAGCCGCCGCCGCTGCCCTGGCCGCCGCCCTGGTTCGAGCCACCGCCGCCGTTGTTCGAGCCACCGCCACTGCCACCGCCACCGCCACCTGTGGTCACGGTCGAGCTGCCGCCCGGCTCGCTACCGGAGTTGTTGACCGGAACCGAGGGGGATTCGTTGCGCGGGGGGGGCGGCGTGCCACCGTTGTCGGGCTGGTTGACCGGCGTGTCGGGCGTATCGCTGCGGATGAGCATGTCGCCGCTGTGTTCCGCACAGGCGGCGAGGCAGAAGCAAGCAGTCAGGGTGATCAGCAGATGGATGCGCATGGGTCGAGTCCGGGAGGACTGCGGAGGCCTCCGGTAACGAGCAATCGTCGTGCCGTGTGGCATGACTTGAAGTCGTTGTGGCTACGCACTCGGCGTGCAACCGCTCGGGAGCGCCTGCTGGCGATGCCATCGCCGCCAGGGCACCGCCGCAGCCGTCCCAGGACGAGACCAGCCCGCCCAAACCGTAGAAGTGGCGCCGGATATTCCGTCGAACGGATGCATCGCTGCCACTGGCCGTCGTGGTTTCGCGACTCCGGGGCCAGAACTGCCGCAACAAGGTCTTCCCAACGATCTTCGCGGGGTCGTTCCGTCGCGCTTGCCGTCGACCAACCGTGGCGCTTTTCGGACGCATTCGACGTCGGCCAGGCGACGGTTCGGGTCACCGCAAGCGAGCGAATGCCTGCACGACGTGCTCGTCGTCGGTCACGAACACGGCCGTGCCGAGCTGCAGCACCCGCGGCTTCTTGCCGGCCCGGAGCCGGTAGAGCGGGGCGCCGCTCTGCGCATCCACGACCTGCAGACCACCCTCGCGCAAGGGGAACACGCACCGCGAGCCGCAAAGCTGCACCTCGCCATCGGGCGTCTCCGAGAACCGCGTCGCGGCTCCCAGGGCACCCGTGCCGAGGTTGCGGCGCAACAGGCCGCTGCGCGTTGGCACCACGAGGTCGTGGCCGGCGGCGACGATCGGTCCGACGACTTCCTGGGCGATGTCGCAGCTCCAACGGCGCTCCCCCGTGGCGGCATCCAGGGCCACCACGTGCCCGCGATCGTCGAGCACGACCAACAGGCCGCGGACGCACAACATGCTGGCGACGCCTTGGCAATCCGTCGCGCGCGACCACTGCGGGCGCAGGCCAGGCAGTTCGAACGCGCGCACGCTGCCGTCGTCGGCGGGCACCAGGATCGAGCGACCGTGCGCCCACAACTGGCCGGTGGCGGCGGCGGGCAGTTCGACTTCGCGGCGTTCGCTGCCATCGGTGCGCATCGCGACGAGGCGCCGACCGGTGGTGGCGAGCACGACTACGTCATCGACGAGCACGGGAGCCACTTCGGTCGGCAGGTCTCCACTCGTCCAGGCGACCTTGCCGGAGGCGAGCTCGAGGCCACGCAGATCGCCATCGAGCGACGCGACGAGAATGCGCTCGCCGTGCACGAGGGGCGGCGACAACCATCCGGACAGGTCGCCGCTCTTCCAGCTCCACGCCGTGGTGCCGTCGTTGCGCACCGCGGTCACCGTGCCCGCGCGATCGACGAACAGCATGCGGTCACCGACCGCGACCGGCTGCGTTTCGATCGGCTTGCCGTGGCGCCAGGTGCGATCGGGCAGCAACGCGAGCCGCCCGCAGAACGCACCGACGTCGTCGCCGAGCACCGTGGTCTCGGCGGCGCCGAAACCGGGCATCGACACGACGAGTTCCATCGTCTCGGCCGGAGTGCGCGACAGCAGCAACGGCGTCACGCCGAGTTCCTTGCCCGCTTGCGTCACGGTGGCGCCGTTCGGCTCGCTGGTGACCTGCAGCGGCAGGCGCACGAGCTGGTCGAAGGGAACTTCCGGGAACGACAGCCGCAGCGCCCGCAGGTGCTGCTGGGCTTTGGCGAAGTCACCGGCGTCGGTGGCCGCGTGCAACGCTTCGGTGAGCCGGACGATCGTGCCGTGGCGGGCGACGCGGTCGCGGAAGTGGGCGCGCAGTTCGCCTTCCATCGCCGGTTGCCGTTCGAGTTCGCGGAAACGCGCCAGGGCGCCGGCGAAGTCGTTCTTGTTCTCGCACTCGATCGCGGCCTTGAACAACGGATCGAGTTCGCGCTGCTGTTCGTTGCGCTGCAGGGCCTCGCCATACGCAGTCGCGACGGTGCGCGCGTTGGCGAAGGCCGGGCTCGCTTCGGCCACGGCAGCCGCGATGCTCGTCTGCAAGGCCGTCCCGACACAGCCCGACCAGGCGCCCTTCTGGACCATCGCCTCGAGTTCGGTGAACGCGCGCTGCAGGCCCGGCGGGCACGCCACCTGCAGGTCGGCCAGGTTCGCCGTCAACTGGCGGCGATCGAACAGGGCCCCTGGCATGGGCGGCAAGCGGCTGGGCAACGCCTTCGCGACCCGCGTCGTCTCGTCGAGCAAGGCCTGCAGGCGTTTGCCGACGACGTCGCGGACTTCCGCCGCGAACGCAGCGTCGGTGCCGATTTCCTGGTACAGCGCCAGCGACGCCCCGAGTTCGCCTTTGCCGAGCAGTTCGGCGGCGGCGGTCAACTTCACGTTGGCTTCGGCGCGGCGCAGCTTCTGCACCCGGCCCTGCTCCGCCGCATCGGCGAAGGCGACGCGGTTGCGCAGATCGGCGATGCCTTCGCACTCGCCGAGCCGCTCCGACCAGTGGTCGAGCCGGACGCGGGCCGCGGCACGATCATTGGCCGCCAACGCCTTGCCGACTTCCTCGTTGGCCGCGGCGAGATCAGCTTCCAGGCCCTGCTGCTGCCAGACCACGAACCCCGTGGCAGAGAGCAGCGAACCGGCCATCAAGGCTGCGGCGACGCGGACCCAGCGACCGACCCGGGTGCGCTTGCGCGCCGAGACGAGCTTGCGCACGTCGGCGCGCGTGCGGTCGAGCCGGAACACGGCTTCCCAGGCTTCGGTGGCCGCCTTCTTCTCGCCGCGCGAATCGTGCATGTGCGCGAGTTCTTCGAGCACCTTCACCGCGCCCTGCACATCGCGCGACTTCTGGCGCGCCCTGGCCTCGCGCACCAGGAAGGCCGGCTGCAGCGATCCCGTGCGACGCGCGTCCTCGACGATCTCCAACGCCGAAGGCAACTGGTCCCCGGCGATCATCGCGTCGAGCAGATCGAGCGTGCACTTCTCGAGCTCGGCGGCGTCGGGTTTGCCGTGCGCGACCAACACCGTGCGCAGGTAGCTGATCGTCGCCGCATCGTTGGGCGACAGCAGCCGTGCCTTGCGCGCCAGGGCGAGCGACGCCGCCGGTTCGACCTGTCGCTGCGCTGCCTCGAGCAGCATCGTGCCCGCCAGACGTCGTTCGCCGCAGACCTCGAGCCCCTTGGCGATCGCCAACAGGGTCTCCATGGTGCGGTCGCCGATGCGATCGCGCACCGTCTGCAACAGCACGAGCCCGTGGCGCTTGTCGCCCGCCTGCGCCACCTGGGTCGCCAACTCGACCATCGCCGCGTCGTCCAGGTTGCCGACGTACTGGGCCCGCGTGAGGTCGCGCGCCGCGCGCGCCGCCTCGAACAACCCGTGCGTCGTGCGTTCGGCGATCTCGCGGTAGCTGGCGCGACCGTCGATTCCACCCAGGACTTCGGCGTGGATCGGTTGCGGTTCGAACCCTGGCCGCGGCGAGGGCAGGCGCATGCCGACTTCTTCGAGACTGCCGATCGCGTCGAGGATGCTCTGCCACTCGTCGGAACGGCGGGCGACCTCGAGCAGCAGGCTGTTGACTTCGAACTCGGGGCAGGCGGCGAACGCTTGCGCCTGGGCCGGCGCGTTCGGCGGGCCCTTCCAGAACTCGAAGGTGCCGTGCCGCCAGGTGAACAACGAGAACAGGTCCTCGGCAATCTGCCCGGACAGGATGTCGTCGAGCGCCTCCTGGGTCAGGGCCCCGGAGGCGACGAGCACTTCGCCGAGCGGTTGCTTCTTCTCGCGTTGCTGCGTCAGGGCGTCCCGCAGCTGGTCGCCGGTCACCAGGCCGGCCTGCAGCAGGCGTTGCCCCAGACGGCGCAAAGCCACGCGGTTGGGGACGAGGATCCGGACGTGGCCGTCGCGGCACAACACGTCGCGATCGGCGAGGGGGTTGCGCAACCGCAACACGCCCTCCATCTTCGACATCGACAGCGTCTGGAAGATGTCGGCGAGGTTGATCTGCTCCAGATCACCGCGCATCGTCACGGCTTCCCCGCCGCCGAGCACCTGCGGTTCTTCAGGTTCCGGTTCGTTGTCGGCTACTGCCTTGAGCAGGAACTCGACTTCGGCTTCGTTCAGGATCTCACCGTTCGACATGCGCATTCTCTCGTGGAGTCGTCCGACGGTTTCGCCAAACGCATCGGGCATGGGACGCCACGTGTTGCCCCTGGTTATCGGCGCGTGCTGCGCTCTGGCTCAACCAACGTGCGGGCAGGCCGGAGGCTCCGGTGCCACGGGCGGTCCCGGCCAGGTCACCGAGCGCGACGGCGACAAGCTGGCCAGCCGGTTCCGCGAGCTGCTGCTGGAAGTTCCCACCCGCGACCTGGCCGCCGGCTGGGAACTCGCGGCCAGCACCGGGCGGCCGGCCGCGCCGCTGCTCTGGGAAATGCTGCGCCGGGAGAGCGCCGACGTCGGCCAACGCCTGCGCCTGCTCGCCGCCGCGATGCTGGCCGGCGGCATGCACGAGGACGAGACGTTGTTCGTGTGGCTGGCGCAGCAAAAGCCGATGCTCGAAGAGCGCACGTTCGCGGCGCTGGTGCTCGTGCTGGGGCCGCAGCGCGTGCGGCCGATGCCGGACTTCTGGACGCGCCTGCTCGGTGGCCAGAAGAGCCCCGAGATGATCCTCGGCATCGCGGCGCGGCTCGCGTCGGTGCGTTTCCCCGAGGCGGGCAAAGGCCTGCCGCCCCTCTCCAGCGAAGACCCCGGCCTCGTCGCCGCGGCGGCCTTCGCTGGCTCACCGTTGCCGGCTGCGGCAACGGCGCGCTGGTGGAACCTGGGGTCGGGCCTCGCCCACCAGGACCTCGTATGGCGCGGCATGTTGCTCGGCGCTTCGCGCGACGTGCACCGCAACGTCGATCCGCTGCTGCTCGGCAAGGCCACGGAGGCGATGAACCTCGGCGGCGATCCGATGGCTTCGGTGCGAAGTGCGGCAGTCTGGCTGCGCAGCGTGGCCCACGATCTGCGCGAACAGGGCCAACCGCTCGACGTTCTCCTGCTGCAGATCGCGACTGGCGACATGCAGACGGCCAACCTGCTGCGCGGCTGGCTTGGTCCGACCGTGCATCCGCGCGACCAGACGCCGCAACGGCTCGCCGTCGCCTACGCGCTGACCCAACCGATCGAACGCGTGCTCGCCGATCGCGCCCAGTGGTCGGGCGATGCCAAGATCGCCGCACACGTGGCGATCGCCTTTGCCTACCGGCTCGCCGGCACCGCCAAGGTCGAGCCGGTGCAGGTGCAGGTGCCCGAGCTTCCCGAGTGGCAGTTCGTGCGCGCCGCGAGCGGCGCCAGCGTCGATGCCGAGCGCCCCTCGACCGATCCGGGGCTCGCCGCCTTGCTGCCGCTGCACGCCGACGGGCGACTGCCGCGGGCCGCCATGCAACGCGCGCTGGAAGAGGCGCTGTGGCGGCTCGGCAGCCACCCGCGTCTGGCCCCGGTGGAACTGGAACGCGGCCTGGTTCGCGACCTGCTGCTCGCCGGCAGCGACCCGGGCGGCAAGTACCTGCGTTGGTTGCGCCAGGAGCAGCGCTACGCGCCGACCGGAATGGACCGCGACGACCCGTTCTACGCCGTCGCGGTGTCGCTGTTCGACTTCCTGCAGAAGCCACGGTCGCCGATGCCAGCCGAGCATCGGTTGCCGTGAGCCGCGCCGGCGAACGCCTCAGAGTCCGGCGAGCACTTCGAGCACGCGGGCGATCTCGTCGCGGGTGGTGGTGGCACCGGTCGACACGCGCACTGTGCCCGTCGCCTCGGTACCGAGCGACGCATGGATCCACGGCGCGCAGTGGTGGCCGGTGCGCACGTGCACGGAGGCTCCCGCGAGCAAGGCGCCGAGCTCGGACGGATCGAAGTGGGCGTGGGTGAAGCTGGCCACCGGCACGCGGGTCGCAGTGGTGGCAGCAAGGCAGCGGATGCCGGGCAGCGCGCGCAAACCGGCCAGGAGTTCGTCGAGTCGCGCCAGCGCCGTGGCCAGATCGGCCGCTTGCCGGGACGCGTCGCGCGCCGCCAGCGCCGCCCCGAGTCCATAGATGGCGGGGGTGTTGGGAGTGCCCGCTTCGAACGCTTCGGGCCACGTCGTCGGATGCTCGGCGAGCGCCTGGCTGCTGCCGGTGCCGCCCTGCTTCTGCGGCGACAGCCCAAGGCCGCGATGCAGCAGGAAGCCGATGCCGGGCGGGCCGAGCAGCGCCTTGTGGCCACTGCCGACCCAGATGTCGGCCCCGACGCGCAGGTCGATCCAACCTGCAGTCTGGCTGGTGTCGAGCACCGTCAGGGCGCCGACTTCCCGCGCCAGCGCACACATCGCCGCCGCCGGCAGCACGGCGCCGGTGACGTTGCTGGCGTGGGTGAACACGAACAGGCGCGGCCGCAATGCCTGCAGCGTGGCACGCACGGCATCGAGATCGACGCCGCCCGCCGCCGCGGGAACCACGTGCACGCGCAGCGAACGTTCCCGCGCCAACGCCTGCAGCGGCCGCACCACCGACGAGTGCTCGAACGCCGTCGCGAGCACCGCGTCACCCGGTTGCAGCAACGCGCGCAGGCACAGATTGAGTCCTTCCGTGGCCCCCGAATTGAAGGCGACGTGTTCGGCGCGCACGCCAGCCCGGTCGGCGAGGGCCTGGCGCACCGCCGCCACTTCGCGCGCCGCGGCAATGCAGCGGTCGCTGGCGCCACGCGCGGCACTGACCCCGATCTCGGCATACCAGCGCTGCATCGCGGCCAGCACCGCATCGGGCTTGGGCCAACTCGTCGCGGCATGGTCGAGGTAGATCATCGCAGTCGCTCAGGCATTGCGTCCGACCCAACGATCGTAGAGGGCGCGGGCGCGCAGTGGGTCGCGCACGCCGAACAGCAGGGCTCGGCCACCCGGAAACACGCTGAATATGGTGCCTTCGACGGCGAACCGCAGCAGGTGCGGCGTGCGCCGCAGGTCCTGCACTGCACTCCCGAGCCGGAGCGCGAGCGCTTCGAGGTCGAGGGCGGAGTGTCCGCCCGGATCGATCTGCACGGCATCGCGGCCACACAACGTTGCCGCCAACGGTGCCGGCGCGAGCAGGGCCGGGTACTCGCCCTTCGCACACACCACGCACTCGGGCGATGCGAGGGACAGCAGCGGCATGCGCGCGTAGTGGCCGCGCCAGACGTCGCAGGTGAACACGCCGCGCTGCACGTCCGGCGATCCGACCAGCAGCTTGAGCGCTTCGGCGACCTGGTAGGCGCTGACCGCCGCGATCGCCGGCGCCAGGATGCCGACGGTCTCGCAGTTGCCGGCCGACGTCGCATCCGGCGGTTCCGGCCACAGGCAGCGCAGGCACGGGCCCGTGGGAGGGACGACCATCGCCGCGCCTTCCGCCCCAACCGCACCCGCATAGATCCACGGCACCGAGTGCCGGTGGCACCAATCGTTGAGCAGGTATCGGGTCGGGAAGTTGTCGGTGCCGTCGAGCACCAGATCCGGCCGTGCCGGCAGCCGATCGAGGAACGCCGCCGAGCATTCATCGACGAAGGCCGACACGCGCACTTCCCGATTCACTTCCTGCAGCCGCGCCGCGGCGGCCACGGCCTTGGGCGTTCCCGCTGCCGCGTCGGCTTCGGTGAACAGGACCTGCCGCTGCAGGTTCGACCATTCGACGACATCGCGATCGACGAGCCACAGCTCGCCGATGCCGGCGCGCGTCAACGCATCCGCCGCGTGGGTTCCCAGGGCGCCACAGCCGACCACCAGGACCGCGCTGCGCCGAAGGCGTGCCTGCCCGGCTTCGCCGATGCCCGCGACCCGCTGTTGTCGGCTGTAGCGGTCCAAAGGGTACCCGGGGCAAACGCCGGCTTCGGCCGGCGGGACGAGACTACTTGCCGAAGTGGACCTTGTTGATCTCCGAGTATTGCGCCCACTCCGGCGGCAGGTCTTCCTCGGCGAAGATCGCGCGAACGGGGCACGCATCGACGCACAACGTGCAGTCGATGCAGTCGTTCGGGTTGATGTAGAACTGCGGGCTGTTGTCGTCGCTGTGGATGCAATCCACCGGGCAGACATCCACGCAGGCCTTGTCCTTCACATTGATGCAGGGTTGGGCGATGACGTGCGTCATGGGCGCTTCTTGTGCGTTCGTTCTCGGTTGAGGGGGCAGACAGACTAGCGAGGGCGAAGACGGTTACCACCCTCTGGCTGTTGGCTACTTGCGTGGTGCGAGAGCAGGGACTTGAACCCTGAAGAGCTTGCGCTCGCGGGCACCTAAAACCCGTGCGTCTGCCAGTTCCGCCACTCTCGCGTGGGATGCCGCACGGTAGCCAACCCGGGACTGCCCGCAAGCTCAGTTTGATACGCAGCCGGCGTCGCCCTTCCAGCCGCCCGGCATCCGTGACGATGACCTGGCTCGATCGGGGCTTTCCCTCGGAAAGGGCGACCCCGACCCCAAGGCAACCATGACTCGCAACCTGTCTCTTCCTTGTGCCCATGGCGTGGCGGCGCTCGCCCTCGCCGTGCTCGCAGCCTGTGGCGCTGGCACCACGGACACCGGTGGTGGTGGTAGTGGCGGTGGTGGCGGCGGTGAGGGTGGTGGCAACAACAGTGGCGGCGGCGGCTCGGGCGATCCTGGCTCTGGCGGTGGCCCGAGCGGCCCAGGTGGCGCCGGCAATCCGCTTGCCATCACGCTCGACTTCTCGGTTGCGAACGAATCCACGGTCGCCCGCACCGAGACGATCCAGGCTTCGATTCCGTTCCCGGCCGGCGGCTACGCCGAATCGGCGCTCGCCAACCTCGTCGTCAGCGGCCACCAGACCGCGTGGCTGCCCCTGCAGTACTGGCCGGACGGCAAGGTGAAGGTCGCGCAGGCGCAGTTCACCGACGCGCTGCAGCCGGGGCAGGTCAAGGACTACGTGGTCGCCCGCGACGAACCGGCCATGACCGGCGCCTTCGCTCGCAACGCGTGGGTGCAGCAGCTGTGGAGTGGACTCGAGATCGGCGCCGAAGTGCGCGACACGTTCCAGGTCGGCTACCGCAGCTTCGCGACCGGTTCTGGCACCGTGGTGAAGACGTCCCCGCTGCTGCAGACGACGCGCCATCGCACCTACCACACGGTGCTGGCGGGCCAGACCGGCATCGGCCGCGACTACCTGACTTCCACGTACTACGTCACCGAGTTCCGCGACATGCCGTTCGTGGTCGTCGACTGGATCCTCGGCAACGACTACCTCGGTGCCGATGCGGTGGCGCCGGGCAACACCGACAAGAACCTGCGCGCGCTCGGCACGGCCGACGTGCGCGGCGCCTGGTTCCTGTGCAAGGGAGCGACGGCGATCATGCCGTACCGCGCCAGCACCGAGGGCATTGGTTCGCTGGAGACCCTGAGCGGCAGCTATCCGGCCCATCGCGTGCTGACCGACACCTTCCTGGCCGATGCGCAGACGCGGCGTTATCGCTTCCTGTTGCGCATGGAGCCGCCGGGCGCTTCGTCGGTCGAACTGGCGCGCTGGCAGGCGACCGCGAACGCGATGCTGCAGAAGCCGCTCTATCCGCTGGCAACGCAGGCGGCATGGGGACAGTGCAAGGCGGCGGGCCTGCTCGGTGGGCCGGTTGTCGGTCCGAGCGACGCGAATGCGCGCGCCCGCGGCGAACTCGATTCGTGGAGCAACTCGGCGTGGTTTGGCACCTGGGGCTCGCGCGGGGATGCGAAGGTGACGGCGACCACCGGCACGCCGCGCAACCACCCGCTCAGCCCTGAGTTCGCCCATGCAGTGCAGGGCGAGTGCCACGGTCTCGTGCTGAAGCTCGAGCAGATGGCGTGGGCGCAGTCGATGCGTCCGTACCATCTGTGGAACCTGCAGGTCGGCGCCGACCAGCAGATCATCCTGTGGGACGGCACGCCGATGCTCGCGGTGCAAGGCGAGAGCCTCGGCCGGCGGGCGTTGCGCGATGCCGATCCGTGGCCGCAGTACCGCTCGCTCAGCCTCGGCCAACCGCGCGCGCACGGCTGGGAGCACTTCGACCATGAACACTGGTCGACCGACCTCGTGTTCGACTACTGGACGCTGACCGGCGACGCCTGGGCGAAGGAAGAACTGCGCCAGCTCGGCCAGAGCTTGAAGGGCCTGATGCGTTTGTCGTTCTACTACACCGCGAACATCCAGCCGGCGCGCGCCGAAGGCTGGTGCATGCAGGGCTTCGCGCAGTGCTACCAGGCGACGCAGGACGCTTCGCTCAAGCAGTTCGCGATGCGCCGCGTCAACGAGATCATCGAGCCGCAGCGCAAGAAGCTGCATGCGAGCAAGGCGATGACCTTCCAGCCGAACTACGTGGCCACGGGCTATCCGATGAACCACGAGTTCTTCATGCCCTGGCAGCATGGGGCCGTGCTCTACGGCTTCCTCGGCGCCTACAAGTCGTTCAACGAGCAGATCCTGCTCGACATCGCCGAAGACGTGCCGACGACGGTCGAATACTCGTGGGTCACCAACTTCCAGCATCCGCAGTTCGGCTTCGTGGCCAACGGGCTGCGCTACTACGTGCCGGCGTCGCACAACGGCACGCCGGTGCCTGCGAACTACTGGGATGGGCTGTCGCAGAGCATCAAGTTCGGCGACTCGCCGCTCGGCGGCGCGCACACGTTCCTGATCGGCGGGCTCCATCTGCTGCAGGAACTGTCGCCGGATGCCGGCGTGCGGCAGAAGGCGCTGTTCTACGGCGCGCAACTCCGCGGCACGGTCGCCGACCCTGATCGTTGGAACAAGTGGTACTACTGCATGCCGAGCTTCTACGCGCCGTGAACGCGGCCTAGGTCGTCGGCCAGCGCACGCTGCGCCCACACGCGCAGCGGTGCTCACCGCTCGGCACGGTGCCGGCGACCGCGCGCGCGAGCACTTCCCCGCAGCGACAGACGATCCCGTGCAGACGCGCCGGGTTGCCGAGCACGAGCGCATGCGGCGGCACGTTCGCCGTGACCACGCTGCCCATGCCGACCATGCAGAACTCGCCGAGCTCGAGGCCCGGGCCGATCGTGCAGTTGGCGCCGATGGTGGCACCGCGCCGCACGGTGGTGGCGAGCGTCGCTTCGGTGGGGGCGCTGGTCTGCAGGCCCTGCAGATCGGGATCGGTTGCGCGCGGCAGCAGGTCGTTGGTGAACACCGTGTGCGCCGCGACCATCACTCCCGTCTCGAGCGTCACGCCCGCGCACAGATAGACGTTCGCGTTGAGCTTGCACAGGTCGCCGACCACGACGTCGTAGGCGATGTAGGTCTTCTCGCCGACGATGCAGTCGCGCCCGATGCGGGCGCCGCGCCGCACGTGCACGCTGTCCCACACCGACGTGCCGGGGCCGAGTTCGACGCCAGGCTCGACGATGGCGGTGGGATGGATGCGGGGCGTGCGGGCGTCCATGGGTTCCTGTTCAGCCGAGGCTCGGTTCGAACGGCACTGCGAGCCAGCGTTCTTCGGTCGCCGAACGGTAGGCGCAGTCGACGACGACCACCGACGCCAACGCATCGGCATCGTTGATCACCGGCAGCTCGGTGCCGGCGATCGCGCCGGCGAAGTTGCGCAGCTGGTTGGCGAACGCGGCGATCTTGTCGTAGCCGTTGCCGAACGCCTGCCAGGCGCCGCCCTTCTGCTTCCAGCGCGAACTCTTCCAGCCGACTTCGAGCGTGCCGGCGGTGCCGTGGATGCGCACGTAGGCGTCGGTCTCCTTGTGCACGCTCCACGACAGATCGATCGAGCCGAGCGCTCCGCTCCTGCTGGTGAACAGGATGCGGGCGGTGTCTTCGACGGTGATCGGTTGCGCGCGGCGGCCGAACTGCGCCTGCACGCGCGCAATGGGTCCGAGCAGGAAGCGCGCGAGGTCGACCGAGTGGCAGCCGTTGTCGATCAACACGCCGCCGCCGCTCGTCGGCGCGTGCGCGTTCCAGCGCCGGGTCATGTCGACGTGCGAGCAGAAGACGTTCTCGTACATCACGATGTCGCCACAGCACTGCCGGTCGAGCAGCGCCTTGGCGGCCGCGACGTCAGGGGTGTAGCGGAACTTGCTGCCCATCATCAGTACGCGGTTGTGGCCGCGCGCGGTCGCCAACATCACGCGCGCCGCGGCGATCGTGGGAGCCAGCGGCTTCTCGCACAGAACGTGCAGCCCGTGTTCGAGCAGGCGGATGCTGAGTGCTTCGTGATGCACCGGCGGCGCCAACACCAACGCCGCGTCGAGTCGCAGTCCGGCGGCGAACAGCGCATCGAGGTCGGCGAACCCCGGCGCGTCGGCCGCGAACGCGGCGCGGGCCGGTGGCGACGGATCCACCAACGCGGCGAGGTGCAACGAAGGCACCTGCCGCATCGCCTGCACATACGACGTGGCGATGCCGCCGGCGCCGACGATCGCGATCTGCAGCGGGAACTCAGCCATGCCGCAGGGCTCCGACCGCGGCGCGGATCGCGTTGGCCACGTAGTCGCAGTGCGCTTGCGTGTAGCGTTCGTTGATCGGCAACACGACGACGCTGTCGAGGCCGCCTAGCGCGCCCTGGTAGTGCGCCGGGTCGAACATCGCCGCTGCGCGTTCGCGCCGCGGATTGTGCTGCAGCGGCAGCCACGTCACCGGCGAAGTGCGCCAGTCGCGGAACAGCTCGCACTGAAACGCCGGCTTCTGGATGTAGTGCGGCGCGCAGGCGATGCCGGCCGCCTGCAGCTTCGTCGCCAGCGCGCGCGGGCCACCGGGCACCAGCCTGCGGTCGACGTGGAACGCGAACTTCCACCAGCTGTGCGTGCCATGCGCCGGGTCGCGCGGCAGCACCAGCCCTTCGACCCCGGCCAGGGCCTGCTGCAGCGTCGCCGCGACGGTGCGCCGGGCGGCCACCACGTCGGCGAGCTTCGGCAACTGCCCGAGCGCCACCGCGCCCTGCAGTTCGGTCAGCCGGTAGTTCAGCGCCGGGAAGTAGTGGTCGGGCTTCTTGTCGCCGTAGCCCCAGGCCTTGTTCACGTACAGGAACACGCGCCGCGCGACGTCGGCGTCGTCGGTGACGACGATGCCGCCTTCGCCCGTGGTGATGTGCTTGCCCTGCTGCAGCGAGAAGGTGCCGATGCGGCCGACGGTGCCGACCTTGCGGCCACGCCACGTGGCGCCGAACGCCTGGGCCGCGTCTTCGATCAGCACGAGGCCACGTTCGTTCGCCAGCGCCTGCAGCCCGTCGAGGTCGCACGGGTTGCCGAACAGGTGGGTGACGACGATGGCGCGGGTGCGGTCGGTGAGCTGCGCGCGCACGGTGTCGGCGGTGACGTTGAGCGTGACCGGATCGACGTCGGCGAACACCGGCACGCCGCCTTCGTACAAGATCGGCGTCAGCGCGCCCATGTCGGTGATCGGCGTCGTCACGACTTCGTCGCCCGGTCGCAACTGCAGCGCGGCGATCGCGCAGTGCACCGCGGCCGAGCCCGAGGCGCACGCGATCGCGTGCTGGCTGCCGACCCAGCTGGCGAAGCGCTTCTCGAACGTCGTCACCATCGTGCCGCGCGTGCTGTTCAGCGTGCCACGCTGCAGGACCATCGCGACCAGTGCCGCTTCGTCGTTGCCGAAAGTGCGGCCGGTGGCGTCGCCCTCGCTCGGCAGCGGGAATGCGGTCGCCTTCGGCACCCCCTGCAGCACATCGACGATGCGCGCGGCGGATTCGTTCGCGACGGGCCCGGGTCCGCGTCCGGCTCGGGCGGCCCGCGCAACGACGCGCAGCACGGCGCCGAGATTGGGCTCCATCTGCGTCACCAGTCCGGCGGCGACTCCGGGCGCCCACAAGCCGGCCGCCGGAGTGACGACGCACGGCACGCCCAACGCCACCGCGACGCGCTGCCAAGCGATCGAATCCGTCAGCACGACTTCCGCCGCGGCCGCGCGGGCGATCCACGCCGCCACGCCGGCATGCTCGGGCAACGCCGCCCGCTGCGGCCAGCCGCCGCGCTCGAGCATCTCCAACAGGAGAGGATCGGCGGCGGTTGCATGCTCGAGCAGCGTGGCGAGGCCCTTCGGCGGTGCCTGCGAAGGCAACGGCAACGCGGCAAGTGCCTTGGCAACCAGATCGCCGACCACCGCAACCTCGTGCGCCGGCACATCGTGCTCCGCCAACGCCAGCCGCTCGAGTTCGCCGGCAACACACCCGGTGCTCGCCAGGGCCAGCCCGGCGGGCCGTCCGAAGGCTCGCACGCCGCCGTCGAGTCCGACCACGCGCACGTTGCGCTGGCGTGCCAGCAACGTGAGGCGGCGCGTGAGGACGCCTGCACCGAGGTGGGCGACGCAGGCGAGGGACCCCGTGAGGACTTCGCTCGCGAACCGATCCGCCGCGCCTTCGTCGGCGACGACGTGCACAGTCGCATCGTTCCCAAGTTGCGCGCGCAGGCTTGCGACCTCTCGCTCCGGCGCCCCGGCCACGACCCGGAACGCGACGCCGCGCGCCCGCAGCTCGGCGAGCACCGGTCCGAGCAGGAAGGCGGCGAAACAGTCGCCGACCGCGAGGAGGATCGTCACGCTCGCCTTAGCCGGGACCTGGCTGCTGGTTCAAGCGCACCGCGACGACGCTGAGCAGGTCGTTCACCTGTTGCTCGATGCGGTTCACGCTGGCGACGTTGTCGAGCACGATCGCCTTCTTCGAAGTCGCGGGCTGGAAGATCAACCGGCCGCTGCGCAGCAGCAGGAACTCGACGACGTCGCTGATCTCCTTGTTCATCTCGAGCCCCTCGGTCGACCAACGCTGGATGTCACCGAGGTAGCCGTGGTGGTGCAGGATCTCGCGCGCGTTGACTTCGTAGTAGTTGAAGCGCGTGTTGACGAACACCAGCAGCAACAGGAAGCCGAGCCCGGCGGCGAAGAAGCCGTAGAAGCCCGTGTTGGCCTGGATGTCGATGCTGCCGAACAGCTTGCCGAGATAGCCGGTGAGGTCGGCCTTGGTGTCGAGCCACAACACGGCCAGCACGATCGCGATGATCGAGATCACGATGGTGATCGACTTGATGCGCGAAAAGTCGAACGAGAACACCAGCAGGTTCAGCAGCAGCACCAGCATGAAGGTGTTGCCGAGCACCGCCGAGCCGACCTGGCCTTCCGCCTTGCCGATGCCGAGCCACGACAACAGGAAGAAGATCGAAGCGCAGAGGAAGGTGGGGTAGAGGAACACGACCTTCGGCCACGGCCGGATGATCACGCTCTCCGGGGCGCGCTCCGGCGGCGGGGCCGGAGCCTGGGTTTGGGTCGCTGTGGGAGCCGGGCTCGGAGAAGGAGTCGGCGAAGCGGGAGGAGGAGTCGCGGTCATGTGGTTTCCGCGCCGGATGGCGCGGCGCCGAATGCGCAGCAGCGGGCCGAAGATTGTGCGGCGGGCGTCGCCGCCGTTCCAGCCTGAGGGAGCAAGCTTCGCCACCTTCCTGGGCTCGGAGTGGAATGGTAGTCTCGGAGAATGGTGCCCCTGCCGCCGTGGCTCGCTTGCGGACTGCTGTCGCCAATCATGTCGTTCGCAGTGGCCCAAGTGCCACCCCACGCGACTTTGCTGAATCCGACGCTTGCTACGGGCTATCCCATCGTCGTGCACGACGGCGACGATGTGCACGCGATCGCTTCCGGCAGTGGCACGCTGCTGCACGCCCGCTCGCGCGACGGCGGACGCACGTGGCCGCTGCGCGAAGTCCCACTCGGCCCGTTCGCCACCGCGCTGTCGACCACCTTCGCCGTAGACGTCGCCGGTCCGGGCCAACTGCTCGCGGTCGGTCTCGACCTCTTCGCGGGGCCGACCCTATGGCGCTCCACCGACCACGGCACGACGTGGGCGAGTGGCATGCCGCTGTTCGCAACACCGACAACCGGCATTGGCGGCATCGCTCTGCTCGCGAACGGCCCCAACGTCACCGTCGCGTGGCTGCGCAGCAACGTCGGCGAACTCGTGTGTCGAACGTCCACAGACGGTGGCGCCACGTGGCTGCCGATCAACACATTGGTCGCTCCGGGACCAAACAGCAGTTCGGATCGACTGCACGCCTTCCGCAACGGCAACACGATCGACCTGCTGTGGAACAGCTTCCTCGACGCGTGGCACCAACGCTCCACCGATGGCGGCGCCACCTGGTTGCCGGCACCCGCGTTGGTCCCCGGCGGCGCCGTGCAGGTCGCTTCCAGCGATGGCACGAACCTGCTTGTCGCCACCAGTTCGGGAATCGTTCGGTCGTCGAATGGGGGAGCGACGTGGGTAATGCACTCGATTCCGGGTGTGCCGTTTCCGAGCGCAATGGCGAGAGAAGGCGCGCTGCTCGCGGTGCTCGGCACCACGACCCAGCCGTCGTTCGGCGCCATCACCTACGCAGTCCGCGTTTCCATCGACAGTGGCCAGGCGTGGGTCGGCAACGCACTCACACTGCCATCGCCGGTGAACTACAACTCGCAAGTGCTGGTCGAAGCGGGCAGCGTCTACGTGCGATTCTGGCCAGGCGACGCGTTGAACGTCGTGACGTCGCACAACGCCGGAGCGTCGTGGCAGCTCGTCCTCGGCCCAGTCAGTGGCGGCCTTTCGCCTGGCTCGGATCGCAACGTGCATATCGTGCGCGGCACCAATCCGAGCACGCTCGGCACCGGCTATTACGCCTATGCAGGAATCGGCAGCACCACGCTCGGCATCGCCACGGCGGGCAACGGCGGCATCACCCCGCGCCTGCGAGCCCTCGGCTTGCCGTTCCAAGGAACGACCACGACGTTGCAGGTCAGTGGTGCGGTTGGCGGCAGTGCCGGCGGACTCGCCGTGTCGTTCGCACCGCCCGCACCATTGCCACTCGGCAGCGCGATCGTGTGGCCGACGACGGCGCCGTTGCTGTTTGTGTTTGCGACCAGCGGTGCCGTCGGCGCGCCAGGCGCAGGCACATTCCAACTCCCGGTCGCGATCCCACTCAACCCGTTCCTCGCCGGCATGTCGTTCACGAGCCAGGGGCTGGTGCTCGATGGCGCGAACCCAGACGGTTTTGTGGTCAGCAACGCGCTCGAGACGTGGTTGCGGTGACGAACAGGTAGTATGCGACGACCATGCGTTCCCTCGCCTTGATCGCGGCCTTGGGGCTCGGCCTGCCGATGACGGCGCTGGGCCAGGTTCCCACGCACGCCACCTGGCTGAATCCGACCACGCAGCAGCAGTACCTGCTTGCCCTGCATGACGGCGATGACGTGCACGTGCTCGGCCTTGGCCCACCCGCACTGAACCAGGGCTTGCGGTACGCGCGCTCACGGGACGGTGGTCGAACCTGGCCGTTGCGTGAGGTCGCGCTCGGGGGCTACCTCGAGGACACGTCGTTCGCCGCCACACTGGCCGGACCAGGCGTCCTGATCGCAGTCGGCAGCGACCAAAGCGTCGGCCCCGTCTACTGGCGTTCCGCGGACGGTGGCACCACCTGGTCGAGCACTGCACCGCTGTTCGCGGTTGCGAGCCCGCCAGGGACCGGCACGGTGGCCGCCCTCGCGGACGGCCTGGATGTGTTGGTGCTGTGGCTGCGGGGCAACCAACTGAATTGTCGGCGTTCGCTCGACGGCGGCGTGGTTTGGCAGCCGGCCCAGCAGGTCTCTGCCTACACGAACGGCGGCAGCTTTCTGCACTGCTTCCGGAATGGCAGCGTGATTGATGTGCTGTGGAACAGCGGCAGCACAGGCGCAGTTCGCCAGCGTTCCACGGACGGTGGATCCTCGTGGTTGCCGACGGAGACGTTGGTGGCGCCGTCGATGCAGACCGCAACCAGCAACGGCACCCACCTGATGGTGCGTCCGAGTGTCGGCAACTCGCTGCTGCATTCCGCGGACGGCGGCGCTACCTGGGTGCCAAAGACGATTCCCGGCATGCCGTTTCCCCAGCGGTTTGCCCAGGAAGGCACGCGGATGGCGGCCGTCGGTACTGAGCAGTTTTCTGGCCTCGGTGCGAACACCTACGTCGTCAGTGTCTCCAACGATGGGGGGCTGACGTGGCCGGCGAGCCCGTTGCAGTTGCCTTCCCCGGTATCGTGGCAGACGCAAGTCCTCGTCGAAGACGGCGTCGTCTACGTGCGTTTCTATCCCGGCGACACGCTCGGCGTGGTCACGTCGCGCGACGGCGGGAACACCTGGCAACTCGTCGGCGGCTCGGTGAGCGGTGGCTTGTGGCCCGGACCGCGGCGCAACGTGCACCTCGTCACGACCTACAGCCCACCGACGACCTACGGCAACTTCCACGTGTATGTCGGGCTCGGCAGTTCGACGCTCGGCACGGGCACTCCCGGGGCCGGCGGAATCGTGCCGCGACTCGAAGCGAACGGCTTGCCGTTCCAGGGTGCAGTGACGACGTTGCAGCTGACGCACGCCGTCGGTGGCAGTCTCGGCGCACTCGGAATCTCGTTCGCGGCGCCGATGCCCGTGCCCCTCGGTGGCGCGGTGCTGTGGCCGGCGGTGGCGCCGATCGTGCTGCCGTTCGCGACGGCAGGAACCGCCGGCCTGCCCGGCACGGGTGGTCACTCGCTGCCGATCGCGATCCCGACGAATCCGGCCCTCGTCGGCGCGTCGTTCACGAGCCAGGCGTTGGTGCTCGACACCGCGAACGTCGACGGCTTCGCCGTCAGCAA